>JANZZG010000005.1 GCA_026419515.1 Methylophilaceae bacterium
GAAGGCCAAGTTGGATGCGGCAAATCTCAAGCTCAGTGAGCGCAAGCTGATCGAGCGCGCCAAGGGCGTGCTGATGAAGCAGCGTGGTTTGGGTGAGGAAGAGGCCTACGCCCTGATGCGCAAGATGGCGATGGACAGGAATATCCGGCTCGCCGAACTGGCGGGCCAGGTAGTCGAAGCGGCAAAGTTGCTGCTCTGACGGCAGCAAAGAATAGACGGTGCGCCCCAACGGCGGGGCTTGCCGGAATGAATGGGGCCATGGCGGCCCAGACTGGACAACGGCGTCCAATCCCCACCGGAGACGGTGGCGGGTTGGACGCTTTTCTTTTTGGTGCGTATGCAATAGGAGAAAACCATGAGCAAAGACAGCAGCAACATGGGCCCCAATCTGGGGCGCCGCAATTTTGTCAAGCTGGGCGCTGCCGCGATGGGCGCATCGGCCATGATGGGGCTGGTGCCGGGCGGCATCCGCGCATCGGCATGGGCTGCGGGCAGCGACAAGCCGGAGAAGGCCGAGGTCAAGATCGGCTTCATTCCGCTCACCGACTGCGCACCGGTGGTGGTGGCGGCCGAAATGGGTTTCGACAAGAAGTATGGCATCAAGATCACGCCCAGCAAGGAGGCTTCCTGGGCTGCGATCCGCGACAAGACGGTGAACGGCGAGCTGGATGCGGCCCATGTGCTGTACGGCCTGGTCTATGGGGTGCAGATGGGCATCGGCGGACAGCAGAAGGACATGGCGGTGCTGATGACGTTGAACAACAACGGTCAGGGCATCACGCTGGCCAACCAGCTGAAGGACAAGGGCGTCAAGGACGGGGCGACGCTGAAGCGCCTGCTCGACAACGAGAACCGCGACTATACCTTCGCCCAGACCTTTCCCACCGGCACTCACGCGATGTGGCTCTACTACTGGCTGGCGACCTATGGCATCAACCCCATGCGCGACATCAAGACCATCGTGGTGCCACCGCCGCAGATGGTGGCCAACATGCGCATCGGCAACATGGATGGCTATTGCGTGGGCGAGCCTTGGAATGCGCGCGCCATCTATGACAAGGTCGGTTACACCGTGGCGACGTCGCAGGAGATCTGGACCGACCACCCAGAAAAGGTGCTGGGCACCACGGCCGATTTCGTGGCCAAACACCCCAACACGGCGCGCGCCATGATCATGGCCATCCTGGAAGCCTGCCGCCATATCGATGCGACGGCCAATCGCGCCGCCGTGGCCAAGCTGATTTCCGGCAAGGCTTATGTCAATGCGCCGGAAGAAGTCATCGAAGGACGCTTCCTCGGCCATTATGACAATGGGATCGGCAAGAAGTGGGAAGACCCCAACTACATGAAATTTTTCAATGATGGTAAGGTAACTTTCCCCTACCTTTCGGATGGCATGTGGTTCCTCACCCAACACCGGCGCTGGGGGCTGCTCAAGACGGATCCGGACTATCTGGCGGTCGCCAGGAAGGTTAACCAGACCGATCTCTACAAGGAGGCCGCCAGCGCGCTGGGGGTGAGCGTGCCCAAGGACCTGATGCGCAGTTCCCGGCTGATCGACGGGGTGGTGTGGGACGGCAGTGATCCCAAGGCGTATGCCGCCGGGTTCAAGATCAAGGGCTGAACGGGGAGACATGATGAGCAACGTCGTGGCGCTGAAGAAAATCGAAGCGGAACCGGGACAAGCCCAGCCTGCCCGGATCTCCAGGCCGGTTGCGGCGCAGCCGGAAGAGACGGGTTACCGACGCACGGTGGCGCCGGAATGGCTGGTCACCGGCCTGCAGCGCGGCATCCCCATGCTGGTGGGTGTGGCACTGTTCATCGCTGCCTGGGCCATACTGGCGCAACAGTCACAGAGCCTACCCGGACCGCTCAAAACCTGGGAATCGGCCAAGCAGGTATTTGCCCAGCCGTTCTATGTCAACGGTCCCAATGACCAGGGCATCGGCTGGAACATCCTCAATTCATTGCAGCGCGTGGGCATCGGTTTCGGCCTGGCGGCACTGGTGGGCATTCCACTGGGTTTCGTGCTGGGGCGCTTCCGCATTCTGGGGGACATGGCAGCCCCGGTGATCAGCATCCTGCGCCCGGTATCGCCGCTGGCCTGGCTGCCGATCGGCCTGCTGGTGTTCAAGGCGGCCAATCCGGCAGCGATCTGGGTGATCTTCATCTCCAGCATCTGGCCCATGGTGCTCAACACCGCCGCCGGCGTGCAGCGCATCCCGCAGGACTATCTCAACGTGGCGCGTGTGCTCAACCTGTCCGAGTGGAAGGTGTTCACCAAGATCCTGTTCCCGGCAGTATTGCCTCATGTGCTGACGGGGGTGCGTCTGGCGATCGGCGTGGCCTGGCTGGTGATCGTCGCCGCCGAGATGCTGACCGGCGGTGTCGGACTGGGATTCTGGGTGTGGGATGAATGGAACAATCTCAACGTCGAGCACATCATCATCGCCATTTTCGTGGTCGGCATCATCGGGCTGGCGTTGGAGCAAAGCCTACTGTTGATCGCACGCCGTATCCGTACCGAGTAAAGGAGAAACCGACATGGAAAAGTATGTACAGATGGAGGGCGTCGGCATGGTGTTCAACTCCAGGCGCGGCGCTTTCGTGGCGTTGAAAGATGTCAACCTGACCATCCGCAAAGGTGAATTCGTTTCAGTGATCGGCCATTCCGGCTGCGGTAAGTCCACGGTGCTCAACCTGATCGCCGGATTGCTGATGCCGACCGAAGGCGTCATGTTGTGCGCCGGCCGCGAGATCGCGGGGCCTGGCCCGGAGCGCGCCGTAGTGTTCCAGAACCATTCTCTGCTGCCCTGGCTGACTTGCTCGGAAAACGTCCATCTGGCAGTGGAACGGGTGTTCGGCGGCAAGGAGAGCAAGGCGCAGTTGGCCGAGCGCACCCGCGCGGCGCTGGCGCTGGTGGGGTTGACGCATGCCGAACTGAAATATCCGGCCGAAATCTCCGGCGGCATGAAACAGCGTGTCGGCATCGCCCGGGCGCTGGCCATGGAGCCCAAGGTGCTGCTGCTGGACGAGCCGTTCGGCGCGCTGGACGCGCTGACCCGTGCCAATCTGCAGGACGAGCTGATGAAGATCGTCGCCGCCACTGGCAGCACGGTGGTGATGGTGACCCACGATGTCGACGAGGCGGTGCTGCTGTCCGACCGCATCGTCATGATGACCAACGGTCCGGCGGCAACCGTCGGCGACATCCTCGAGGTCGATCTGCCGCGTCCGCGGGAACGTCTGGCGCTGGCCGAAGACCCGCACTACAACCATCTGCGCAGCGAGGTGCTCAAGTTTCTGTATGAGCGCCATGCGCACCCACTGGCCGCGTAACCGATCCCTCATTCAAGGAGCAAGACCATGCGTATCACCCGAATTCCTCTGGCGTCCGCCTTGCTGCTGGCGCTGACACCGGCGATGGCGGAAGAGGCCATGCCGGAATATACCCTGCTGGATTCGATCAAACAGGGCAAGAACATGACCAGCTTCCGGCTGCGCTACGAGCGGGTCGAGCAGGATGGCCTGCAGCCGCTCAAGTTCAATGGGGTGTCCGGTGCCAACAATCCGACGGCGAACCAGAATCTCAGGGATGCCCACGGCATCACCCTGCGCAGCCTGGTCGGCTGGCAGACCGCGCCCTTCCACAATTTGAGCTTTGCCGCGCAACTGATCAACGTGGCCAAGCTGGACGACGGTTTCAACGACAGTACCAACGGCGCCATCATCAACGCGGTGTCCAACCAGCCGGGCAAGGTGCAGTACGCCAAGATCGTCGACCCGGACGATACCGACATCAACCAGCTGTACGTGGACTGGACCGGCATCAAGAACACCCGCCTGCGGGTCGGCCGCCAGCAGCTCAATCTCGACAACGTGCGCTTCATCGGCGACATCGGCTTCCGCCAGGTGATGCAGGTGTTCGATGGCGCGTCCGTGCTCAACAAGTCGCTACCGGATACCGAAATTTTCCTGGCCCATTTCGAAAGCGTGAAACAGATCACCACCAAGAAACGCAACGCGGGGGCGCTGGACATCGTCAACGTCAAGTACCGCATCTCGCCGACCGAATCTCTGGTGGGGTATGGCTACCTCTCCGCGTTCGAGGATCTGGGGCTGGGGCGTGCCTGGTTCGGCAACGGCACGACGCCCCAGGCCATAGCCGAAGGCAAGGGCGGCGCAGCGAACGAAACCGCCAACCAGTCCAACCAGGTCTATGGACTGCGCCTGGACGGCGTGCGCAAGCTGAACGACGACTGGAAAGTGCTCTATACCGCGGAATATGCCAGGCAAAGCGATTATCGGGGCGGCGACGACCGCATCGAGGCGCATTACGCCAGGTTGGGTGGTGGCGCGGCTTACGGCGATTTCGCCCTGCGTATCGATCACGAGCAGCTGTCCAGCCATGACGGCCGCTATGCCTTTCAGACGCCGTTCGGAACCAACCATTTGTTCCAGGGCTGGGTGGACAAGTTCCTCGCCACGCCGCCGGAGGGGATCCGGGACACTTTCCTGACTGCCACCTACAAGCTCGGCGATTTCGCCTTCTTCGTCGATTACCACTGGATCCGCTCCGACGAGGACTTCCACACCGTGGGCGGTGGTACTGCCACCCGGGGCGACACCTATGGCCGGGAGTGGAATGCCGCCGTGACCTATACCCACGACAAGAACCTCATGGGCAAGGTCGAGTACGGCCGGTTCACCGAAGGCGACCATTATGCGCTGACCAGGAATGTGCCGGACGACGTGCCCGGCAACCGGGGCCGCATCCGCGACACCGAAAAGCTGTGGCTGACCGTGATGTACACCTTCTGACGAGGCAGGCATGAGCACATTGAAACTGGTGGTGGTCGGCAACGGCATGGCCGGCATGCGTACCGTGGAGGAGCTGCTGAAAATCGCGCCCGACATGTATCACATCACGGTGTTCGGCGCCGAACCGCATCCCAACTACAACCGCATCCTGCTGTCGCCGGTGCTGGCCGGCGAGCAGACGGTGGACGACATCATCCTCAACCGCCGGGAATGGTATGCCGAGCACGGCATCACCCTCCATACCGGCAGCAAGGTCACCCGCATCGACCGCGCACGGCGCCGGGTCATTGCCGAAGACGGCACCGAGGCGGAATATGACCGTCTGCTGCTGGCCACCGGCGCGACCCCGGTCATCCTGCCGGTTCCCGGCAACGACCTGGCGGGCGTGACCTGTTTTCGCGACATTCAGGATGTGGAGACCATGGTGCGATATTCCGCCGAGCGCCGGCATGCGGTGGTGATCGGCGGGGGCCTGCTGGGCCTGGAAGCTGCCAATGGATTGAGGCTGCGTGGTATGGACGTGACCGTGGTCCACAAGCACCCCTGGCTGATGGAAAAACAGCTCGATGCAGTGGCCGGCCGCATGCTGCAACAGTCGCTGGAGAACAAGGGGCTCAAGTTTCTGCTGGAGAAGGACACCGAGCAACTGGTGGGCGAAGCGGGCCATGTCCGCGCCGTGCGCTTCAAAGACGGGCAGCAGGTGCCAGCAGATCTGGTGGTGATGGCGGTCGGCATCCGCCCCAACACCGCCCTGGCGGAAGCCGCAGGCATCCATTGCAACCGCGGCATCGTGGTCAATGACACCCTGCAGACCTTCGATCCACGCATCTACGCGGTGGGTGAGTGCGTGGTGCACCGCGGCATCAGCTACGGGTTGGTCGCCCCCCTGTTCGAGCAGGCCAAGGTGTGCGCCACGCACCTGGCCAATTTCGGCATCGGCCGCTATGCCGGCTCGGTGACTTCGACCAAGCTCAAGGTGACCGGCATCGACCTGTTCTCTGCCGGCAACTTCATGGGGGGTGAGCATACCGATGAAATCGTGCTGCACGACAAGGTGGGCGGCGTGTACAAGAAGCTGGTGCTGGAAGGCGACCGTCTGGTGGGAGTTTGCTTATTTGGAGACACGGCCGATGGTGCGTGGTACTTCCAGATGCTCAAAGATGGCAAGGACGTACATGAGATTCGCGACACCCTGATGTTCGGCCAGAATCACCTGGGCGATACCGGGCACAAGGGCCAAACCCAGGCGGCCGCCATGGCGGACGAGGCCGAGGTGTGCGGCTGCAATGGCGTATGCAAAGGCAGCATCGTCAAGGCGATCAAGGAACAGGGCCTGTTCACGCTAGAGGACGTGCGCAAGCACACCAAGGCTTCTGCCTCCTGCGGCTCATGTACCGGCCTGGTGGAGCAGATCCTCGCTTCCTGCATCGGCGGTGCCTACCAGCCGGCCGACAGCCGCGACAAGCCGATGTGCGGGTGCACCGACCACAGCCACGGCACGGTGCGCCAGGCCATCCGTGAGCACAAGCTGCTCACCATCCCGGACGTCATCCGCCTCCTGCAATGGCGCACCCCCAACGGCTGCGCTTCCTGCCGGCCGGCGCTCAACTATTATCTGATCTCCACCTGGCCGCACGAGGCGCAGGACGACCCGCAGAGCCGCTTCATCAACGAGCGCGCCCATGCCAACATCCAGAAGGACGGCAGCTATTCCGTGGTGCCGCGCATGTGGGGCGGCATCACCACGCCGCAGGCGCTGCGCGCCATCGCCGACGTGGCGGAAAAGTACCGGATTCCCACCGTCAAGGTGACCGGGGGCCAGCGCATCGACCTGTTGGGCGTGAAAAAGGAGGATTTGCCGGACATCTGGTCCGATCTGGCCGCGGCCGGCATGGTATCCGGCCACGCCTACGGCAAAAGCCTGCGGACCGTGAAAACCTGTGTCGGCGCCGAGTACTGCCGCTTCGGTACCCAGCTGTCCATGGCCTTGGGCGTCAAGCTGGAGAAAATGCTGTTCGGCATGTGGGCGCCGCACAAGGTCAAGCTGGCGGTGTCGGGATGCCCGCGCAACTGCGCCGAGGCCGGCATCAAGGACGTTGGCGTGATCGGCCTGGAATCCGGCTACGAACTCTATGTGGCGGGCAATGGCGGTATCAAGACCGAGGTGGCGCAGTTTTTGTGCAAGGTGGCGACCGACGCGGAGGTCATGGAATACAGCGCCGCCTTTTTGCAGCTCTACCGCGAGGAAGGCTGGTATCTCGAGCGCACCGTGCATTTCGTGCGCCGGGTCGGCCTCGATTACGTGAAAGCCCGGGTGGTGGACGATGCCGCCAGCCGCAAGGCGCTCTACGAACGGCTGCTGTATGCCCTGCAGGGCTACCAGGACCCGTGGGCGGAGCTTGCGCGGGATCCGCGCAAGCGGCGCGAATTCCAGCTGATTCCGGTGGAGGAACCGGCATGACGGCCTGGGTGAAAATCGCGCTTCTGGAAGACATCCCCCGGCTGGGCGCGCGGGTGGTCAAGAGCGCGCGCGGCAACATCGCCGTGTTCCGCACCGGCGAGGACCAGGTGTATGCCCTGCACGACCGCTGCCCCCACAAGGGCGGCCCGCTGTCGCAGGGCATCGTGCACGGGGCGTGGGTCACCTGCCCGTTGCATGGGTGGACCATCGGACTGCCCGATGGTTGCGCCATGGCGCCGGATCAGGGCAGAACTTCCTGTTTCGAAGTCAAGGTCGAGGATGGCCTGGTATGGCTGAAGCTGTGACCGTACGGGAAACCCGTTCCGTCTGCTGCTATTGCGGCGTCGGGTGTGGCATCCTCATCCAGTCGGAAGGCCATCGTATCGTCGGCGTGCGCGGCGATCCCGAGCATCCGGCCAATTTCGGTCGGCTGTGTACCAAAGGCGCGACGCTGCACCTTGCATCCAGTTTTGAGTGGCGGGCACTATACCCGGAATTGCGGGTGAGGCGGGATGTTCCACGACAACGGGTGGAATGGGATGTTGCGCTCGACCATGCCGCCGCCCGTTTCGCCGACATCATTCAACGCTACGGCCCGGATGCCGTGGCGTTCTATATTTCCGGCCAGCTGCTGACCGAGGATTACTATGTCTTCAACAAGCTGGCCAAGGGGCTGATCGGCACCAACAACATCGACAGCAATTCGCGTTTGTGCATGTCGAGCGCGGTCGCCGGCTACAAGGCCACGCTGGGTGCGGATGCGCCGCCTGCCTGTTATGCCGACATCGACCACGCTGGCACGCTGTTCATCGCCGGCTCCAACATGGCCTACGCACACCCCGTCCTGTACCGCCGCATCGAGGACGCCAGGGCGCGCAACCCCGCCCTGAAAATCATCGTGGCCGATCCGCGCCGCACCGATACGGCGCAGGGCGCCGACCTGCATCTCGCCCTCCAGCCCAGCACCGACGTCGCGCTGTTCCACGGCATGCTCCACGCGATGCTGTGGGAGGGCTGCGTGGATGCGGCCTATATCGCGGCGCACACAGCAGGGTTCGAAGCGCTCAAGGCGGTGGTGCGGGAATACACGCCGCGCCGGGTGGCCGAAATCTGTGGCCTCACCGAGGACGACATCGTGACGGCCGCGCGCTGGTTCGCTGCCGGCCCGACCCTGTCCCTGTATTGCCAGGGGCTCAACCAGTCCGCCAGCGGCACCGACAAGAACGCCGCGCTGATCAATCTGCACCTGGCCACGGGCCAGATCGGAAAGCCGGGCGCCGGGCCGCTCTCGCTCACCGGCCAGCCCAATGCCATGGGAGGGCGTGAGGTGGGTGGCATGGCGAACTTGCTGTCCGGCCATCGCGATCTCGACGATCCGGAGCACCGCGCGGAAATCGCCCGCCTGTGGGGTGTGGACCAGGTGCCGGACAAACCCGGCAAGACTGCGGTGGAGCTGTTCGAGGCGTTGCGGCAGGGCGAAATCAAGGCTGTATGGATCGCCTGCACCAACCCGGCGCACTCCATGCCCGATCTCGAGCGGGTGCACGCGGCGCTGCAACGCGCCGAATTCGTCGTGGTGCAGGAAGCCTGCCGCAATACCGAGACCGCGGCTTTCGCCGATCTGCTGCTGCCTGCCGCCAGCTGGGGCGAGAAGGCGGGCACGGTCACCAATTCCGAACGGCGCATCAGCCGCGTGCGGCCGGCCGTCGATGCGCCCGGCGAAGCGCGTGCGGACTGGGCCATCGCCACGGATTTCGCGCGCAGGCTGGGCCAGCGCCTGGGCAAGGACGGCGCGCGGCTGTTTCCCTATGCTGGTCCGGAGGACATCTTCAACGAGCATCGGGCCACGACCCGCGGGCGTGACCTCGACATCAGCGGCCTGAGCTATGCCTTGCTGGATCTACATGGGCCGCAGCAATGGCCGCTGCGGGAAGGCGAGACGGCAGGCCGGGCCAGGCTCTACACCGATGGGGTGTTCGCGCAACCCGACGGCAAGGCGCGCTTTGTTGCCGTGCATTACTGCCCGCCGGCCGAAAAGACCGACGCCCGTCATCCGCTGCATCTGACCACCGGCCGTCTGCGCGACCAGTGGCACGGCATGAGCCGCACCGGCAGCGTAGCACAGCTCTGGAACCACGTGGAGGAACCGGTATTGACCCTGCATCCTGCCGACATGGCCCGGCGCGGGTTGTCCGACGGCGACGTCGTCACGGTGACCAGCCGCCGGGGCTGCCTCACCGTGCCGGTGCGCGCCGGCGACGACATGCTGCCGGCACTGGCGTTCCTGCCCATGCACTGGGGCAGCCGTTTCATGAATGGCGCAGGCTGCAACGCGCTCACCCTGCCGGAATGCGATCCGGTCTCGAAGCAGCCCGAGCTCAAGCATTGCGCGGTCAGGGTGGAAAAGCTGGAACTGGCTTGGCGCATGGTGCTGATGCGTTGTGGACGCCACCCGCTGCGCATGCTGGAAGCCATCCAGCCTTTGCTGCATCATTTCGACTATGCCAGCTGCGGCCTGTACGGGCGTGCGGAGGGAATGGTGGTGCTGCGCGCCGCGCACCATGAGGCTCCGCCGCAGACGCTGATCGACGCGCTGGATGGGCTGCTGGAACTGACCGAGGATACGCCCTGCCTGAGCTATCGCGACCGCAGGCGCGGCATTTCCAAGCGCGTGGTGGTGGAGGACGGCAAGGTCACCGGGGTCCGGCTGCTGGGGGAAACCCGTGCCGCCGGCTGGCTGCGCGAGGTGATGCTGCACGGCGAATTCCCGGAAGAGGTGCGGGTATGGGCGCTGGCACCGCTCGGCGCGCCGCCGGGCGGCATGCGGGGACGGGGCCGCATCGTCTGCAACTGCCTGGATGTGTCGGAACACGAAATCCGGGCCGCCCTGGCCGGAGGTGCGGACCTGCCGGCCTTGCAGGCAAAACTCAAGTGCGGCACCGAATGCGGCTCCTGCGTACCGGAGCTGAGGCGCCTGGTCGGGGATAACCGCACGGCTTGAGCAGCGGCGATGGTACAATCGCCGCACCATGGTTCCTCATCTGACGACCGCCCTGACCGGCCCCCTGCTGGAGCTGGAACGCCGCATCCTGGGCGCCATGCCCGACATCGAACACTGGCTGCGCACGCAATGGCTGGAATACGGCACGCCGTTCTATGCCTCGGTGGACCTGCGCAATGCCGGTTTCAAGCTGGCGCCGGTGGATACCAACCTGTTTCCCGGCGGCTTCAACAACCTCAATCCGGAGTTCACGCCGCTGTGCGTGCAGGCGGCGATGGCCGCGGTGGAAAAGGTGTGCCCGGAGGCGCGGCGTTTTCTGCTGATCCCGGAGAGCCACACGCGCAACACCTACTACCTGCAGAACGTGGCGGCCCTGCTCGGCATCCTGCGCCAGGCCGGGCTGGAGGTGCGGGTGGGCAGCCTGTCGCCGGACATCACGCAGCCCACCACGCTGGAACTGCCGGATGGCGGCGGCTTGCGGCTGGAGCCGGTACGGCGCGCGGGGACGCGGCTGGTGCTGGACGGCTTCGATCCCTGCGCCGTGCTGCTCAACAACGATCTCTCCGGCGGCATTCCGGACATCCTGCGCGGCCTCGAGCAGACGGTGATCCCGCCGCTGCACGCCGGCTGGGCGGTGCGCCGCAAGACCCGTCATTTCACCGCTTATTCGCGGGTGGCGCGCGAATTCGCCGAGCTCATCGGCATAGACCCGTGGCTGGTCGATCCCCTGTTCGCCGGGTGTGGCCGGATCGATTTCCACGCCCGGGTGGGCGAGGATTGCCTCGCTTCCCAGGTGGCTGACCTGTTGTCGCGCATTGCCGCCAAATACCGCGAATATGGTGTCGAGCAGGCGCCTTTCGTCATCGTCAAGGCCGATGCCGGCACTTACGGCATGGGCATCATGACGGTGAAAAGCCCGGACGAGGTGCGCGGCCTCAACCGCCGGCAACGCAACAAGATGGCGGTGGTCAAGGAGGGTCTGCAGGTGCAGGAGGTGATGATCCAGGAGGGGGTCTATACCTTCGAGAGCATCAATGACGCGGTGGCCGAGCCGGTGGTGTACATGATCGACCACTATGTGGTGGGGGGCTTCTACCGGGTGCACACCGGGCGCGGCGTGGACGAAAACCTCAATGCCCCCGGCATGCACTTCGTCCCGCTGGCGTTCGACACCGCCTGTACGCTGCCGGACTGCGCCGGCAAGCCGGATGCCGCGCCCAACCGCTTCTATGCCTACGGGGTCATCGCCCGGCTGGCCCTGGTGGCCGCAGCCATCGAGCTCAGGGAAACGGCGCCGTGAGGCTGGCGGTCATCCTCGACCCGCTGGACGAACTGAAGCCGCACAAGGACAGTTCGCTCGCCATCATGCGCGAGGCGCAGCGGCGCGGCCACGCGCTGTTCGTGCTGGAGCAGGGGGATGTGCTGCTGCGCGACGGGCAGGTCGTCCTGCGGGTCCGGCCTTTCTCCTTTGCCGGGGAGAGCTGGCAAACCGGAGACGTGCAGGAAGTGGCGCCGCAGCACTTCGATGCCCTCCTGATGCGCAAGGATCCGCCGTTCGATCTGGAATACCTCACCAGCACCTGGCTGCTGGAGCTGGCCGAAGCGCAGGGCGCGCGAGTGATCAACAGCGCGCGGGCGTTGCGCGACTGCAACGAGAAGCTCGCCATCGCGCGCTTTCCCCAGTTTGCCCCGCCTTTTCTGGTGAGCCGCCGCATGGCCGCGCTGCGGACTTTTCTCGAGGAACAGGGCGACATCGTGGTCAAGCCGCTGGATGGCATGGGGGGGAGCAGCGTGTTCCGCCTGCAGCGTGCCGACCCCAATGTCAATGTCATCCTGGAGACCATCACCCATTTCGAGCGTCGCACCGTCATGGCGCAACGCTACCTGCCCGAGATCCGGCAGGGCGACAAGCGCATTTTGCTCATCGACGGTGAGCCCGTGCCCTACGCCCTGGCGCGCATTCCCAAGGTGGGCGAGCTGCGCGGCAACCTGGCGGCGGGCGGCACCGGCGTGGCGCAGCCGCTGTCGGCGCGCGATCGCGTGATCGCCGAAACGGTGGGGGCGGCGTTGCGTCCGCTGGGCCTGTTTTTGATTGGACTCGATGTGATCGGCGACCATCTGACCGAAATCAACGTCACCAGCCCCACCTGCATGGTGGAGATCGCCGCCCAGACCGACTGCGACCCGGCCGTCCTGTTCGTCGATGCGCTGGAACGCCTCTGCTATAAAGCAGGGGCCGGGAAACCCTGAAAAACCGTCGCGAGCAGCTCCAAGGCTTACGCGCACGCAGCGAAGGCGACCGCGACAAAACTTGGGCGAAGCACTACCCTGGGGCCAGGCAGCAGGTTATTCGGAAGTTTTTTAAACTTTGAGGCGCTCCACGATCTTGCCGCCGATCAAGTGGGTTTCGATGATCTCGTCGATGTCCTGCTCATCGATATAGGTGTACCACACCGCTTCCGGATAAATCACCAGCAGGGGACCTTCGTTGCAACGATCGAAGCAGCCGGCACGGTTGATTCGTATTTTGCCCGGTCCACTCAATCCCAGTGATTTGAGACGATTCTTGGCATATTCGAACAAGGTTTCGGCGCCGTGCTGCCAGCAACAAAGGCTTCCGTCTTCGCGCCGGTTGAGGCAGAAAAACACGTGATAGCGGTAAAAGCTCATAGAGAGTCTCCTAGTTGCTGGATAAGGTGTCCTCGCGAGTGAAGGTCCAGGTACGGGTAATGCTCAGGATGTCGGTATCCTTGCGCATGTCTTCGGAAAAAGCTGCATAGGGTGCGGCCAATTCGACGATGCGTCGTGCCGCATCGTCCAATACTTTGTGACCGGAGCTTTGGTCGATGACGATGTCTTCCACCGTACCATCGGCGCGGATGGATACCGTCATGCGGAGCTGCCCATAGATTTTTTTGGCTCGGGCTTCTTCCGGATAATTGAGATTACCGATTTTTTCTACCTTTTGACGCCAAGATTCGACGTAAGCGGCGAACCGGTATTCCTGTACCCGGGCGCCGATGTATTTGCGCTTGGGGCGTTTTTGATATGCCTCGTGTTCTTTGGCGATTTCGGCTTCCAGCCGCGCTGCCTGCAGGCTTTGCGCGATCAGGTCGCTGGCCTTGGGAAGTGGCTGGGGAGTAGTGGTGGGGGCAGGTTCCTGTGGGATGCTGCGTTGGGCCTCGAGTTGGGTCATTGCCTGTTGCACGCGTTGTTCCAATTCTTTGACCTGTTGTTCGCGCCGCGCGGTCTCGAGCTCCAGTTCCGCTACTCGGGCTTCGGCTTGGCGCACTTCGGCGGTGGGTTTGCTGGCTGGTTGTTTCAAGCGGCTTTTGGGTACGGGCAATGCCGATTTCATTCGGCGATTGGCATCGGTGTTGCCGCCCCGGTTGAGATTGGTTTGTGCCAAGGCATCGGCTTTGTCGGGACGTGTCGGTGACTTGGCGTTGACCAGGATGATCTCGAGCGCCGGTGAATCGTCTTTTGCCTTCCTCGGGTCGGGTGGGCTGAACTTGAGGCCCAAAATGAGGGCTGCATGTACCGCCACCGAAGCGGCGATCATGAGGTTTAGGCGGTGGTCCACCTTGGGCATTTCAGTCAAGCTGCCAATCTTGTCAGCAGTTTTTCATGAAGGCCACCGAAGCTTCCATTGCTCATCACCAAAACGTGGTCCCCCGGGCGAGCGGCTTGGGTGATTGCTTCGATGAGCGCTTCGAGATCGTCACGGATGATCACCCTGTCGCCCAGCGGGGCGAGCGCTTCCGCTGTATCCCATCCTAAGTGGGCGGCGTAACAGAATACCTGGTCGGCATGACGCAGGCTGGCGGGCAGTGCAGCTTTCATCACTCCCAGCTTCATGGTGTTGGAGCGCGGCTCCAGCACTGCCAGTAGGCGGCCGGTACCATTTAGCCGGGTGCGTAATCCGGCCACTGTGGTCTCGATGGCGGTGGGGTGGTGGGCAAAGTCGTCATAGACCGTAATACCGTTGACACAGCCCCGGATTTCCATGCGACGTTTTACACTACGAAAACGCCCCAGGGCCGCGCAGGCCGCAGCGGCAGGAACGCCTGCATGGCGTGCAGCTGCGATGGCGGCCAGGGCGTTGCTGCGGTTGTGTGCTCCCAGCAGCTCCCAGCAAACACGCCCTTGTGGTGTGTTGGCATACAGGACATCAAAACAGGCATCATCGCCCACCGCTTGCCATCCTTCCTTGTAGTTGAAGCGCTCCACCGGCGTCCAGCAGCCCCGCGCCAACACGCGTTCCAGGGCCGATTCGGCCCCATTGCTGACGATCAGTCCTTGCCTGGGGATGGTGCGTACCAGGTGATGAAACTGCGTCTCGATGGCGGCGAGGTCTGGAAAGATGTCGGCGTGGTCATACTCCAAATTGTTGAGGATGGCGGTGCGCGGGCGGTAATGCACGAACTTGGAGCGTTTGTCGAAAAACGCGGTGTCGTATTCGTCGGCTTCGATGACGAAAAACGGCGTTTTGCCCAGCCGCGCCGAAATGCCGAAATTCTGTGGGATTCCTCCGATCAGGAAGCCGGGCTGCATGCCAGCATCCTCCAGGATCCAGGCCAGCATGGAGGAGGTGGTGGTCTTGCCGTGGGTGCCGGCCACGGCCAGCACCCATCTGTCGCGCAGAACGTGTTCCGTCAGCCATTGCGGTCCGGAGACATAGGGCAGGCCGCGATCGAGGATCGTTTCCATGAGCGGATTGCCGCGCGAGACCACGTTGCCGACGACGAACACGTCAGCCCCGATGTCGGCTTGTTCCGGCGTATAACCTTCGATCAGTTCGATGCCTTGGGCTTTAAGCTGGGTGCTCATGGGTGGGTAGACATTGGCGTCGCAGCCCGTGACACGGTGACCGCATTCGCGGGCGATGGCGGCTATACCGCCCATGAAAGTGCCGCAGATGCCGAGGATGTGCAGATGCATCAGTGTGCCGCAGCCTTTTTATTATCGGCGGGTTTGCCAGCAGGTTTTTTGTCCAGCTTGATGCCGGCACCCGTCAGCTTCATCAAACCAGATAGGATGCTGGAAGAATCGGTGTTGCCGTTGATGTTGATGACGACCAGTCTACCCTGACCTTGATGCTTGGCGTTCAGGAAATCATATACCGCGCCGATCACCGTGAGCCGACCTTCCTTGACTTCGTTTGCGAATTTCTTGAGGGCGACGTCCACCTGATAGTGGACATTGGCGTCTACACCGCGCAACCACTCTTCCTCCTCATCATTCTTGGGATTGCGCTTGGGCAGTTTGAGGGTCTCCAGTTCACGTCTGATGGAGGCTTCCAGCTTGGAATAATCACCTTGTGCCGCCTTGATGGCGCCACACGCCACGTGGCCGATGATGATGAGAAGCGGGGTGTGCAGATGCAATACGCCATATTCCACCGAGCCTTCGGCAGTAGCGATCTGGTTGCCGATGTTGCGTACCATGAACAAATCACCATCCGGGGTCTTGTCGAAGGCGTGGGTATGTACGCGTGAGTCGGAACAGGTGACCACTGTGGCGCGCGGACGTTGTTTTTCCGCAAATGGCTTGTAGTAGTCGGATTTATGCGTTCTGGCGAATGCCGCATTGTCATCCAACAGATTGCGCACGATGCCTTGCAATCGTTCCGTCTCGCTTCCTGCGGGCTCTTCGTTGGCAATCGCCAGCTCGCTCATCAACGCGACGACACAAGAAACGCCCGCGATCCAGATTCTCATCTTGCTCTCCTTGTCATACGCCGAAATACTTGGCATCGGGATGGTGCACCACGATGGCGCTGGTCGATTCTTCCGGCCACAGCTGGTCTTCCTCACCCAGCACCACCCCGATTTTCTGGGCGTCCAACAGTTCCAGGATTTTATCCTGATCGTGCAGGTTGGGGCATGCCGGGTAGCCGAAGGAATAGCGGCTACCGCGGTAGTGCTGTTTGATCAACTCTGGGATATCTCGCGCATCTTCGCGACCGAATCCGAGTTCCACGCGGATACGTTTGTGGATGTATTCCGCCAGTGCTTCGGCGCTTTCGGCATTGAGGCCGTGCCAATAGAGGTACTCTTGGTAACTGTTTTGGTGGAATAACGCACGTGCAAAATCCGAGGCACGCTGACCAACTGTCACCAGTTGGAATGCCACCACGTCGATTTCGCCGCTCTCCACTGGCCGGAAGAAGTCTGCGATGCACAACCGGCGTTCCGTCGTCTGGCGCGGGAAAGTAAAGCGGCAGCGTTCTTCACGGCTATCGGGCGAGGCGTAAACGATGAGATCGTTGCCTTCCGACTGGCAGGGAAAGTAGCCATAGACGGCCTGTGGCACCAGGATACCTTCGGCCTCGCTTTGCTTGACCAGGCGATTCAGGATCGGATCGACCTCGAGGCGGATGAATTCCCGATATTCCCGTTCGTTGCGTCCTTTGGTTTTGTAGCCCCACTGGAACTTGTACAGTGCCGTGCGGTTGATGTAGGGAACCACGGCGCGCAAGGGGATGTGTTCGATGGTTTTCGCCCCCCAAAATGGCGGTACGGGGATGGGATTGTCATTACGAATGGGAGAACGTTGCGACATGCGGCTGGTAGGCCATTCGAACTGAAGAACGACGTATAATAAGCCATTTAAAAGTGTTTGGGGCATGCGGGTGAGTAGCCAGATCGTCAAAACGGCTCGTGCAGCATTGCATTTGTTGACGGCGCGTGGCTTGCCGCCTACTCCGGAAAATTATGCCCGAGTCTATCGGGAGATTTCTGGTGAATCGACCATGTCTTCCCCCGATCAGGAAGTTTCTCCGGAAACTCCCCTCAGCGTCGAGCAGAAACTCGACAACAGCCGTGAATTGGTCGAGCTGATACGTGTCCTGGTGTCCGCAGTGTCCGAGCAGGCGGAACATCTTGCGGTGGATCTCGACCAGCACAGCCGTAGCATGAGACAGTCGATAAGCGACTTGCAACAGACTGATAACAAGCAAGAGATTGCCAATCTTCTCCAGATCATTTTGGGTACGGCGCAGACCTTGCAGAACTCAGTGGACGAAGCTCAACGTGAAATCACCTGCAGCCGGCAGATGCTGGATCACATGCGCGAGGAGCTGCAAGAAACAAGGCGCCAACTGTTGCTTGATCCACTCACGGGTGCACGCAACCGATTTGGCATGGAGGCAAGCCTGGGCCAAGAAATCGCCCGCGCGCGGCGCAGCGAAGGTAAGTTGGCCATTACCATGGTGGATTTGGACCATTTCAAGAAACTCAATGACGAATATGGGCATGAAGCAGGCGATTTGGCATTGGTGTACTTCGCCCAGCTATGTCGTGCCGTGTTGCGCGAATCCGATACCTTGTACCGCTATGGTGGGGAGGAGTTTCTGATCACATTGCCCGAAACCGATGTCCGTGGCGCGACATTCATGCTGGAACGCTTGGCCCAGATGCTGGCCAAATCGCCGCTCCACTACAAGGAACATCTAATCGGCTTGACCTTCAGCGCGGGGTTGACGTGTCTGAAAGAGGGGGATACGCCCCAGACCCTGCTGGCGCGTGCCGACGCGGCAATGTATCGGGCAAAGCAGGAAGGACGTAACCGTATCGTGGTGGATGAGGTGGCGACATGAGCGTCACACCCGACGTCTATCTGGGACGGCAGCCTATCCTCGATCGGGCTCAGAATGTGGTGGCGTACGAGTTGCTGTTTCGCTCTGGCGACATGACGAGCTCGGGTGTGGCGGATGATCTTTTGGCTTCGGCCAATGTGATCATCAACACCATCAGTCAATTCGGGATCGACAGTGTGCTGGGCGGGCAGACCGGTTTTCTCAATGTGTCCGAAGCCTTGCTGATGAGCGATGCGCTGGAATTGTTGCCGCCCGAGCGCATAGTGCTGGAGATCCTGGAAACCGTGGCAGTGGATGACCGCCTCATCGATCGCTGCCGAGAACTCAAGGAAAAAGGCTTTCGGCTGGCGCTCGACGACTTCACTTATCACGCCATGTATGACCCCATGTTCGAGCTGGTCGATATCGTCAAGCTCGACCTGCTGGCCATGGATACGAAAGAAGTCGAACGGACCTTGCAACGGTTACGTCAGTGGCCCCATTTGCAGCTGTTGGCGGAAAAAGTCGAAGATCATCAACATTTTCAACAGTGCAAGGAATTGGGCTTTGCACTTTTTCAAGGCTATTTTTTTGCGAGACCTACGATATTGGCTGGCAAGCGGGCTAACCCCAACCAGCTGACTTTGATGAAAGTGCTCGACCAGCTGATGCGGGACGTGGAGATTCCCGAAATCGAGCGCACTTTCAAGGAAAATCCGACGCTGACGCTTGGTCTGTTGCGCCTGGTCAATTCCGTGGCCATGGGATTGCAACACAAGGTGGGATCGGTGCGCCAAGCCTTGGTGGTACTGGGGCGCCGCCAGCTGCAGCGTTGGGTGCAATTATTGCTTTATGCCCGTAGCAACGGTGAGATTGCGGGACCGTTGATGACCATGGCCGCCGTGCGCGCCAGATTGATGGAAAATCTTTGCAGGACTCTGCCTGGCCAGGGCCAGAAGGAAGAAGTGGTCGAGCAGGCTTTCATGACGGGGATTCTGTCCTTGGTGGACGTCGTGCTCGGTATGCCCATGGAAGAAGTGCTCAGGCAGTTCGGCCTGGCGGATGAAGTCAGAAATGCCGTGCTGAAAAAAGAGGGATTGCTCGGGCAGTTGCTGACGTTGATGGCGCAAGTGGAAGCAGGTGAATTCGGATTGGTGTCCGACAGCTTGGCGCGACTGGGGTTGACCGTGGAAACCTTCAACAAAGCCCAACTCGAGGCCATCCAGTGGGCGGCCAATCTCGATCGGGAAATCCAGGGCTGAGTGCTTTGGTTTGAGGCGTAGACGATGATGACGTTCATCGAAAGATTGCAGCAACGCGTTTTGCTTTGTGATGGGGGCACAGGGACCCTGATCCAGGCCGAAAAATGGGATGTGGAAAAAGATTTTCTGGGACTGGAAAACTGCTCCGAAATCCTGGTGCACACCCGGCCGGATTTCGTCGAACAGGTGCACCGCGCCTATTTCGAGGCGGGCGCCGATTGTGTGGAGACCAACACTTTCGGCGCCAACAAGGTAGTGTTCGCCGAGTTTGGCCTGGTCGAGCGCACCTATGAGCTCAACCGTCGCGCTGCCGAGATCGCCCGAAAAGTGGCAGACGAATTCTCCACCGACAGCTGGCCGCGTTATGTGCTCGGTTCAATGGGACCGGGAACTCGGCTGCCAAGCTTGGGGCACATCAGCTACGACATTTTGGAGGACTCCTACGCCGAACAGGCACGTGGTCTGCTCGACGGCGGCATCGACTGCTTTCTGCTGGAAACCCATCAGGATCTGCTCACCGTCAAGGCGGCCGTCAACGGCTGCAAGATCGCACGCCGTGAAAGGGGGAAGGATATCCCCATCTTCGTGCAGATCACCATCGAAACCACCGGCACCATGCTGGTGGGAAGCGACATCGCCTGTGCCGCCACCGTCATCGATGCACTGGAGGTGGATGGCATGGGTCTCAACTGTGCCACCGGTCCGGCGGAAATGGCCGAGCATATCAAGTATCTGGGCGAAAAGTGGCGCAAATTCATCTCCGTCATGCCGAATGCCGGGCTGCCCATGTTGGTGGAAGGCAAAACCGAATATCCCTTGCTGCCATTCGAGCTGGCGGAGTGGCAGCAGCGTTTCGTCGAGGAAGACGGCGTCAACCTGATCGGCGGCTGTTGTGGCACCGGACCGGCGCACATCCGCGAATTGCGCGCCATGCTGGATGCCCGTATCGACCCTTCTCCCGCCAGGCGCAAGCCGCAATGGGAGCCAGCGGTATCGTCTCTCTATACCTCGGTTGCATTGCGGCAGGAGAATGCCGTGTTCGCCATCGGCGAGCGCAGCAATGCCAATGGCTCCAAGAAGTTCCGCGACCTACTCAACGCGGAGGATTGGGATGCATTGGTCACCATCGGCCGCGAACAGGTGAAGGAAGGTTCGCATGCGCTGGATGTGTGCACGGCTTACGTTGGCCGTCCCGAAGTGTCCGACATGTGCGAGGTAATCTCCCGCTACCGGGGACAGATCACCGTGCCGCTGGTGGTGGATTCCACCGAGCTAGCGGTGATCGAGGCGGCGCTCAAACTCATTGGTGGCAAGCCCATCATCAACTCGATCAATTTCGAAGAGGGCGAGGAAAAGGCACACCAGATCCTGGTGCTGGCCAAGAAATTCGGTGCCGCCGTGGTCGCGCTCACCATCGACGAGCAGGGCATGGCCAAATCGGTGGAGGACAAGCTGCGTATCGCCCATCGCCTCTATGACTTCGCGGTCAACCGGCATGGCCTGCCGGCCTCCGATCTACTGTTCGATCCATTGACTTTCACCATTTGTACGGGTGCTGAAGACGATCGCATGCATGGTGTCAATACGCTGGATGCAATCGAGCGTATCGCCAAGGAATTGCCCGAGTGCCAGATTCTGCTGGGGTTGTCCAACATCAGCTTCGGCCTCAATCCGGCAGCGCGCCATGTACTGAATTCGGTCTTCCTCGCCCATGCCCAGAGACGTGGACTGACGGCAGCCATCATCCATGTGTCCAAGATCATGCCATTGCACAAAATCGAAGAAGCTCAGCGCATCGCCGCCGAGGACTTGATTTTCAATCATTGGCGAGATGGCAAGGATCCATTGCTGACCTTCGTCGACATGTTCAAAGACGTGCAAGCGGTGGAAACCGCCAAAAAGCGGCCGGAAACCATCGAGGAAGTGCTCAAGCAGCGCATCATCGACGGCGACAAGCAGGGGCTCGAGCAGGACCTTGCCAAGGCCATGGAGACATATTCGCCTTTGGATATCATCAATGACATCCTGCTCGATGGCATGCGCGTGGTGGGCGATCTATTCGGCGCCGGCGAGATGCAGCTGCCTTTCGTGCTGCAAAGCGCGGAAACCATGAAAGCCGCGGTGGCGTATCTGGAACCCTTCATGGAAAAGGTGGAGGGGCAGGAGAAAGGCGTGCTGGTGCTGGCCACGGTCAAAGGTGACGTGCACGACATCGGCAAGAATCTGGTGGACATCATCCTCTCCAACAACGGCTACAAGGTGATCAACCTCGGCATCAAGCAGCCGGTGGGCGCCATCATGGAAGCAGCACGTCAACATAGCGCGGATGCCATTGGCATGTCTGGCCTGCTGGTGAAATCGACCGTGATCATGAAAGAGAATCTGGCGGAAATGAAGAAGGAAGGCATCGACATCCCGGTATTACTGGGCGGCGCCGCGCTTACCCGGAAATACGTCGAGAACGACTGCCGTTTCGCCTATACGGTGCCGGACCTGGTGTATTATGCCAAGGATGCGTTTGCGGGTCTCAAGCTCATGGATCAGATCATGGCGTCCAAACGGGCTACTTCCGGTTGCAAGTGTGGGAGGGGCCATGGGGGGTGAGAAGCAGTCTGTGGTTACGTCGCCCAAGCCGCTGGAAGGATCTGAAATCGAGAAAATCCTGGGACATGGGGTGACGATTCCACCTCAGCCCAAAGTGCTGATGGAAATCGAGCAGCTGGTGGAGCAGCCCCAGGTCAGCGTGAAAAAAGTCGCTGCGCTGATCGCCAAAGACCCGGCTCTTCTAGCCGGGGTATTCAGGGTGGTCAATTCTCCAGCCATGGGTTTGGTGCGCCGCATCGACTCAGTGGAAACCGCCATCTCATTGCTGGGTCTCAAACAGGTGACCAATCTGCTCAAGAGTATCGCAATCCGGCAGGCGCTGGGCGGACAGACCCAGGCCTATGAAAAATTCTGGGAACGCTCGGGGGACATTGCCCAGATCGCTGCCATCATCGCCCACAAACAGGTTTCGGTGTGCAATGTGTTTCCCGACCAAGCCTACTTGGCGGGACTGTTTCACGATTGTGGCGTGCCGGTGCTGATGCAGCGCTTTTCTGGCTACTGCGCTGGACTCAATGCCGGGATATGGCCCGATCTGGCCGGGGAAGACCGCAATTTCGACACCGATCACAGCGTGGTCGGCTATCTGGTAGGCAAGCATTGGCGCCTGCCGGATTTCATCCTGGGCGGGATCCGCTACCACCACGAAATCCTGTCGGTGGTCCACCCCGCCAGAACCGTCGTAGCCATGCTGCAGATGGCGACCCATATCTACCTTCTGGCCATGAAGCAGCAAGACGAGCCGGAATGGGAGGCTTGCTGGGAGGTGGTCATCGAGGAACTCGGGATCGCGCACGAGGGCCTGTGCGAATTCGAGGAGGACGTGATCGAGGAGTTCACGGCGGCCAGATAGCCGCCCGCACCATCACCGGAGCCGGGCAAGCTGTGTTTGCAGCTTTTCGAGCGTGGCCCGGAATCCCGCCAGGCGCTCTTTTTCCTGCAACACCACGGCTGCCGGCGCGCGTTCCACGAAGCTGGGGTTGGATAGTTTGGCCTCGGCCTTGGAGATTTCGCCTTCCAGCCGGGCAATTTCCTTGCCCAGGCGGGCTTTTTCTGCAGCCATGTCGACTTCGATCTTGAGCATCAGGCGGAAATCGCCCACCACGGCGATTGGCGCTTCGGCCTCTGGCAGCGTGGGGACGAGGCTGCAATCGGACAGTCTGGCCAGCGCTTTGAGGTAAGGCGCGAACGCCGTCAAGGTGGTTGCGTCGCCTTCGGCCACCAGTGGCACCCGCTGGGCGGGGGATATGCCCATTTCGCCGCGCAGGCTACGGCACGCGTCCACCAGTTTTTTGAGCGTGGCCACCCAGTTCTCCGCGGCTTCATCGATCTTTTGCGGCTGCGCCGTGGGATAGGCCTGCAGCATGATGGTGTCGGCCTTCTGGCCGGTGAATCCGGATATGGTCTGCCACAGCTCCTCGGTGATGAACGGGATCACCGGATGCGCCAGACGCAGCACGGTTTCCAGCACGCGCAATAAAGTGCGCCGCGTGGCACGCTTCTGCGCATCGCTGCCGTCGGCGAGCTGCACTTTGGCGATTTCCAGATACCAGTCACAATACTCGTCCCACACGAACTTGTAGATCGCCTGCGCCACGTAGTCGAAACGATATTCGGCAAAGCTTTCCTCGACGTCGGCCACGGTTCGTTGCAGCACGCTGACGATCCAGCGGTCGGCCGGTGAGAAATCCAGATAACCTTGCGGCCCGCAGTCGTGCCGGCAAGGCTCCATGCCACAGTCCTGGCCCTCGCAGTTCATCAGCACGAAACGGGTGGCATTCCACAGCTTGTTGCAGAAATTGCGGTACCCCTCGCAGCGGTGCATGTCGAACTTGATGTCGCGTCCAGGGCTGGCGAGCGAGGCAAAGGTGAAGCGCAGCGCGTCCGCGCCAAAAGCGGGGATGCCGTGCGGGAATTCCTTGCGCGTACGCTTTTCGATGGCTTCCGCCTGCTTCGGGTTCATCAGGCCCGTGGTACGCTTCTTGACCAACGCTTCGAGGTCGATACCGTCGATGAGGTCGATCGGATCCAGCACGTTGCCTTTGGACTTGGACATCTTTTGACCTTCCGCGTCGCGGATCAGGCCGTGCACATAGACATCTCGGAACGGGATCTTGCCGGTGATGTGCTTGGTCATCATCACCATGCGCGCCACCCAGAAGAAAATGATGTCGAAGCCGGTGACCAGCACGCTGGAAGGTAGATAAAGATCGAGCGCAGGATTGGATTTGGCTGGCCACTCCGGCGTCCAGTCCAGGGTGGAAAACGGCCACAGTGCGGAGGAATACCACGTATCCAGCACATCCGGGTCGCGCGTGAGCACGCCCGCATACCCCTCCTCATCCGCAAGACGGCGCGCCTCCTGCTCGTCGTGCGCCACGAACACCTCGCCGTTGATGCCATACCAGGCCGGAATCTGGTGGCCCCACCACAGCTGGCGCGAGATGCACCAGTCCTGGATGTTGTTGAGCCACTGGTTGTAGGTGTTCACCCAGTTTTCCGGGTGGAACTTGATCTCGCCGTTCGCCACGACCTCCAGCGCCTTTTCGGTGATGCTCTTGCCATCCCTGCCAGGCTTGGTCATGGCGACGAACCACTGGTCGGTGAGCATGGGCTCGATCACCACACCGGTGCGGTCGCCACGCGGCACTTTCAATTTGTGCTTGTCGATCTTTTCCAGCAGCCCGAGCGCTTCGAGGTCAGCCACGATCGCCTTGCGCGCCTCGAAACGGTCCATGCCCTGGTATTTCTGTGGCGCGTGGTGGTTGATCCTGGCATCCAGTGTCAGGATGGAGATCATGGGGAGTTTATGACGCTGGCCGACGGCATAGTCGTTGAAATCGTGCGCCGGGGTCACCTTGACCACACCGGTGCCGAATTCGGGGTCCACATAGGCGTCGGCGATGACGGGGATTTCGCGTTCGGTGAGCGGCAGTCTGACCATTTTCCCAATGAGATGCCGGTAGCGCTGGTCTTCCGGGTGCACCATGACGGCGCTATCGCCCAGCATGGTTTCCGGGCGGGTGGTGGCCACGGTGAGATGGCCGGAACCGTCCGCCAGGGGATAGCGGATGTACCAGAGCAAACCTTCTTCTTCTTCGCTCACTACTTCCAGGTCGGATATCGCGGTGTGCAGCTTGGGATCCCAGTTCACCAGGCGCTTGCCCCGGTAAATGAGCCCTTCGCGGTAGAGGCGGACGAAGGTTTCGGTGACGGTTTTGGACAGCCCTGCATCCATCGTGAAGCGTTCGCGCGACCAGTCGCACGAGGCACCGAGGCGGCGCATCTGGCGGGTGATGGTGGAACCGGAATGCGCTTTCCACTCCCATACCTTTTCCAGGAATTTTTCGCGACCGAGGTCGTGGCGGGAGATGCCTTGCTGTTCGAGCTGGCGCTCGACGACGATTTGTGTGGCGATACCGGCATGGTCGGTGCCGGGCTGCCACAACGTATTGGCACCGCGCATGCGATGGTAGCGAACCAGTGCATCCATCAGGGTCTGGTTGAAACCATGTCCCATGTGCAAAGTGCCGGTAACGTTGGGAGGGGGGAGCAGGATGCAGAAGTTTTCGGGTTTGGTCGGATCGAAACCAGCCCTGAAAAAACCGCTGGATTCCCAGAAAGAATACCAGCGCGCTTCTATGTTCTTGGGCTCAAAGGATTTGGCAAGTTCGGTCATGGGGCGCGATTCTACCACAGCGACGCTCTCGCAGCCCTGGCTGCATCATCTGGAGGACGCGATAATCTGGTAGGATGAAGCACCGCGTGAAAGGGGAAAATACCATGCTCGATCCGCTCTGGTTGTGGGGGATACTGGGAGTGCTGCTGCTGGGTGTCGAGATGCTGACGGGCACTTTCTACATTCTGTGGTTCGGCATCGCGTCCTTGTGCGTGTCCTTGCTGCTGTTTGTGTTCCCCCACACTCCCTTCGCCCTGCAGCTGCTGTCGTTTTCCTTGCTCTCGCTGGCTTCCCTTGTCGTGTGGAAATTCAGATATGCGCAACAATCCCTACGGTCGCGCGTCGGGCAGTCGCGCGGCGATGCCATCGGCAGGGTGGGCCGGGTGATAGAGGCCGTGTCTGCGCAGCGAATGGGGCGCATCGTATTTACCATTCCGGTGATGGGCAGCCGGGAATGGACCGCCGTTTCGGATGAAACGCTGGAAGCTGGAGTATACGCCGAAGTGGTGGCTATAGAGGGCAATTATTTGCGTGTGAAAGGAGTCGAGAAATGATCGAGTTTTTGTTGGTGTTGTTGTTTCCGGTCGTCGTCGGCGTTTGGCTTGGCGTGCGCATCGTGCCGCAGGGCGAGGAATGGGTGGTAGAGCGTTTAGGGCGTTTGCATCGCGTGATGGAGCCGGGACTCAACGTCATTTTCCCCTTCATTGATCAGGTGCGTTACAAAGTGACGACCCGGGACATCATTCTCGATATCCCGGAGCAGGAAGTCATCACCAAGGACAATGCCGTCATCCTGGCCAATGCAGTCGCCTTCATCAAGGTCAGCAATGTCGAGCGCGCGGTCTATGGCGTCGAAAATTTCAGGGAAGCCATGCGCAACATGGTACAGACCAGTCTGCGTTCCATCATCGGCGGCATGGAGCTCAACGCCGCGCTGTCCTCCCGCGAGCAGATCAAGGCCGCGCTCAAGAACGCGATCGCCGACGAGGCAGTGGACTGGGGGCTGACCGTGAAGTCGGTGGAAATCCAGGACATCAAGCCATCACCCAACATGCAGAAGGCGATGGAAATGCAGGCCTCGGCAGAACGCGAGCGGGTGGCACTGGTGACCAAATCCGAAGGCGAGAAGCAGGCCATCATCCTCAACGCCGAAGCGCGTCTGGAAGCGGCTCGGCGGGATGCCGAGGCGCAGGAGGTGGCGGCAAAAGCCAGCGCCGAGGCCATGCGCATCATTGGCGATGCGGTCAAGGACAGCAACAGTGCTGCTACTTTCCTGCTCGGTGATCGTTACATCCAGGCTCTGCATCGCTTGTCGGCATCGGACAACAGCAAGCTGGTGGTAGTGCCGGGCGATCTGGTGGGGGCGGTGAAAGCGCTGATCGCCGGCAAGTAGGCACTTACCGCCCGCTGCAGACCCTGCAGGCGGGGTCACGGCCCAACCGGATGCCGCGCCACTCCATCGCCAGCACGTCGAGCAGCAGCAGGCGTCCTTGCAGGCTGTCGCCGATGCCGAGCAACAATTTCATCGCCTCCGCTGCCTGCGTGGTGCCGATCATGCCCACCAGCGGCGCGAACACACCGAACTCGGCGCAGCGCATCTCGCCCACCCCATCCCCAGCGCCCGTGTCGGGAAACAGGCAGTGATAGCACGGACTGTCATCACGACGCAGATCGAATACCGTGACCTGGCCTTCGAAACCGATCGCCGCGCCTGATACCAGCGGCTTCTCGAGCGCGACGCAGACGCGGTTGAGCGTATAGCGCGTGCGGAAGTTGTCGCTGCAGTCGATGACGACATCCGCCTCCCGCGCCAGCGCGGTGAACTCATCTTCGGAAGATTTGCGCGGGATGGGAACGACCGTGATTTCGGGGTTGATCGCCTGCAAAGCCCGTTGTGCCGAGATTGCTTTGTTGACGCCGATGGTCTGCGTGGTGTGGATGACCTGGCGCTGCAGGTTGGACATGTCCACGCTGTCATAGTCGCAGATGGTCAACCGGCCGACGCCGCCGGCACCGAGATACAGCGCCACCGGCGAACCCAGCCCGCCGGCACCGACGATCAGCGCGTGCGATCGCCCCAGTTGCTCCTGGCCTTCATACGCAATTTGCGGCAGCAGGATATGGCGGCTGTAGCGGAGAAGCTGCTGGTCGTTCATGCGCTATGGCAACTGGCCGGCGGACACCAGTCGTCCAAATACCGTACTGTATGATGCCCAGTCCATCACGTCGTCGAATTCGCCATTGGGAGCCGTGTTGGCAGTTGGGGCATGGCTGACGAACACGCTGTCATTATTGAGGTTGGCTGTTTCGTCGGCGCCGGGACTGCCAGTGGCCGTGTTTTTGCCAGTCGAATAGACGATGAACACCGCGCCATTCGTCAACCGGTTAGTGGCTGGACCACAGTCGGCGGCCGTGATGCCGCTGGCGGAAGCACAAACGAAAAGCAAATTCTGGGTCGCGATCCAACTCATGCCAGCACCGCCGCTGGCGTTTTTCATCCCTGCAGATTTGGTGAACACATAAGTTGCATAGGCATCATCGGACAAATTGGCCACGGCATAACGGATAGGGTTGTCCCAGCCGTCCAGGATGTAGCCGCTGCTGTTGGCAGGGGTGAGCCCCAAGGTAACGCCCGGCAGAAAACCGTTGAAGAAACCGGCGCAGATGCCGTTGACCGGATTGCCCGCGCTGGGGCTGGTGGCAAAAGCCTCCACGGCGGTCACGCCGGGGGAGGGGGCGGCCGCCGGGCATGGAAAGCGACCGTGGGCCATGGCATAGCCGAGCAGGGCCTCGCGTGCGTTCTCAAGCCGGGCACGCGTCTCGAGCAGGCGCTTCTGATCCAGCTGGGCCGATAGAGGTACCAGGACTGCTCCCAGCAACAAGCCGAGGATGACCAACACCACGGCCATTTCGACCAAGCTGAAGCCTTGGTATTTGCGCTGCGGAAACAATGGCAGTTCCACTTCACGGAGCGACGATGAAGACTTGGTCATTATACTGTCTTGTTCTAGGGGTATTGGGCGCGTCAAAGACGAGATCGGCGTTTGTATTTTCCAGGCTGTCCAGATAATCGTTGAGTGCGCAAGAGGGCCGGACCTGTGCGCTGCCTTTGGCAACCACAAACGGTGAACTGGTAATCGGTTTACCCGTGCCGACCAACAACGCTTGGATGCCGGACCTGTTGCCGACGGTCATGGTCGGGGAAGAGCGGGATAGTCGGTAGTAGAAAAAATCCTGCCATTTGTTGGCAGAAAACCATGCGGGTAGGCTACTCAGGGGCGGATCGCTGCACGCGGATGTGGTGAATGAACCCGTGGTAGAACAGGTCACGGTGGTGCTGCCACACCCGCCCGCTAGGCTGCATCCTCCACTGGCACTGTCCACGTTCATGCCGGAAAAAGTGTAGGTTCCAGTGGTATTGGCTTCGCAAGTCACCCCATCATCACGGCATCGGAACCAGCGCGACCCCGTGGTGTTCTGGCAAAAGCCGGGACCCGTGCATAGGCAGGTTTGCGTAGTGGGCCGGGTGCACAGATTCGGGTTGCCCGGCGTCAATACGCCAGCGGTCACGGCCGAGGCAGGAATCGTCGTCGGGGGCACGGCCCAGGTCGAGGCGCCGCTTCTGGTGTAGGCGACGTTCCCGATGGCCCCGAAACTACAGGTACAGCTGAAAGCCGCGCCAACCGTACAATTACACGTCGTGCCTGCGGCACTGGGGCCAATTGGCAGCATTCCTTCCAGAGTGTTATCTTTGCACACATAGCCACTGCTGGTGCCCAGTGGTGCCGCGTAGGGAAAACGGCCTTGTGCCGAAAAATACGCTTTCAAGACGGTTTTGGCATCACCAGCGACCCGTTTCGTCACTTCTGCCATCAGTTCGTCGATGGTGATGTAGACCAGCTTGTCATTGAACTCATAGGGTTGCTCATAGAGGGCATCGTCACTGCGGATAGCTTTGTCATCTTCTCCCATGACGAAATCTTCGTCTGGCATGGCGTATGTCCTGTTGGAATAGGTGACCGCGCCAATACGGAAGCGGTCAAGGTACTCCGCAGGACCGGCGATTCCACTGCTCCGATTTTGGCTGGGCAAAGGCGGGCCAGGGGCGATGATGACTGCAGCGACACGGTCGGAGACGACGTTCCCCTTTTTATCGAGTACTTGCATCCATGGATAGGTGGGGTTATCGATGATCCCAGGGTTGATGATAGGATCGCTGACGGGTGAGTAGCTATGAACCAGATTCCTGGATACCGCATACCAAAGCGGTTCATCGCTACCGTCGCGGAATTCCTTGCCCAGACCAGGAAGCAGTACACCACAGTCAGCATAGTCTCCCGCTTTCCAAGGCAGGCGCCCGATCAGATGTGAGTAGTTGGTCGGTCCCCCGGGGCAGTCGCTTTGTCCATCGTAATTGCCGTCTGCGCTACGGTCTGGAAAAGGCATCAGGCCGGGCCACATGGGGTGGTTCACGGACCAGCCGATCAAGGCGGTCTTGGCTTGTTCTAGCGCATTGAAGGTTTTTTCGTCCCGGTCGATTTTTGATGCGAAATCGTTCGAAGCATGCAGGAGAAGCGCGGTGGCCGCCAGCCCCAGTAAAAATGCCAGGATGATCAACATCACTCCTCGTTGGCGCAGTGTGGTGCTGCCGGACTGAACGTGGCGTGTCGGCACAGACATCTCGGACGGCTTCAACGGGTAGGTGCAGGTGACGCAGCTGCGGTTGCTGCGGTGGGGGAGCCTGCTCCAGTTTTGTCATCTTTGACCAGCCTGTTGGGATCGGGAAGGCCTTCCGTATGCCGGGCCGGTAAATCTCTTGGGCTATCGGCCAGAATATGGCTCACCGGGTCATAGCTTTGACCGGGCTTGAGCTTCACGGTCTGGCTGGCTGCTGGTAGTCGGATCTGCACCTGGGAAGTGTTGCCGTGGAGTCGACCGACCTCAAATGCTTGCTCGGCGGATTTTTCTCTGACTGGCTGGCCATTGACCCATACCGTTCCTTTGCCATCATTGCGTTTGACATAGCCTTGCACGGTGATGACCGGCAGCAGCTCGGTAGGGGCGACTTCGGTCGTGTTTTCTTCTTCTACCGTGCTTGAATCGATTATTTTTTCCGGTGCTTTGTTGTTTTGGCGCACAATGTCGAGCGCCGCACGCTCGGCTGGCGTCAAGAAGAGGCGTCCTAGTGTGGCGTTTTCTGCCAGTACGGGAAAAGGCAGCAACAAAAAAGCGGTGATACGTAGTAAGTTTTTCATGTCGGGCCTCCATGGCGAGGAGGTTCGGTAATGGTGAGCCAGTCAATCTCACAGGTCGCGTTCAGATTGGGCAGGAACTTTCCACGGCCTCCTCCAGGCAACCGCTCGATGATACAGTCGCGTACCATGAAAGGCGGGTTGTTTTGCTTGGGCAATTCGTGGAGCAAGGTGAACAGGTCGTTTTCATGCAACAGGGGAAAAGAGATTTTCATCACTGATCGATGCAGGCCGAAATTGCCGATCTCCAACGGGAAAGCGGGTTTGTAGTCTTCTTGTGCCGCAATGTCATAACTGATACCAAACAGTTTGTAGCGCAGGTTGATGTTACGCAGGTCATCGATCCAGTCCACGCGTTGTTCTTCCCCGACGAAGCCGCGGCGGATCAGTTGTTCGTATGCCGGTAGGTATTTGAGAATGTTGTCTCTTTCCTGGCCAGAAGACTGATAGCGCTGCTGAGCTTGCAAGAGTGCACTTTGCTGGACTTTGAGGAGTTGCTCTAGCCTGGTTTTGCGCGTTTCGGTGGTCGAATACAGCAACGTGGCCAGAATCAGTACTACACCCAAGGTAATGAGCGGGAGCTGGAGCTTGCGCAAATCATGAGCATTGAATGTCATGAGGCATCTCCTGATTTGAGGACGAGCCGTAGCTTGAAATGGGCCGCCGGCATTTGCTGGGCTTGTTGATCCAGCGTGGTTCCCTGTAGCTTGACCAGAGAACTGGTATTGACCGGCTGTTGGAGGATGACGACTTGTTCGACCTGCGGATTCCGCCTGAGATTTTCGGCCAAGCGATTCACGCTTTCCAATGCGGCACGGTAATCTCCTTTGAAATCATTGATTTCGCCATCGATGAAGCCTATTTCATAGAGACCGCTGGGTGATTGCGGCGGCAAAGAAGGAAGCGGCACATTGGCAGGATTGGACGAGCTCTCATCCATGGCTTGTGGATCTGTGCCATAGTGCCAACGCAGCCGGTTGATCCGAATTTCCCTCTGGGCGTCCAATACCGCGCTGGTGACCTGCATCAGGCGGAGTGGCGTGCGGTTCAACCCATCGATTTTCTGTGCCAGTTCGACGGCCAGCTTGAGATCGTTTCCTGAGACGGGAGTTTTGGGGAAATTCTGCGCCACCTCGTTATAGAGTGCTTCCTGACGATGCGTTTGTTCGGTCATCGTAGCAAGTTTGCGCCCCAGTTCTGCCGCCTGCATCAGGTTGAAGGTCGCAAGCACGATGGCACCCGTCACGCAAAGGGCACTGGCGAAATTGATGCCAATACGTAATTTGAACAGCTGGTAAGACCGCGTCTGCCTGGCGGATACCAAATTGCATGCTGGGCGCTGCCATGCCAGCATTTGCATGTGGATGAGATCTGGATAGTGTTGTAGCATTTCCTGTTTGAGTCCCAGATGGCGCGCCAGCGTTTCCGGGCCCAGAATGAGACAACGGCTTCCATGGCTGCTTGCGAGACTGCTGGCAAGACGGGCATCTTCCGCTTCCAGAGCGAGAAAAACTACGTGCAACGGTGTTTCCCGCCCGATGATGCGCAGGCTCTCCAGATACAGGCGGGTTTTTTCCATTTCACTGACATAAAACGTGCCGAGCTGGCGTGAATCTATTCCTGTTAGTGGGGTCAGTCGACTCACGCGCAACTGCTGGCCAGAGAAGTAGGTCTGGCGCAAGCCGGCGCAGTGATGTGTCATCAGCAGTAGCTCGCTTTGTTTCAGCTTAAGTTTCTTGACCAACAGTTGGCTGATCACGGGGAGCAGATAGACGCCTGCAAGTGGCGCTTGGATGCCTTCGAGTAAGTTCATCCAGGGCGCGACGATATCCGGGTTGGTCAGTGCCATCATCAGGAAGCGATCATCGCGGCGCTTGTCGGCTTCGCGGCCGGCGTAAAGTGCCGCACGGTAATGGGTATTGCGATAAAGCTGGTTGAGTTTGCGCTCCACCATTTCCTGCCGGGCACTGCCAATGGTATGTGGCAACGACTCTAGGCGGAAATCTGCCTCGACGGCATCGACGATGACATGCACTGGTGTGTTGGGATGACGCTGTAAAAACTGGCGAAACTCACCATGTCCAGATGGTGAATTGGGAAAGAGGCTACACGCAACCAGCCGCCCCATCCGCCATAGGCCCACGGTTGCTTGTAGAGGGGTAACGCACAGGATGATCTTGGAGAGCATGGAGTGTGGGTATCGGCTTAGCCTAAAAATTCATTTTGGAAAGCGTATCGTACACTGGCGAGAGTACGGAAAACATGATTATCGCCAATAACCCGCCCAAAATCACGGTGAGGGTAGGCTCCAGCATCTTCAGCATTTTCTCCACCGAATCCTTGACATCCCGGTCGTAGAAATAGCTGATGTTCAGTAACGCGGTATCCAACGCCCCGGTGCCTTCACCAACGCGTATCATGCGTACCACCAAGGGCGGGAACAGCCCGAGGGTGTGAAACGTTTCGCTCATACTATCTCCTGCGTTGATCTGCTGGTAGGCCCGCTCGAGCCCATCGGCCACCACACGGTTGCCGACGATGTCCTGGCAGGTTTTGATGGCATCGAGAATGGGGATGCCGGTCTGGTACATCAGGGCGAAATAGCGAGCAAAGCGTGCCATGATGATTTTTTGCAGTACTGGCCCGATCATGGGCAGGTGCAGTTTCAGGTAATCGAAATGGTAACGTGCTTGGGGGTGGGTTTTGACGATGAAGCTCAAAATGAGGAACAGGAGCACGGGAACACCCAGAAAAACCCACCACCCATCGACCATGGCTTGGGAGACCGTGATGAGAAGCTGGGTCTGCAAAGGAATTGCTTGGCCCATGTTCTTGAAAAAGCCCACCATCTGCGGAACGAGATAAGTCATCAAGAACACCGTTGCACCGAGTACCACCACCAGCAAGAACATCGGGTATGCCAGCAAGCGTTTGGTTTGCGCCAAGAGTTCGTCCTGCCACTTCAGGGTCGAGGCGAGATGGTCCAACACTTCGGCCAGTTTACCCGTCTGCTCGCCAGCGCGCACCAGATTGACGAAAACTTGGCTGAAGACCTTGGGGTGCTGCGCCATGGCCTGTGACAGCATGAGGCCCCCCTCCACAGCAGAAGCGAGCTGGCCAATGACTTCGCGGAAGCTTAGGTTGGCCGTACTGTCGCGCAGGTCGGCCAGGCTTTCCAGAATGGGGACTCCGGCGCGCGTCAGCTGTTCTAGTTGAAAGCAGAACATGATGAGGTCCTGCAAGCCGACCCCAGCATGGGTGAACAAAGGCATGCGTTTGCGTGCCTCTCGGTAAGTGATGAGGTCCAAGCCGATGCGTTTGAGGCGCAGCTCCAAATCGACGTCATTGATGGCTTCCATTTCTCCCCGTGCGGGCTTGCCATTCTGGTCGACTGCCTTGTAGTGGAAGGTCGGCATGCCCGTCGGCGTCGAAACCTAATGTACCCTGCCCGTGAGATCGACGACACGGGCCACTTCGGCGAGGCTGGTATAGCCCTCCAGTATCCTCCGGATGCCATCCTCTGCCAGTGTCTTGAGCCCCTTGGCCTTGGCAACGTCGCGCAGCTCATCCAGGTGGGCCCGGCGGGCGATCATGGCGTCGAGATCGGCATCGACACGCAGCAATTCAAAAATGGCCATACGCCCTTTGTAACCCGTATAACCACAATATTTGCATCCGACCTGATGATAGATTTTGATACGGTCGCGAGGGCTTACCCCCAAGACTTTGCATTCTTCTTCGCTGGGCTCATAAGCTTCTTTGCAGTGCGCGCACAGGATACGTACGAGCCGTTGGGCGATCACACCGATGACGTTGCCCGACATGATCTCGGGGGAGATGCCGATGTCGAGCAGGCGTGGGAAGGTGCCCAGCGCGGAATTGGTATGCAACGTAGTGAACACTTGGTGGCCCGTCATGGCGGCACGGAATGCCATTTCAGCCGTCTCCTGATCACGTATTTCGCCAACCAGGATGATGTCCGGGTCTTGGCGCATGATGGAACGGATGCCGTTGGCGAAATCGACTTTGTTGACTTCTGCGACGGAGGTCTGGCGCATCAAGGTGACGGGGTATTCGACCGGATCCTCCAGGGTCATGATATTGACCGATTCATTGTTGAGATAGGAGAGCAGAGAGTACAAGGTCGTGGTTTTACCACTGCCAGTAGGGCCGGTGACGATGATGATGCCTTCCGGTCGCGCCATCATCGTTTTCAACTGTTCCAGTACTTCTGGACGTAGTTGCATACGGTCTAGAGGAATGATGGATTTCTCGCGATCGAGCACCCGCAATACGATGTTCTCGCCGTGTATGGTAGGGTGACTGGCGACACGGAAGTCGATGGTGCGCCCGCATAGCGTGATGTTGATGCGGCCATCCTGCGGCGAGCGGGTCTCGGCGATATCCATGCCACTGATCACTTTGAGTCGTACCGCGATGCCAGGCCAATAAGACTTGTGCAGACTGCGAATCTGCTGTAGGACGCCATCGATGCGATAACGAATCCGCAAAAAGGCGTATTCTGGCTCGAAATGGATGTCGGATGCACCGCGCTTGACGGCGTCCATCAACAACGCGCCCACCAGTCGCACCACCGGCTGGGTGTATTCCTCACCGGCTGCCGTCTGCAGGCTGCCATAGTCGATTTCGCCAGTTTCGATCTCGCGTAGGATGCCATCGACCGAGAGTTCATAACCATAAAACTGGTCGATGTATTCTTCCAGCTGGGCTTCGGCTGCCAGCACCGGTTTGATCTGGATTTGCCCACCCAGCATGGCGCGCAGCTGGTCCAGCGCCACCACATTGAACATGTCCGCCATCGCCACCACCAATGACTTGGCGGCGTCATCGAACGCAATGGGCAACAGGTGGTGGCGACGAGCGAAATCTTGCGGTACCAGTTTGAGTGCTTCGTTGTCGGCGATGACGGTGGCCAGATCGACGCTTTCCTGACCAATGGTATGCGCCACCAGATCGCGCACCATAGCCTCGGTGACGAACCCAAGCCGCACCAGCTGGCGTCCGAGCGGGATGTTGTTCTGCTCCTGCTCCATCAACGCAATGCGCAGCTGGTCTTGGCTGATCAGGCCTTGCTGCACCATCAACTCGCCGAGGCGCATTTTTTTTCTGGCTTCAGACATTTGATTGCGTTCAGGCTTGGACACTGGGCATTTTAGCCCGATTATGCTCGAATCGGTCAACCCTTGGGCTGGGTCAAGGCCTCGGAAAAAGGTTATCGACCAAGGGCGGAGCGTAGCTGGGTAATGCGTGATTCCAGAGCGGCGCGATCCACGTTACCCCCTTTGCCGGTTAGCAGTTCCAATGCGCGTTGGTAGTAGTCCAGGGCGAGCTCGGTTTTGCCCAACTGATCCAGGCTGACGGCCAGGTTGAAAGCATGTTCCGCATTGCCGGGATCGAGGCGGAAAGCCTGGAAATAGGCTTGCTGCGCGTCATTCCACTGATTTTGTTCCGCATACAGGCCACCCAGCACGGCGTGAAGATAGGCATCGTCCGGCTGCCGGGCCAGCAGGGATTTCACTCGACTTTGTGCTGCGACCGGGTCGCTGCCGCCCACCAGCGCAGTGAGACCGGCATGCGCCACAGTGTTTTTCGGGTCTAGTTCGAGCGCGCGTGCATAGTAGCCAGCCGCCTCGTCCCCTTTGTCCTGACGCGCTGCAATCGCGGCCAGCCCCAGCAGCGCATCGACACTGCGCGGATCGGCTTGCAGCAGCTGACGGTAGAGCCGCGCGGCCGCTGCATCGTCGCCCGCGGTAAACGCCTGGTAGGCGGCCAGTGCAGTGGGATCGATCGCGGGCTCGGATTTGCGACTGCGCTTGATCTCGATCGCCGGCTTGGCATCGGCGGTTGTTGCCGCGACGGGAGGAGAGGGCTTGTTCTTCGAGCCGGAGGTGCTGGTCGTGACCAGCAGCTTTTCGGTGACCGGCTCGACCGGCTTGGTGGTTGGCGGCTCGGCTGTGACGGCAACGGGTGCGGGGACAGTCGCGGGTGGGGCCGCGGGTTCGGGCATGGAGGAAGCCGGAACGGGAATGCTCTGCTCCATCGGGGCAGCCGGTGGAGCAGAAGGCACCGGAGCTTGCGCAATGGGCTGCGGGCGCGGCGGGAGGGGGCGTGCCACCACCAGCGCCGGTTGTTGCAGGGAATCTAGGTAGAGATAAAAGCCGATGCCGACCAGCAGCAAGAGCGCGAGCCCACCCAGTCCCAGCCAGAATGCCCGCCGGTCGCCCGGATCAGTCACTTCTTTGGCGCGGAACACTTTGGCGGCGGTTTCACGCGCTGGGCTAGGCTCCGAAACTGTGGCTGGCTGGGCGGAAGAGCCACCCGACACAGCCCCATTACGGGGGCGGTGGAATTCCGAAAAGCCACTTTCTTCTGCCAAAGAAAGTGCCTGCTCGGACACTTCGGGGTGAGGAGCAAGCTCCAGACGTAGCGCATCGTCCTCTGCTTTTTCGGCTGTGGCAGCTTGTTTGCTTTGTTCAGCTTTTTGTAGGGCTTTAATCAGCAGGCTCATCGGTGGTGATGACCGGCAATTGTTCGGGCAGGAACTGCTTGAACGCTTTCAGTTCTTCGCTTTCCAGGCTGGCGTTGGGGATGACGCTGGGGCGGATGAAGATGACCAGTTCGGATTTGCGAGCAGAATGGTTTTTCCCTTCGAAAAGTTTGCCGAGCAAGGGGAGCTTGGAGATGGTGGGTACCGCATCAGTGTTACGGGCCACTTCGTCTTGCATGAGCCCTCCCAATACGACGGTCTGTCCGCTGCTAACCTGGAGTACGGACTCCATTTCGCGTACCTGAATTTGCGGGATGAAGCTTCCCTCATTCACTGGATCAGGAATTCCGTTACCCGGCAATTTCCTGGAAATCGTGGGCCGGACGTTCAAGGTCACACTTCCGTTTTCATTGATTTGTGGCGTTACACTCATGACCACGCCCACTGGGACGGTGTGAGGCGTGGAAGTCCTACTCTGGGTTTGTACGCCTTGGGTTGCGGTGACGTCGGTCTTCACGGTGAAATAGACCAGGTTGTCCACTACCTTGAGAATGGCGGTCTGGTTGTTAAGCGCCATCAGTTTGGGACTAGACAGTACTTTGGTGCTACCAAACGTCTCTAGCAGTTTGATGGAGGCAGCAATGTCTCCTAATTTGCCAGCGGTGTTGAAATAACCCACCACGAAGTTCGGATTGTCCAATACACCCGAAGTGCGGGTGGCGCGCGGCCCCAAGGTCTGCTCGAAGGTGAATCCTTTGTTGCCGCCCCTGCTGCCCAGCCGACTCCAGTCGATACCGGTCTGGAATTCATCGTTGAGTGTGACTTCGACGATGGTCGTCTCGATCAGCACCTGGCGCTGGGCAGCGGCCATCACCGTATCCAGGTATTGCTGGATGAACTGATGCTGGCGCTCGGTTGCCATCACCGTGACGGTGCCCGCTACGGCATTGACGATCACTTCTTCATTGACTTTGCTGATCTGGTCTTTGGCCAATCTGATCAAATCCTTTTGAGCCCTTTCCGCTGCTTGACGCTCGGCACTGGAAGTCGAGGTCTGGTCGCTGCTACTGCTGGCTTGCTCCATGGCTTTGTCCGCTATGGTCTGTAACATCATGGTTTCATAGGCGGTGGCAGTCTGACTCTTGGTGGTCCTGAGAATGTTCCTGATGTTGTCGCTGAGTACCTCCCAGAAATTGTTCTGGGATTTGCTGTCCACGGTGGTATTCGAGTTGTTTTTACTGCCGCTGATACTGCTGCCTCCCCCCCCCGTTGCGGCGCTTGCAGCAGCGCCCGTCGATGCGATCTCGGCTGCAACACCGATGGTGGATTTGGTATCCCGACTCATGTTGACGTAGTTGACCTTGTAGGTGCGTAGGGTAGGAATGTCTGGCGTGATCGAAATCGAATTGCCTTCGATTTTGTATATCAGGTCGACTTGTTTGGCGAGTCGGTCCAGAATGGACGGTAGCGTCTGGTCAACTGCATTCAGCGTCACATTGCCTGAAATGGCCGGGTGGATATCGATGTTCATCTTGCTTTCGCGCGCCAGGGCGAACAGGATTTCCCGCACCGGCACGTCGCTCACCACCACGCTATAGGTCTGCTCTCTGACCTTGGGTTTGGGTGGGGGGACATAACTGGGTTTTTTGACCGGCTTGGGGATGTCTCCCATGGGAGGGGCGGCCGCGGTCGGTGCATTTTCCACAGAACCGATGTGACCCTGAGAAGGGGTCACGGTACTTTGGTGGGCGCATCCAGCCAGACTCAGGAATAAGCAGGTGTGCCAGAGTTTTCTCATCATGGATGCCATCGTCAAATCCGTAGCTTACCCTTTATCGCATAAATTAATTTAAAATGCAAGCATAACCTATTGAACGAATTTTATTTCTTCTCTTATTCCTCCCACCGTACGTAAACGGGGTCGGTGCATCTTGAGATTTTGAGGCAAGTCGTCTAACGCCTGCAATGCCGTGGCGCGATCTGGGTAGCTGCCATACAGGATGCACATGTAAGGAGTACCATTGACGGCGGTACGGTACACATACAGGTTTTCCAGCCCGACGATCTTTGCCAGGCGCTCGAGTTGGGCATGCATTTTTTCCAACTTGTCCGCGCTCATCAACTGAATGGTCACCGTGTCTGGTGGCTGCTGGGTTAGCCAGATGCGGGTGATATCCAAGCGTCGTTTGAGGATATCGGTCGTGTTTTCCAATGCTTGAGTCGGCTCTGAAACGGAGGGTGATGCTAGGGGTGTAGCGGGTGCGATGGGCTCCGTTGTGGGTTGAGGTGACGCCGTGATGGTCGGGGACGATGCCGTGGGCGCCGCCGTTGCGGAAAGCGTGGTGGATACGGAAGCTGAAACTGGAGCCGATGGGGGCGTAGTTGGCGTCTGGGGCAGGGCCGACGCAGCAGACTTCCGCTGTTCCGGTAAGACCGAGGGTACAAGAGCCGTAGCCGAGTTTTTGTGCGCCTCTTGCCATAACAAGCCATGGAGACCGAGTCCGATGCCTAGTCCGGCTGCCAGCGCTACCAAAGCGAGCCACCACGATTGGCGTGTCTTGGGCCAGCACGCTACTTCGGTACTGAATTCGCTGTCTTGGATGGCAATTTCCACGTGCTTGGGCGTGATGGAATAGGCATTTTCCGCAAAGGCCGCAAGCATTGCTTTGTCGGCCAAGATGTTGATGCGACGGATCAGGCCTTTCGACGCCTTGGCAATGCGGCGTATGGCTCTCTTCGTGAAAAGGGGAGGACCAAAATAACCCGCGGTGCGCAAGCGGTAGATCAAGTAATCGGCAATGTCATGCTCGGAAAGAGGCCCCAGCGTGAAACTATGCGTGATGCGTTCCTTGAGCTGGCGAATGTGAGGTTCATTCAGGTTGGCATCGAGCTCTGGCTGGCCGAACAATACGATCTGGAGTAGCTTGTCGTTCTTGGTTTCCAGATTGGACAGCAGACGGATTTCCTCCAGCGTGGCCAGAGGCATGCCCTGTGCCTCCTCCACGAAGATCACCACTTGACGACCCTGGGCGTGGCGTTCGATGAGATGGCTCTGCAGTGCCTGCATCACCTGCAGGCGGTCCGCGCCATGTGGCAGATCGATTTGCAGCTCGAAAGCGATGGCGTGCAGGATGTCTTCCGGCGCTACGCTGGGGTTGGCCAGATAGACCCGCTCCACGGTCTCCGGCAGCAGTGTCTCCAGCATCCGACACAGCATGGTTTTGCCGCTGCCCACCTCGCCGACCACCTTGACGATGCCTTCGCCGCTGGTGATGGCATAGAGCAAGGCATCCAGCACGGCACCGCGGTTGCCTCCCGAGAAGAAAAATTCGGTATTGGGGGTGATCTTGAACGGAGGCTGTTTCAAGCCGAAGTGTGCGTAATACATGTGCAACCTATCTCACTTCGGTTTCACTGGTTTGCATACGACCGTACAGTGTGGTGCGGTTGACGCCCAACATGCGCGCGGCCTGACTCAGATTGCCATGTGTCAATCTGAGTGCGGCTTCGATGTAGGATTTTTCCCATTGTCGTAGCAGTTGATCCAGGTGGATTACCGTTTCGGTTTGTAAATGCTTCTGGGCGAACTCCATCATAGCTTGAGGATCGTTGACCAGGGCACCACCACCAGGAATGACGTCGTCTGCTACTGGATCGAGCTCGGCTTTGAGCTGGTCCACGTTCACCGTGGCACCAGCATATTTGGCCGACAGCCGGATGACGATGTTGCGTAGCTCACGTACGTTGCCAGGGAAGGGGTAGGTCTCCCATAGTCGTCGCGCTTGAGGCTCCAGCTCGAAAGGTGGGCGTTTGATTTCCCTGGAATAGAATGCACGGAAATGCTCCAACAGTGCGAAGCGATCTTCATCCATCTCGCGCAGCGGTGGGACTTTGATGGCGAAAATGTTCAGGCGATGGTACAAATCGTGCCGGAAACGCCCCGCCCGCACTTCTTCACGCAAATCACGGTTGGTGGCTGCGATGATGCGCGCTCGGCAGATGCGGGTCTGGGTCTCACCGACTCGTTGATATTCACCATTTTCCAATACACGTAGCAGCTTGACTTGTATGTCCAGGGGCAATTCGCCGATTTCGTCCAGAAACAATGTCCCTTCATCGGCTTCTTCGAAATAGCCGGCATTCGTACCGACGGCTCCAGTGAATGCGCCTCTAGCATGACCGAATAGTAACGATTCCGCTAGGCTAGGCGAAATCGCCGCACAATTGAGTGACAACAATAGCCCGTCTTTTCTGGCGCTGAGATTATGTAAGCAATGGGCTACCAACTCTTTGCCACATCCCGATTCGCCTTCGATCAATACCGGATAGGGTAGATCGGCGAATTGCTGGATCTGGGTGCGTAGGCTTTGCATGGCCAGACTGTTGCCGACCAGGGGGCAGCCAGTGCGGGTGGACTCGGCATGGCATTCGGCATCCTGCAGTTGCAGCGCATTTTTCAACAGTTCCCGCAGCCGTTCCACGGCACAAGGTTTGGCAATGAATTCGGTGGCGCCAAGGGCTAGGGCATGACGCGCATTGGCGTCGTTGTTTTGCCCAGACAGTACGAAGATTTTCATGCTGGGTGCATGGGCCAGCAGTTCGCTGACGAGCTTGAACCCTTCTTCCGGTGAATGCGGTGTCGGAGGCAGGCCGAGATCGACCAGGGCGAGCTGAGGGGGCGCATCGAGCTGGCGCAACAAGCTTTTGGCCTGCTGGCGGGACTCTGCAGCATATACCTCGAAATCATTGCTGAGTGTGAAATGTAGAGTGTCTGTGATGATGGGGTCATCATCGATGAGAATGAGCCGAGGTTTGGTCGTAGCCATGGCGTAAGGAAACGCAAACGAGAGCCCAACTATATCGCTTATCAGGCCGAAAGAACATAGGCCAGTAAAATCAAAGGGGTCATGAGAGAGAGGGCTGTCGCATACTTCCTTTCAGGAAACCGCCGAAGGTCTTGCTGTGCGGCCAAAAGGCGGTGTTGCGCGATTTTGGGCTCCGGTCACTGCGTTGCAGCTTAACGGTCGCTAGATTCACGCAAGCCTACGCCGCAACCTGGGGGTTGTGGCTTCGGCCGCTGGGTTACATTAACGTTCGCTATGTGCTAGCCCGCTCCGCAACTTTGAGGTGTTGATTTCATTTCAGGCCGCTGGGTCCTCGTCCGTAAAAGAAACGGGCTCATTAAGGTAAATCAGTTTGCCTTCCACTACTGCCCCGATATGCATTTCCAACGTTTTATAGCAAACATCCCCCGTTACACGTGACTTGGCCTGCAGCTCGACATATTCGCGCGCTCGCACGGGGCCGACGACCGTGCCGTTGATCACGGCGTGCGACACCTGGATGGCTCCTTGTATCCGTCCGTGTTCACTGAGGATCAAAGTGCCAGGCTTGTTCCCGGATTCGCTGACATTGCCATTGATGGTACCATCCACGCGCAACCCGCCGGAAAAATCTACATCGCCATCCACGACGGTCTCCGCCCCGATCAGGGTATCGATACGATTCAGGGGTTTTTGATGGTTTCTGCGAAACATGGGATGTCCTCAATTCGGCAGTGGAACTTCTTGGGTCAATTTGGCCACACTGGATCCAGACGGGAAAAACTTCGCTTGTAAACTTTGCGCCACCATGGATTCAGGCACGCTGAAATGGCCTTCTATCGGCTGATAGTACTTGAAATTGATCTTGCCCCCTTGCTGTGGCTGGCCACCAAGCACGACCCGCGTGACGGGTTTGCCATCTTGCGAGCCTACCAGTATCAGCTGCAATCCGCCTTGCACATTACGGTCGTGTCTGCCTGACTGAATCAGCAACAAACGATACTGATACTCCCCCGGGCGTGAACCACGGGTAACCTTGAAGCTGTGCAATTTCACCGTGGCAACCCCCGGACTTTCCTCGAGTATGCTCTTGTAAAAGGTGACGTCTTCTTTGAGGCGCACGTTTTCTTCTTGCAGCAGCGCCAAGGTATTGGCGAGATCGTTTTGGGCCACCGAGGTGACCTGTTGCTGCTTTTCGACATGAATGGCCTGGGTGCGCAGCATTTTGTTCTCGCGTTCCAGGCGGGCGATCTCCTCGCGCAGGAAGGTCGTACTCCCTCCTGCATAACGCCAGTAGCCAATGGCGAACCCCAGCATGATTAGCATCGCCGCCCACCCCAGATGCCAATACCACGGCAATCGGCGACGCACAGTCACCTCAATCGCGGCCGGGCCTAAATGCCGCTTGAACCAGCGTACGATCCGTCTCATGGTGAAAGTGCGATCTGCGCAAGCCCGGTCGTTTCGGCAAACCCAAACATCAAATTCATGTTTTGGATGGCTTGTCCTGCCGCGCCTTTGACCAGGTTGTCTATGACTGACAATATCACCACGGTATCTCCACCAAGTGGGCGGTGCACGGCGATTCGGCACAGATTGGTGCCCCGTACTGAACGGGTTTCAGGATGCGCCCCTTGCGGTAGCACGTCCACAAAGGGCTCATCGGCATAGCGTGCTTCGAACAGAGCCTGTAAATCGATTTCTCGTTGTAAGGTGGCATACAAGGTTGCGTGTATGCCACGTATCATGGGAGTCAGATGTGGTACGAAGGTCAAGACAACGGTTTTATTCGCAATCGCCTCCAATCCTTGGCGGATTTCCGGCAGATGCCGGTGCCCTCCCACACCATAGGCTTTGAAGTTTTCGGCGGCTTCGGCCAAAAGAATGTGTGTTTCGGCTTTTCGACCGGCGCCACTGACACCCGATTTGGCATCGGCAATCAAAGACGCAGGATCGATGGCCCCCGTTTCCAGCAAAGGCAGAAAACCGAGCTGTATCGCTGTGGGATAGCAGCCTGGGTTGGCAATCAGTCGTGCTTTGCGTATGGCTTCCCGGTTGATTTCAGGCAGTCCATACACGGCTTCCGCCAAAAGTTCCGGACAAGCGTGCGGCATGCCGTACCATTTTTCCCACTCTGTGGCATCTTTGAGGCGGAAGTCGGCCGCCAGATCTATCACCCGTACGCCCGCATCCAGCAGGGCGCGCGCTTGTTGCATGGCGATTCCATTGGGCGTGGCAAAAAACACCACGTCACAGCCCCGCAGGTCGGTAATGGCTGGGTCACTGAAAGACAGCGCCATGTGGTTACGCAAACTGGGGAATAGGTCACTTACCCGTTGGCCCGCTTCGCTACGCGAAGTGATGGCCACGACCTCAGCGGCAGGATGCTGGGCCAGCAAGCGTAATAACTCGACGCCCGTGTAACCGGTGCCTCCGACGATTCCGATTTTGATTTTGTCCAATCTAATATCTCTTTTCAAAACACAGGGTTGAGAGCAAACGATGATAAATCATGGGGATACCGAATGGCAACAAAAAAGCCGCAGTACTTGAAGTACTGCGGCTTGTGAATGGGAGTGAAAACCGTGAAACTTAACGCTTGGAAAATTGTTTGCGACGACGGGCTTTGTGTAGTCCCACTTTCTTTCGTTCGACTTCTCGGGCATCCCGCGTCACGAAGCCTGCCTTGCTCAAGGTGGGTTTGAGTGTGGCATCGTAATCGATCAGTGCCCGGGTAATGCCGTGGCGCACGGCGCCCGCTTGTCCGGACTCTCCACCACCAGCCACGTTGATGAGGATGTCGAAGCTTCCGGTATGCCCTGTCAGCTCCAAAGGCTGGCGTAGGATCATGCGCGAGGTCACGCGGGAAAAATACTGGTCCGCGGATCTGCCGTTGACGATGATGTTGCCTGTGCCAGGCTTGAGAAACACGCGGGCCACGGAGCTTTTGCGGCGACCGGTTCCGTAATAGTACTTTCCGATCATGCGAATTCCTTATATTTCCAGGGGTTTCGGTTGCTGAGCCGCATGCGCATGTGTCGCGCCGGCATAGACTTTCAATTTTTTGAACATGGCATAACCCAAAGGCCCTTTGGGCAACATGCCTTTGACCGCTTTTTCCAAGGCGCGTCCTGGGAAACGCTGCTGCATCTTGGCAAAGGTGATGCTGGTAATGCCGCCGGGGTAGCCAGAGTGGCGATGATATACCTTACCTTCGGCTTTGTTGCCTGTCACGATGATTTTGTCAGCGTTCACCACGATGATGTAGTCACCCGTATCCACGTGGGGGGTGTAGATGGTTTTGTGCTTGCCGCGCAGGCGACGAGCAATTTCGCTGGCCAGACGGCCCAGCACCTTGCCCGAGGCGTCTACTACGAACCACTCGCGTTGTACCTCGTGCGATTTGGCGGAAAAGGTTTTCATTTGGACAACCTTGTTTTCGCTTGTCTGAAGAAAGGCGCGCATTCTATGCGAACCTGAGGTCGTTGTCAAATCACCTTGCTGCGTAGCTGCCGACCAGCCCGAGGAAGATGGCGGCGCCGACCCAGTTGTTGTGCAAAAACGCTTTAAAGCAGCCGGCGCGGTCACGTTGTCGGATCAAAGTATAGTGGTAGGCAGCAAGTGATGCGGCGATGGCAAGACCGACGAAATATGGCCATTTCAGATGGATCCGATAGCCGATCCAAGCGAGGATGCCGAGCATCGTGGCGTAACAAAGCATTACTGCCACTACGTCGAAGCGCCCAAATAACAACGCGGAAGAGCGGATACCGATGCGTCGGTCGTCCTCCCGGTCCACCATTGCATATTCCGTATCGTAGGCGATTGCCCAGAAGACATTGGCCACGAGCAATTCCCACGCCAGCCCAGGCACGGTATCGAGTTGTGCGGCAAAGGCCATGGGGATACCAAAGCCAAAGGCTACTCCCAAATAGGCCTGTGGTATCCAGAAAAAACGTTTGGTGAAAGGATAGGTAGCAGCCAGAAACAATGCCACGACCGACAATGCCAGGGTCAGGCGGTTGAGTTGCAATACCAGCAGAAACGCCATCGACACTAGGCAAAGCGCGAGCACTCCGGCTTCTTGCGGGCTTATTCGTCCAGCCGCCAAAGGGCGTTCCCGGGTGCGCTCCACGTGAGGATCGAAATGACGATCGGCCAAGTCGTTGATGACACAGCCGGCAGAACGCATCAATACCGTACCCAGCACAAAAATCCACACCGTGACAAGGTCGGGATGGCCGTAACCCGAAATCCAAAGCGCCCATAACGTGGGCCATAGCAGCAATAAGATGCCAATCGGCTTATCCAGCCGCATCAATTGTTCATACAGTACCAGGCGCTGTTTGATCTGCTCCAGATTCATATTTGCATCAACCCTGGCAAAAACACTTCGGTCACCAGAATAGCGCGACCATTGCGCATGAAGACCGAGCGACGCGCCCACAAGCCGTGCCGTCCGATGCGACGCGCAATGGGGTGACGCTCGGAAAGCTTGCAAAACGACAACGGAAAACGCTTGACGCGTGCATCCCCGAACAATACTGCGCCCAAAGGCCGTCCGCCCAGGGTACGTAGTTTACGCCAAGGTCCATTCAGGCTGGCGCGGGGCAGTATGCTGCGCGCAAATACGAGATCGGTCTCGCCATTGCGTAGCTTGACCTCACGGATCCAGGCTTTTGCCCCGCGACGTAAATGGAGAAGGCGTGACTCGTCGGGCAGAGGGTGCGCCCAATGCTGAGTGATTTCGGCGACGTTGAAGCGCGCGCAGCGTATTTGCAGACGGCGCGTCAGCGACCCTTTGTCGATGAGCCATCGGCGATAAGGACCAATGCATGTGGGGCGCGGTCGCCAATAGGGGTCGAGTCGGTGCGGAAAGCCGGCGTTCACGGCCGAATTATAGCGGTGGGGTCCGACCAGAGGGTAAGGCCAATCGAGTGGCTTCGATGCAGGTTCGTATTACTAGACTGTCGCATATTTCTCGGCGCGAGCCAACCAGCGACGCATATGCTTCTCGGCCAATGTCGGAGCTTCTCGTAACATCTGGATGGCCACTTCGCGTGCCATTTCCAGCAGGTCTGCATCGCGTTCCAGATCGGCAATCTTGAGCAGGGGGATGCCACTCTGCCGTACCCCCAGGAATTCGCCCGGCCCGCGCAATTGCAGGTCTGCCCGTGCCACTGCGAACCCGTCGTTGTTCTCATAGATGATTTTCAGGCGTTGACGCGCCGTCTGCGACAAGGGGTTCTGGTAGAGCAGGATGCACACGCTCTGCTTAGCGCCCCGTCCCACCCGCCCACGCAGCTGGTGCAGCTGCGACAGGCCAAAGCGCTCCGCATGTTCGATCACCATCAGGCTGGCGTTGGGCACATCGACCCCGACCTCGATCACCGTGGTCGCCACCAGCAGTTGCAGCGCCCCCGACGAAAAGGCCTGCATCACCGCCTGCTTTTCGGCCGGTTTCATGCGGCCATGCACCAGGCCGACAGAAATTCCCGGCAACTCGGCGGCAAGCAGCGCATGGGTGTCGATCGCCGTCTGCAGCTGCAGCGCCTCGCTTTCTTCCACCAGCGGGCACACCCAATAGACTTGACGGCCCTCGGCGCAGGCGGCACGCACATGGGCGATCACTTCGGCGCGCCGTGCGTCGCTGACCAGCTTGGTGACGACCGGTGTGCGTCCCGGGGGCAGGGCATCGATCACCGATACGTCGAGGTCGGCGTAATAGCTCATGGCCAGCGTGCGCGGAATGGGCGTGGCACTCATCATCAGCTGGTGCGGCTGAATGCCTTTCATGCGCAGGGCCAAACGCTGATGCACGCCGAAACGGTGCTGTTCGTCGATCACCGCCAGACCCAGACGGGCGAAGACCACTTTGTCCTGGAACAAGGCGTGTGTGCCCACCACCACCGGTGCCGAACCGTCCGCACAAGCCTGCATGGCCGCCTCGCGCTCCCTTCTCGACTGCCCCCCGGAAAGCCAGACCACCCGAAGGCCGAGTGGCTCCAGCCAGCCGGAAAACTTGAGATAGTGCTGCTCGGCCAGGATTTCGGTGGGGGCCATTATCGCCACCTGCCAGCCACTTTCGACGGCTTGCAACGCAGCTAGTGCCGCCACGATGGTCTTGCCGCTGCCGACGTCGCCCTGCAGCAACCGTTGCATGGGATGGGGCTGCGCCAGATCACGGCTGATTTCGTCTATCACGCGTCGCTGGGCGGGGGTCAGCCGAAATGGCAAAGTGCGAAGCAGTCGCGCAGTCAGTCGTCCCGTCCCATGTAATGGCGGAGCATCCTGTGCGCGGCGACGGTCGTGGTGCAGCCGCATGGAGATTTGTTGCGCCAGCAGCTCGTCGAATGCCAGGCGCCGCCAGGCGGGGTGCAAACGGCTTTCCAGCGCGGACTGGAGCACGTCGGGCGGGGGGTTGTGCAGCAACCGAATACTGGCTTCGAAACTAGGGAGAGACAGTTTGTCCGACAAGCCCATCGGCAGGGATTCCGACAAATCACTTTTGGACAAGGCGAGTTGGAGCAACTTACGCAACGTTTTTTGTGTAAGCCCCGTGGTGGTGGGGTACACTGGCGTCAGTGTGTCGGAGAGGGGTTCATTTTCACGTACTACACGGATTTGGGGATGTACCATCTCCAACCCAAAAAAGCCTGGGCGGGGCTCTCCATGGGCGCGTACACGCACTCCGGGACGCAATTGGGCCACCTGACTGGGGTAGAAATGTAGCAAGCGCAGGTAAAGCCGACTTCCTCTTTGGTCTTGTAGCTGGCAAATCATGGCCTTACGTGGCCGATGGTGGATTTCGGCGTGAATGATGACGCCTTCGACGAGGGCCGGATTGCCCACGCTGAGATCGCGGATCGCGGTGATGCGCGTTTCATCGACATAGCGTAGCGGCAGATGCAGCAACAGGTCGAATGGCGTTTCTATACCCAGCTTTTTGAGCTTGGCGAGGATGGGCGGGGTCACGCCTTCTAGAGTTGCGAGGGTATCCAGGGCAGGTTAGCCTTCCAGCACCATGACCGCATCCATTTCTACCAGTGCTCCCCGTGGTAGCGCAGCCACACCAACGGCGGCACGCGCCGGGTAGGGCGGGGTGAAATATTCGGCCATGAGGGTATTGACGAGAGCAAAATTGCCGAGGTCCGTCAAAAATACAGTGAGCTTGACCACATCAGCCAGCGACCCACCGGCGGCTTTTGCCACGGCTTCGAGATTGGCGAATACACGATGGATCTGTCCATCGATGCCTTCCACCAGCTGCATGGACGATGGGTCAAGCCCGATCTGGCCGGACAGGTAAACGGTATTGCCGACGCGCACTGCTTGTGAATAGGTGCCGATGGCTTGAGGGGCCAAAGCGGTATGGATGATGTGTTTCATGGTGTCTCGAATGCATGATGGGAAACTTCAGACTTTGTCGTTTTCCGGGGCAAGCCCCTTGCTGCGACTGATGCGTACCACCTGCGGGATCTTGCGCAGCCCACGCATCAACCGGGCGAGATGCACGCGGTTTTCTACTTGCACCGTGAAGTGCATGCTGATGTAAGCATTCTCATCGGTACTTTCTTCCATGCTGACATTGTTGATATTGGAGCCCGCATTCGCAATGGCCGCGGCCACTTTGGCCAGCACGCCGCGCTGGTTGGCGACGGTGAGCCTGAGGTTGACCTTGAACAGGCGCCGCGTTTCGGGGTCCCACTCCACATCCAGCCATTTGTCGGGATCGTGGCGGAATTTGGCGATCGCCGGGCAATCATGGGTGTGGATCACCAAGCCTTTGCCCTTGTTGATGAAGCCCAGGATGGGGTCGCCGGGTATGGGGCGGCAACAGTTGGCAAACTGCACTGCCATGCCTTCGGTGCCACGGATGGTGATGGTGCCCAAAGGGCGTTTGGATTTTTCTGTAGCGGGTTCCGACAATGCCAACAACTGTCGCGCCACCACTACACTGAGACGTTTGCCCAGTCCGATTTCAGTGAGTATCTCTTGTTTGCTCTTGACTCTGTAGTCGCGCACCAGCTTGTCCCAACGACTGGCATCTATGGTGGCCGGATCGGCATGCAGGGCGCGCAGTGCCTGGTTGAGCATGCGCTCGCCGAGCTGGGCGGACTCTTCCGACTGTATGGTCTTGAAGAAATGGCGGATGTTGGAACGTGCCTTGCCGGTCACCACATAGTTGAGCCACATCGGATTGGGCTTGGCATGCGCGGCAGTGATGATCTCCACATGATCGCCATTGTGCAGCTCTGAGCGCAGTGGAGCCAGTTCATGATTGATCTTGACCGCCACACAACGGTTGCCGATGTCGGTGTGCACCGCGTAAGCGAAATCCACTGCCGTGGCGCCTTTGGGCAACGCCATGATTTCGCCTTTGGGCGTGAATACATAAACCTCGTCAGGGAACAAATCCACTTTGAAATGCTCGAGGAATTCCACCGAATCGCTGCTTTCGGACTGGATTTCCAGCAGGCGCTGCAGCCACTGGTGAGTCTGTTGCTGCAGACGGGAGATGTCCGCGTCGCTGGTTTTGTAGAGCCAGTGCGCCGCCACCCCGGCCTCGGCGATGTTGTGCATTGCGCGACTACGGATCTGGATTTCGATGGGTGTGCCAAATGGGCCGAACAGGGTGGTGTGCAAGGACTGATAGCCGTTGGCCTTGGGGATGGCGATGTAATCCTTGAACTTGCCCGGAATGGGTTTGTACAGGGCATGTAAGGCGCCCAGCGCGAGATAGCAGGTGGGCGTATCCTTCACGATCACCCGGAAGCCGTAGATGTCGAACACTTGGGAAAACGTCCCCACCTTTTCCAGCATCTTGCGGTAGATGCTGTAGAGGTGTTTCTCGCGTCCCTGCACCTCGGCTTCAATGTGGGCCTGGGCCAGCTGCCGGCGGATTTCCTCCAGGATCTTGCCCACAACCTCCTTGCGATTGCCCCGCGCTGCCTTGACCGAGCGCGACAGCACCCGATACCGCATCGGATAAAGGTAACGAAAGCTCAAGTCTTCCAGTTCCTGGTAAATCCTGTTAAGACCCAGCCGGTTGGCGATGGGAGCGTAAATGTCCAGGGTCTCGCGCGCGATCAGGCGCTGTTTTTCTGGTGTCATGGCATCCATCGTGCGCATGTTGTGCAGGCGGTCGGCCAGCTTGATGAGAATGACGCGCACGTCCTGCGACATCGCCAGCAGCATTTTGCGAAAATTTTCCGCCTGGGCATGGGTGGCGGTCTGAAACTCGATTTTGTCCAGTTTGGACACGCCATCCACCAGGTCGGCGACCGTTTTGCCGAATTGTTCGCTGATTTGCTGCTTGGTGACTGGTGTATCTTCCACCACGTCATGCAGTAAGGCTGCCATCAGCGCCTGCGCGTCGAGGTGCAGTTCGGCCAGAATGCAGGCGACACTTACCGGGTGCGTGATGTAAGGCTCTCCACTTTTGCGTACTTGCCCTTCGTGGGCAAGCGCACTCAAGCGATATGCCCGCATCACCTGATCGATGTCTTCTTGCTTGAGATAAGACTTGAGCCGTACTGACAGCAGTGACTCTTCACTGTCTGCGGGCAACAAAGGAGGGGTATCCGGGTTTACGGCAAGCGGCTTACGTTCAAGTGAAGTGCTCGCCATTACCCATCAGCGAGCCTGAGATGACTCGCCGGGCATGGCTAAGCTTGCCCCCGGTTGAGGATTTCCAAGCCAACCTTGCCCGCGGCGATTTCACGCAGCGCAATCACAGTCGGCTTGTCTTTGTCGGAGCAACTCACCAAAGGCTCAGAACCATTAGCCAGCTGGCGCGCCCGATAGGCTGCCGCCAAGGTGAGCTGGAAACGGTTGGGAATTTTTTCCAAGCAATCATCTACGGTAATACGTGCCATCTCGATATCCGTCAGGACAGGTCATTTGAGCTGGGTGATCATTTCGGCGTAGCGACGCAGTTGTTTGTCGGCCCGTAGACGCCGGGCGCGAATGATGGACTGCAGGTCTTTCAGCGCTTCGTCGAATTGGTCGTTGATTATAACATAATCGAACTCACCCACATGTCCGATCTCCTCCCGGGCATTGGCCAGTCGGCGTGCGATGATTTCCGGCGCGTCCTGTCCACGTTTGCGCAGGCGCCGTTCCAATTCCTCGAGAGAGGGCGGCAATATGAAAATGCCGATCGCCTGTGGAAAGATGCCGCGCACTTGGGTCGCGCCCTGCCAGTCGATCTCGAGCAGAATGTCTTCGCCTTCTTTGATATGGTCTTCCACCCAGCGCTGAGAGGTGCCATAACGTGCGCCATGGACTTGGGCACTTTCCAGGAAGTCGCCTGCTTCCTGCATTTGCAGGAAACGCGCTTCATCGACGAAGTGGTAATCCACCCCATCGATTTCACCCGGCCGTGGGGGGCGAGTCGTGTAGGATATGGAGAGTTTGAGATGAGGATCGCTTTCCAGCAATGCGCTGACCAAGCTGGTTTTGCCGGCGCCAGAGGGGGCGGTGATGATGAAAAGATTGCCCGACGTTTTCATATTGATGACCTTACTCGATGTTTTGAACTTGTTCGCGGATTTGCTCGATCAGCACCTTCAGTTCCATCGACAGTTGTGAAATTTCGCCCGATACCGATTTCGCTCCCAGAGTGTTGGCCTCCCGATGCAGCTCTTGCATCAGGAAATCCAACCGTTTGCCGACGGCGCCTCCGCGATTCAGCACACGTCGAACTTCCTGTAAATGCGTGCTCAGTCGTTCCAGCTCTTCATCCACATCAATTTTCTGGGCATAGAGTGCCAGCTCCTGATGAATGCGTGTATCGTCTGCCGTCTGCAAGACCTCATGTAACCTGGCGGCGAGCTTCTCCTGGTAGGTTTTGAGCAGATCAGGCAGCATAGGTCTGATTTTTTCGACCAGTGCTTCCATACGCGATACACGTTCCAAAATGGTGGCAGCAAGCTTTGCACCTTCCCGTTCACGGGAGGTGGTGAATTCGTCCAGACACTGCTCCACGGCAGTCAGCACATTTTCCCTCAAATCCTCCAGGACCGCTGAATTTTTCGTCATCAGTACGCCGGGCCAGCGTAGAACGTCGGCAACCGAAAGCGGCCGGCTTTGCGGAAAATGGGCGAGCACGGCATGGTTGAGTGTGGCCAGTTGCATGAGCATTGCCTGATCCAGCTCCATGGGGACGGGGTGGTTCGGTGCCGCTTGCAGGCTGGCTCGAAACTCCACTTTGCCGCGGCCGATGCGTGCCGTAACCATTTCGCGCAGTTGCGGCTCGAACGCCCGCAACGCTTCGTCGAGGCGCAACTGCAACTCCAGATAGCGGTGATTGACCGCACGCAATTCCACCATCAACGTCCCAAAGCCATATGTGCATTGGACGGTGGCAAAGCCGGTCATGCTGTATATCATGCTCGTTTTCTCCTGCATTTCGTCATCTTATCAAATGCACCTTGATCCATGACAAAATAACGTGCTGCCTCAGGTGACAGGTGTCATGAACGCTGCCTTCCATTACGCTTTGCCCGTCGGCTACCAGCTGCAGGAATACCGCATCGACAAGGTATTGAGCGGCGGCGGCTTCAGTTTCGTTTATCTGGCATACGACAAGCAGGGTCATGCAGTCGCCATCAAGGAATATCTACCTGGTTCGCTTGCCAAGCGCGATGGAGCAGACCGTGTGGTCGCCATTTCGGAAGCCAGCCGTGCCGGGTTTTTGCATGGCCTCAAAAGCTTTTTCGAAGAAGGCCGTGCGCTGGCCAAGATCGATCACCGTAACATCGTGCGTGTGGTGAATTTTTTTCGCGCCAATGACACCGTCTACATGGTGATGCAATATGAACGTGGTCGGTCGCTACAACAGTATATCCAGGCTCGTACAAAAGCGTTGCCGGAAAATTTCGTGCGGCGCGTGTTCGGTGAGCTACTGACTGGCCTGCGCGAGGTTCACACCCACAAGCTGCTGCACCTGGACATCAAGCCGGCCAACATCTATATCCGCATGGATGGTTCGCCGGTGTTACTGGATTTCGGTTCGGCCCGGCAGGCGCTGGATGCCCAAGTCAAGTTGGTACCCACTTACACGCCAGGTTTCGCTGCGCCCGAGCAGTATTTCGACCGTGCACACTTGGGACCTTGGAGCGATATCTACGGCATCGGAGCCTCGATGTACGCCTGCCTGACACGGACCCCACCGCCCGCAGCCGATCGGCGTGTGCAAAATGACACGCTGCTACCTGCGCTGAAAGCCGGACAAGGCATCTATTCCGATCGGCTGCTGGAAATCATCGACTGGTGTCTTGCGCTGGACTACATGAAGCGTCCGCAAAGCGTATTCACCCTGCAAAAATCGCTGCGCGAGGAAGGCAGTCCCAAGCCGCAAAAGAAATCATTGCTGGCAACCTTGCGCGATAGAATCGGCGGCCGTTAGACAAGGATGTGGTTGGACGATCGCGACTGCCAATGAAGTTCACGATCTATCAAAACAGCTTACCTGGACCCCGTGACCACAACCAAGACCGTATTGCCTATTCCTATAGTAAAGATGCGCTGTTGATGGTGGTGGCCGATGGTATGGGCGGGCACCGCCATGGCGAAATCGCCGCCCAGCTGGCCGTCAAAATGCTGACCGACGCGTTTCAGCGCATGGCACTGCCGGTTCTGGCCAACCCGGCCCGGTTTCTCAGTGACCAGATCCAGCAAGTGCATGATGCCATCCTACGTCATGCCTTGGCCAACGACCTGCCCGATTCGCCCCGCACCACGCTGGTGGCTGCCATCGTGCAGCACGACACACTTCATTGCGCGCACGTCGGGGATTCACGGCTATACCTGATCCGGGATGGCCGTGTGATCTTCTGCACCCAGGACCATTCCAAGGTTCAGCTGCTCTATCGCAAGGGGCTGATCAAAAAGGAGGACATGCTCACCCATCCGGAACGCAACAAGGTCTACAACTGCGTGGGCGGCGAAATTCCTCCCCGCATCGATCTCGCCCCCAGCATGGCTTTGCAAGACGGGGACATCCTCGTTTTGTGTACCGACGGGTTATGGTCGCTGGTAGAACCAGAGGAAATCTGCGAAATACTTGCGCGTGGACCGGTGACGGATACCGTACCGGTGGTACTCGGCCTGGCCGAGGCCCGTGCGAACGCCTATAGCGACAATATGAGCGTAATTGCGGTAAACTGGGGCGAGTTGCCTGGGCTGTTGCAGATTTCCACCGCAACCATGCCGATGAATCTCACCACCACCATCCTCGGACCCCTCCCCAGCGATGGGGGGAGTGCCAAAGTGGGTGAGGTGCCCGACCTGACGGACGAGGAAATCGAGCACGCCATTGCCGAAATCCAGGCCGCCATCAAGAAGACTTCCCGATAACTGCAAAGGAAACCCCATGCGTCCCAGCCAACGTGCCCCCGACCAGCTGCGCCCGGTAGAAATCCTCCGCCGTTACACGCGTCATGCGGAAGGCTCGGTGTTGGTCAAATTCGGTGACACGCACGTGTTGTGTACCGCCAGCATCGATGAAAAAGTCCCCGCTTTCCTCAAAGGCCAGGGGCAAGGCTGGCTGACGGCGGAATACGGCATGCTGCCGCGGGCGACCGGCACCCGTATGGAGCGTGAGGCCGTGCGCGGCAAACAATCCGGCCGCACCCAGGAAATCCAGCGCCTGATTGGGCGCAGCCTGCGTGCCGTCACCGATCTCGGCAAGCTGGGCGAGCGTACCATCCAGATTGATTGCGACGTGATCCAGGCCGACGGCGGCACGCGCACGGCGAGCATCACCGGCGCTTTCGTCGCTCTTTATGATGCCGTGTCATTTTTACTGGAAAAACAGCTGATCGCCGAATCCCCATTGCGCGACTTCGTCGCCGCCATCTCGGTCGGCATCTATCAGGGTGTGCCGGTGCTCGACCTCGACTACCCTGAAGATTCGGCGTGCGATACCGACATGAACGTGGTGATGACCGGCAGCGGCGGCTTCGTGGAAATCCAGGGCACGGCGGAAGGTGCGCCGTTCCGGCGCGCGGAAATGGAGGCCATGCTGGCGCTGGCCGAATCCGGCATCCGTCAGCTGATCGCCAGGCAAAAAGCCGTGCTCGGCCTATGAAGCGGCTGGTCATCGCCACCGGCAATGCCGGCAAGCTGCGCGAATTCCGCGAACTGCTCGCACCGCTGGGGATCACTGTGCTGCCACAATCCGACTTCAATGTGGCCGCAGCCGAGGAACCGCACTGCACCTTCGTCGAGAACGCCCTGGCCAAGGCCCGTCATGCCGCGCGCATCACCGGTCTGCCGGCGCTGGCCGACGATTCCGGCCTGTGCGTCGATGCACTGGGTGGCGCGCCGGGAGTGCAGTCCGCCGTGTATGCCGGGCATCCGCGCTCCGACGCGCGCAACAACCAGAAATTGATGGAGGCCATGCAGGGCGTCGTCAACCGCGCCGCGCATTACCACTGCGCCCTGGTCCTGGTGCGCCGCCCGGACGATCCGGAGCCGCTGATCGCCGAAGGGCAGTGGCATGGCACGCTGCTGGACGCCCCGCGCGGCAATGGCGGTTTCGGCTATGACCCCTATTTCCTGGATCCCGAATATCGCCAGACCGGCGGCGAGCTGCCGCTCGAGGTGAAGAACCGTATCAGCCATCGCGGCAAGGCGCTCGCCCTGCTGCTGGAAAAACTCAAGCAGTATCCGCTTTGATCCGCTTGCAGCAGCTTCCCCCGCTGGCCCTCTATGTCCACATTCCCTGGTGCGTGCGCAAATGCCCGTACTGTGACTTCAACTCGCATGAAGCGCGCGGTGAAGTTCCTCAGCAGGCCTACGTGGCGGCGCTGATCCAAGACCTCGAACAGGCGTTGCCGCTGATCTGGGGACGCAAGGTCTGCTCCGTGTTTTTCGGCGGCGGCACGCCCAGTCTGCTCGCTCCGGAATGGCTCGACCATCTGCTCTCGCGCATCCGCGCCCTGCTGCCGCTCGCCTATGGCGCCGAGATCACGCTGGAAGCCAATCCCGGCACGGTCGAGGCGGCAAGGTTCGCCGCTTTTCGCGATGCCGGCATCAACCGCCTGTCGCTGGGCATCCAGAGTTTCGACGATCACCATCTCGAGGCGCTCGGGCGCATCCATGATGGCGCGGAAGCGCGCCGCGCCGTGGAGCGTGCGTGCGCTGCCTTCGACAATGTCAATCTGGACCTGATGTATGCCTTGCCCGGCCAATCGGTGGCGCAGGCTCTGAGCGACATCCGTATCGCCATCGATCACGGCCCGCAGCACATCTCGGCCTACCACCTCACCATCGAACCCAATACCACTTTCCACCACAGGCCGCCGCCGGTGCCGGACGAGGATGCGGCGTCGGTGATGCAGGATGCGATCGAGGCTGCGCTGGATGCCGCCGGCTACCGCCAATACGAGATTTCCGCCTTTGCCCGGACCGGCCGGCAGTGCCGGCACAACCTCAATTACTGGCAGTTCGGCGATTATCTCGGCATCGGTGCCGGCGCCCACAGCAAGCTGAGTTTTCCCGACCGCATCCTGCGCCAGGCCCGTACCAAGCACCCTCAAGCCTATCTGTCCGGGGTAGGATCCGGCCGGCACATTGAGAGTGAACGGCCGCTCACCCGCCAGGATCTGGGATTCGAGTTCATGATGAACGCACTCCGCCTGACCCACGGGTTCCCGCCCAGGCTGTTCATGGAAAGGACCGGGTTGCCGATCAGCATGCTGGAACGAGCCATGGCAGAGGCGCAGGAAAAAGGGTTGCTGCTGCGCGACCATCAGCGCATTGCGCCCACCCCGCTCGGACGGCGCTTTCTTAACGAGCTGCTTCAAATTTTTCTGGATGACTAAAACGGCTTCAATTCCGGAAGCGTATCGCGCAGCTCCAGCACGGCCAGCAGCAACAGGATTTCCTGCAGCACTTCCATGCTGAACCCTTGGCGCTCGCCCCCACGGTTGTCCTGGAGGAGATGGTTGAGATAATCCTGTGCGTCCAGTGTTCCCCAGCTTTCGGTGAGGCGCGCCATGATGTGCGGGAATTCGGTTAGACTGCGCGGCACCACCATCATGGTCTGCGCGGGGGGTTCCCATTGTGGTGCGATGACGTTGAACGACTGATGGAAACGTTTGGCGAGCGCGGTGAACTCATCGCGCCGGTTCAGGTTGCGATACAGATCCAATAGATACAGCCAGGGGTTGGCGGACGTGCGCGGATGGGCGTTGATATATTCTTCCAGCATCGCGATGGCGCGCTCGGTGCGCCCGAGCGCGACGAGTACCCTGGCTTCTTCCACCACCGAGTCGATTTCGTCTACCATCATCGTATCAGGCGGTGGGCGGGATTGGTTCGGCGCCGGTGCATTGGGTGTAGATTCTGCGTTGGCCGGCTCGGTAATGACCTCGACTTCCATTTGGGTCATGGGAAACGGCGGCAGGGTTGCCGGGGCAGCAGCGGCCTTGTGCGATGGCCTTGCGTGGCGGCGCCGCATCCATACGACGGCCGAGCCGGCAACGATGACAGCAAGCATGGAGAGCCAGTGGAGCGGTGTAGGCGAGAGCAGCGACCCGGCTGTCAGGGAAGGGGAGGCTGGCCGCGATCCGGGCTTGGGCGGCGGCAGACGGGCGGGTGTGGCGGAACGGTCCTGCATACGCAGAAGTGTGGCACGCATCTCGGCAACACTCTTCTCCAGCGCCGCAATGCGCGCCTCCAGCCGCTCCTGCTCTGCCTTGAGCACCGCATTATGCGCCATCAGTGCATCGATCACGGAACGTATCCAGGAATCGAAAGCCACTGCAGTCCGGGTGGAGCGAATCTGCCCGGCTGGAATGAGTCGGACATTTTCCCCTGCTGAAGGCAGCGGCTGAGTCGCCCCGTTGGGGGCGAGCGTAAGCTGTGCGCTTATTTGCAGCGGTGCCGGATGCGCGCCCTGGACACTGGGCTGCATGGCGGGTAGCTGCGGACGTAGATAATGGCGTGGCCGGGCGGACGCAGTCGCCAGGTTGGCCAACTGCTTGAGGTCGGGTAGCCAGATCAGGGTTTCCCGCTCGAATGGATCCTCGGCTCCGAAGCCGGAGAAGACGGTCGGGTTCTGACGGATCGCGGCGTCGATGAAATGACGCTGCATCGCCGGATCACGCGGATAGATGTGCTGCGCCAGCTGGCGCAACGACTCGCCCGGCAACATCGGCCACTCCAGCAGGCGCGGCGGCGGCGCGTCTCCGACTTCGTTCGCGCTTCCCAGAACGGCAGGGTATGGCAGGCTCCCAATGACGAACAGCAGTATCGTTACAAGGCGCTTCAATCGCATCCCAGTGCTTTGCGGGCCCTCGCAATCGCGGCCCGTACTTGTTCCGGCGCGGTCCCGCCGATATGCCGACGGCTGGCGAGCGAGCCCTCCGGTGTCAGCACGCCATAGACGTCCGCATCGACCAGTGCGCAGAAAGCGCGCAATTCTTCCAGCGAAAGATCAGAAAGATCACATCCTTTGGCCTCTGCATGGCGCACTGCCCGCGCCACCGCCTCATGGGCGTCCCGAAAGGGCAGCCCTTTTTTCACCAGATAGTCGGCAAGGTCGGTCGCGGTGGCAAACCCTTCCAGTACGGCTTGGCGCATGGCTGCTTTATTGACCTGGATGCCGCGCATCAGGTCGGCATAGAGCGTGAGGGTATCGACCAGGGTATCCACGGTGTCGAACAACGGCTCTTTGTCCTCCTGGTTGTCTTTGTTGTAGGCCAGCGGCTGACCTTTCATCAGGGTCAGCAGCGCGACCAGATGTCCGTTGATGCGGCCGGTCTTGCCACGCACCAGCTCGGGCACGTCCGGATTTTTCTTCTGCGGCATGATGGAAGAACCGGTACAATAGCGGTCGGCAATACTGATGAAGCCGAAGCGCGGTGAAGACCACAGGATCAGCTCTTCTGAAAGGCGCGACAAGTGGGTCATCAGCAATGCCGCCGCTGCGGTGAATTCGATGGCGAAATCGCGATCGGACACCGCATCCAGGGAATTTTCACACACGCCTTCGAACCCCAGACTACGTGCCACGCTTTCGCGATCCAAGGGGAAGCTGCTACCGGCCAACGCTGTAGCTCCCAGTGGCAGGCGGTTGATGCGACGGCGGCAGTCGGTGAGGCGCTCCGCATCGCGTTTGAGCATTTCGAAATAGGCCATCAGATGGTGGCCGAACGTCACCGGCTGAGCGACCTGCAGATGGGTGTAGCCCGGCATCACGGTATCCGCGTGCTGTTCGGCCAGGTCCAGCAGGGTGAGCTGCAACCGGCGAATCAAGCCCAGGATGTCATCCACGGCAGTGCGCAGCCAGAGCCGCACGTCGGTCGCTACCTGATCGTTTCTCGAGCGACCCGTGTGCAGGCGCTTGCCAGCATCCCCTACTTTGTCGGTCAGGCGCTTTTCGATGTTGAGGTGAACGTCTTCGAGGTCTATCGACCATTCAAAGCGGCCACTGCGAATTTCCTGGAGGATTTCCGCCAGACCCCGTTCGATCGCGGCGAGATCTTCTTTGCTGATGATGCCTTGAGCAGCCAGCATGGACGCATGGGCGAGTGAACCCTGAATGTCGAATTCGGCCAGACGTTTGTCAAACGCGACGGAAGCGGTGTAACGCTTGACCAGTGCGTCCACGGGCTCGGAAAAACGCCCTGACCATCCTTTGCTTTTGTCTTGCATGCCAGCCCATCATCGTTACAATTGAAACCATGGCAAGTATAAAGCAAAACCCTCCGGCGCTTCCGGTGGCGCTGCCGGATTTCCGCAATTTGGGGTTTTGCTTACGCACCCTGGTGTTCGCCAACCTCATGGGGCTGGCGGCGGCACTGGTGCGCACTTCATCCTTGCCAGGCCTGTGGCAGGAAGTGCTGTCCATTGCCTCCGTTCTTCAACCGCTGGTATTGGCAAGCCTGCTTGTGCTTTATGCCTGCAATCCGCTGCTGGGCAGCCTCCCTTACCGACAAGGCGTCGCTGCCGTGCTGGTGCTGGAAACCGGCATCACGGCCCTGCTATGGATGTTCAATAGGTATTTGTTCGGCGCAGAAAACGTCGCGGGGCTGGGCCACTGGTGTCTGCTCAGCCTGATGGCGAGCGGCAGCCTGTTGGTCTATTTCAACCTGCGTAGCCGCGCACTTTCCCCGGCACTGACCGAAGCCAGACTACAGGCCTTACAAGCGCGCATCCGGCCACATTTTTTGTTCAATAGCCTGAATGCCGTGCTGGCACTGATCCGGGATGATCCCAGACGGGCCGAAACCGCACTGGAGGACATGGCCGATCTGTTTCGCGTATTGATGGCCGACAACCGCCAGCTGGTTCCGTTGGATGACGAGCTCGCATTGTGTCGCAAATACCTCGATCTGGAGAAACTACGCTTGGGACACAGGCTACGCGTGGTGTGGGATACGACGCATCAACCCGAGGGGGTCATGATTCCTCCACTGGTATTGCAGCCGCTGTTGGAGAATGCGGTATATTACGGCATCGAACCCAGTGAGGCGGGGGGTGAAATCTTAATCAAGATTGGTACTTGGGGTGACCAGGCCCGCATTACGCTCACCAACCCGTACTGTGAAGGTGCAGCCCACCATGCCAGCAACCACATGGCCATTGACAACATCCGTGAGCGCCTGGCGTTGCATTTCGACTATGAAGCCAGTTTGAGTTCCAAAATCGAGAATGGCCAATACCGGGTCGACATTCTGCTCCCCTGCCGGAAATGAGCCCACTCAAAATACTCATTGCGGATGATGAGGCCCCGGCACGCCACCGCCTGAAATCCTTGCTGGCCGAGATTCCCAATTGTATCGTCGTCGGCGAGGCAGCCAACGGCCGGGACGTGCTTTCGATGGCTGCCGCGGTGCAACCAGACGTGCTGCTGCTGGATATCCGCATGCCCGTGATGGATGGCATCGAAGCGGCCAAGCACGCGCAGAAACTCAGCTGCCCGCCTGCCATCATCTTCACCACGGCCTACGATGCCCATGCCATGCAGGCTTTCGAGCTCCATGCAGTCGATTACCTGCTCAAACCGATACGTCTGGACCGTCTGCGCATGGCGCTCGCCCGAGCGCACGCGCTGCGGCCGGCCCAAATGGCAGCAGTGCACGCCCTTTCGCCACAACGGACCCATTTCAGCATCCATGAACGCGGCCGTGTGCTGTTGGTACCGGTAGATGATGTGCTTTATCTGCGCGCGGAGATGAAATATCTCACCGTGCGAACCGCGGCGCGCGAATACTTGCTGGAGGATTCACTCACTCAGATCGAACAAGAATTTCCCCACCGCTTTTTGCGCATCCATCGCAATTGCCTAGTCAATCGCGACGCCGTGCAAGGCTTCGAGCGACGTCGAGAAGAGAGCGGCGAGACACACTGGGTGGTATTGCTCAAGGGGCTGCAGGAAGCATTGCCGGTCAGTCGGCGGCAGCAGCATCTCGTGCGCGAGCTAGGCCGTTAGGGTCAGGAACTCTCTGAATGACCTACTGCGCGGTTGGATGGCGGCGTGGCGCGATTTTTTCTATGGCCGCTGCGTTGCGGCTCAACGTTTGCTCCATTCATGCGAGCCTGCACCGCAACCTGGGGTTGTCGCTCCTACACCCAACTTTATGTTTGGTCTTGGTCGCGTTCGTTCTTTGCGCGTAAGCCTGCAAGCCCTCGCAACGGGTTTTCAGGGTTGCCTTAAGAGGATTTCTTGGCGTTGCGCTCGCGAAACACGCGTTCCAGTGCTGGTACCAAAATGGCGAGGTCCTGTGCGGTGAGAAAAGGAAAAGCCTCGTGGAGTGCCGGGAATGCATGGCGCAGCAACGGGCGTCCGCCCCATCCCTGGGCAGGGTCGAGAAACGGCAAGGCTACTTCATAAGCCTGTTCGAACACTTCGCGCAGATGATAATGCGTCCGTCGCTCGTGGTCGGGTTGCATGGAAGGCGGGTTGGATTGTTCCATACTGAAATTCGCGCTCCAAAAACCTCAGGGGTATGGTATCTCGAAACAAACGCAATTCTAGCGGCAAATGAGACTAGGGGCATGCTAGAATTAAAAAATTTAGATTATTTCATCATCCCTTGGCATGAGTGTGCCTTCCTCCCGCCTGGTTATTGCAACACGCGAAAGCGCCCTGGCCTTGTGGCAGGCACGACACATTCAGGCGCGTCTACAGACACTGTATCCGCACATGGCCGTGGATATCCTCGGCATGACCACCACTGGCGACCAGATCCTCAACTCACCGCTGGCGCGTATCGGCGGCAAAGGCTTGTTCGTCAAAGAACTGGAACAGGCGCTGGATGACGGCCGCGCCGACATCGCCGTGCATTCCATGAAAGACGTCCCGATGAACCTGCCGCAAGGGTTCGAGCTGGCAGCCATCGGCGAGCGCGAGGATCCTCGCGATGCTTTCGTATCCAACCGTTATGTCCACCTGGAAGACCTACCGGCAGGAAGTGTCGTCGGCACTTCCAGCCTGCGTCGGCAAAGCCAGCTGATGGCCCGTTTCCCGCATCTGAAAGTCGAGTCGTTGCGCGGCAACCTGCAGACACGCATCAGGAAGTTGGACGAAGGCCAATACGATGCCATCATCCTCGCTGCTGCTGGACTCAAGCGACTCGGACTGGACAGTCGCATCACCGCATTGATCGCGCCAGAACAGAGCATTCCCGCAGTCGGCCAAGGTGCGCTGGGCATCGAGGTACGCGCCGGACGTCCTGAGCTCCGCGCCCTGCTGGCCCCGCTCAATCATCCAGAGACGGCCATTTGTGTCACTGCCGAGCGTGCAGTCAGCCGTGCTCTGGCAGGCAGCTGCCAGGTGCCTCTTGGTGCCCATGCGCGCCTTCAAAACGGGGTTCTCGTCATCACCGGCTTCGTCGCCAGTATCGATGGTAGGCACTTGGTACGTGCCGTGACCAGTGGCGATCCGTGCGATCCCGAGGCGGTGGGTGACCAGCTTGCTCAGCAGTTGGTCGCACAGGGTGCCGACCGCATACTCGCAGAACTTGAACAGCACGCCTGATCACCCGCTCGCCGGCTGCGGCATCGTCATCACCCGCCCCCAGGAGCAGGCAGGGACACTGGCGTCGTTGGTTCGTCAGGCTGGAGGAATCCCTATTTCGTTTCCTTTGCTGGAAATCAGCCCGCTGGATGATTACAGTGTCTTCGACCGCATCGTCGACCACCTCGATGATTTCGACTGGGCCATTTTCATCAGCAGCAATGCAGTCCAGTATGGCTTGCCCCGGGTGCTGTCACGTCGCTCGCTGCCGCCGACTTTGCAATGCGCGGCGTTGGGTCCAATGACTGCAGCCGCGCTGAAGGAGTTCGGCATCCATCGTGTACTCACTCCGGCCGACCGTTTCGACAGCGAAAGTCTGCTAAACTTGCCTGAATTGCAGGCCGTTGCAGGACAGCGCTGCGTGATTTTTCGCGGCACAGGCGGGCGCGACCTGCTGGCGCAGACGCTGCGGGCACGCGGCGCCACCGTCGAATTTGCAGAATGCTACCAGCGCATCCTGCCTCACCGCGACGCGCATGGCTTGGAGTCCTTATGGCATAGCGGCGAACTACACGCCGTGGTGGTGACCAGCAGCGAGGCTTTGCGCAACTTGCTGGCGCTGGCGGGAGCTGCAGCGTGGCTGCGGGCTGTGCCGCTGATCGTCAATCACCCGCGCATCGCGGAGATCGCAGCCGCCCATGGTTTGCATGCTATCGCGGCGTCTGGGCCAGGTGATACGGGTCTTTTGCAAACCTTGATCGATTGGCGAACGAGTAGGAACCAATGAGCGAAACCGATCCCATGCTTTCACCGCAAACCGAGGCAGCGCGGCCTGAGCGTCATTTCTTTGCGCCTGCCATGGTCGTTGCCATCCTCGCCATCGTATTGTTGGCCTGGCATTGGCTGGATAGCCGACAGCGTTACACCGCGCTGGAACTGACTTTGAGCCAGCGTCTCAACGAATTCGACACGCGCAACCGCGAAAGCCAGTTACTGGCCCAAAAGGCTGAAGAATCTGGAACGCAGTTGGCTGCACGCATCGCGCTGATCGAGCAGAAGTTGGCGGAATCGCGCAACCAGCAGGAGGCGTTGCAGGTGCTGTACCAGGAGTTCGCCAACAACCGTGATGAACGCGTAGTCGCTGAAGTCGAACAACTGTTGGTGATCGCTTCCGAGCAGTTGCAGTTGGCCGGCAACATTCGCTCTGCGTTGCTGGCTTTGCAGACTGCCGACATGCGTCTGCAACAGATCGACAAGCCGCAGGCCATTCAATTGCGCAAGCTGATCGGCCGCGATATCGCGCGTCTGCAGGCACTGCCTGCGGTGGATGTGGTGGGTGCCAGTCTGCGCATGGAAGCTTTGGCTTCCACGGTGGACAAGCTGCCGCTGATGAGCGAGCACCATCCACGGCCTGCGACCGACGCCATCGCGCCCGATTATGAAACCAACCCCTGGCGTAGGCTGGCGGGTGAAATCTGGCGGGATATCCGTCAGCTGGTGCGCATCGAGCGGATCGACCGTCCCGAGCCGCCGTTGCTGACGCCGGAACAATCTTTTTTCTTGCGCGAGAACCTGCGACTGCGGCTGCTCACTGCCCGTATCGCGCTGTTGCAGCGTGACGAGGCGACCTTCCACGCCGACCTGCGTGCTGCCGAAGAATGGCTCAAGCGCTATTTCGATACCGACGATCCAGCAGTGAAAAACGCCGTTGCCACCGTGCATCAGCTGGGCAGCAGTACCGTCAACATCCAGTTGCCAGATCTGGCTGAAACCCTCAACGCTGCCAACCGTTACAAGCTTACATTGGAAAGAAGCGCCCAATGAAACCGTTGATTTGGTTGCTGCTGGTCGTGGTGGGAGCGGTGGCCGTGCCGCTGGTGATCGGGCATGGCAATGGCTACGTGCTGCTGGTACAGCCACCTTACCGCATCGAGCTTTCCACCAGCCTATTCCTGTTGTTGACCGTGCTCGTTTTGCTGACCGCCCATGGGCTGCTCCACCTCATCAACTATACGCTGCGTCTGCCGGCAAAGGTACGGGCCTTCAAGCAGGCGCAACGCGAAAAAAATGCACACGCTGCTTTGATGGAAAGCTTATCGGCACTCGCCGCGGGACGTTATGGCAGGGCCGAGAAGGCTGCTGCACTGGCATTGGAGCTGGGCGCGAATCCGTTGATCGCTGCCCTGACCGCGGCGCGTGCTGCGCATAAGATGAAAAATTATGAACGGCGCGACTACTACCTCGCGGAAGCCGAGCAACGTGCTCCAGACGAGGCAGTGGCGCGCCTGTTGTGTCAGGCTGAATTGCTGCTCGACCAGCGCAGGTTCGCCGATGCGCTCGAAGCCCTCAAACACTTGGCAAAACGGGATGCCAAACACTTGCCTGCCATGCAGCTGGAACTCAAGGCACGGCGTCAGCTGGCCGATTGGGAAGGGACGCTGGCACTGATTTCCCAATTGGAAAAGCGGGGCGGTATCGAAGAACTCACTGCACAGCAATGGAAGCTACAAGCCTACCAGGAGCTGCTGGGGCGTCTGGCAGGAGATGCCGATCTATTGCGCACCTATTGGCACAAGGTGCCTGACCACGACCAACTGGATGCGCGCATCGCGCTCGTTGCAGCGAAGCGATTCGTGCAAGCAGGCGATGGGGAAACCGCGGCAACGATCATCGAAAGAAGTCTCACCAAACGCTGGGAGAGCCCCTTGGCTGCCTACTATGGGGAGTGTGTTGGCAACTTGTCCAAGCAGTTGGAACAGGCTGAATACTGGCTACGTATTCATCATCAGGATGCCGGTTTGCTGCTTTCGTTGGGAAAACTGTGCAGGCGTCAAGGACTGTGGGGCAAAGCGCAAAGTTACTTGGAAGCCAGTCTCAGCTTACAGGATAGTAGCGACGCCCATTTCGAGCTGGCGCAGATCCTGGAAAAACTGGGTCATCCTCAGGCTGCGGCCGAACACTACCGTTTGAGTCTGGAACGCAAGATGGAAGAGTGCGCCTGATACCGTGGTGGCTACCGAGTATTTCCTCGGCTGCGTCGACTAGGGCGTGGTCGCGAAAGTGAACGCGTCCGAAAAGAATTGGTCTTCCGGCAATCCTTGTGCCGTAAAGTCGCGGTGGGTTGCTTCTACCATTCCAGGGGAACCACAGCAGTAGACTTGATACGGACTGAGATCTGGATGATCGTCTAGCACCGCCTGGTGCACCAGACCGGTGCGGCCAGTCCAACCGTCTTCTGGCTTGGGCGCGGATAGCACCGGAACGAAACGGAAGTTGGAGTACTGCGCTGCCCACCGCTGCGGTAACTCCGGCATGTAGAGATCTTGTCTGGCCAAGGCACCCCAATAAAGCACCATGTCACGCTGGATGTGATGATAGAGGGCGTGCTCGATCTGTCTCTTATACACATCTGACGCTGCCGACGAGCG
>JANZZG010000024.1 GCA_026419515.1 Methylophilaceae bacterium
CACCGAGATGGACAGGCCGGGTCACGTCCAGCCGCATCCCGACCCTTATGCCAAGGCGCTGGCCGGGCAGACCTGTGCGGGCGCCGCCGGGCAGAGTGGCGGCACTGTGGTGCGCCTGCACCGCACGCCCAAGCTCGACCGCAGCCACACCGTGGTACGCCTGCCGGCCTACGAAGTGGTGTCCAAAGACCCGGTGATGTATGCCCATGCCTCGCGCGTGCTGCACCTGGAATCCACCCCCGGCAATGCCCGCGCGTTGGTGCAAAGGCATGGCGAGCGCGAGGTGTGGCTCAACCCGCCGCCGATCCCGCTCACGACCCAGGAGATGGACTACGTCTATGACCTGCCCTATGCGCGCGCACCGCATCCCGCCTACCGAGGGGCGAGAATCCCGGCGTGGGAGATGATCCGTTTTTCGGTCAACATCATGCGCGGCTGCTTCGGCGGCTGCACCTTCTGCTCCATCACCGAGCACGAGGGCCGTATCATCCAGAGCCGCTCGGAGCGCTCCATCCTGCGCGAGATCGAGAAAATCCGCGACAAGGTGGAAGGGTTCACCGGCATCATTTCCGATTTGGGCGGCCCCACCGCCAACATGTACCGGCTGGCCTGCAAGGACCCGAAGATCGAATCGGCCTGCCGCAAGCTGTCGTGCGTCTACCCGGATATCTGCGACAACCTCGATACCGACCATTCGGCACTCATCCAGCTGTATCGCAAGGCGCGCCAGATCAAGGGGGTGAAGAAAGTCCTGATCGGCTCGGGAGTGCGCTACGACCTCGCCGTCAAGTCACCCGAGTACGTCAGGGAGCTGGTGCAGCACCATGTGGGCGGCTATCTCAAGATCGCGCCCGAGCACAGCGAGGAAGGGCCGCTGTCCAAGATGATGAAGCCGGGCATGGGTGCCTATGACGCGTTCAAACGGATGTTCGAGAAGTTCAGCAAGCAAGCCGGCAAGGAGCAATACCTCATCCCGTATTTCATCGCCGCCCACCCCGGCACTACCGACGAAGACATGCTCAACCTCGCACTGTGGCTCAAGCGCAACGGCTTCCGCTTAGACCAGGTACAGACTTTCACGCCGACGCCGATGGCATTGGCCACCGCCATGTATCACACCGGCAAGAACCCGCTGCGCAAGGTGACCCCGACCAGCGAGACCGTCGTGGTTGCGCGTGCCGCTGGCAAACGCAGGCTGCACAAGGCGTTCCTACGTTACCACGATCCCGCCAATTGGCCGTTGTTGCGCAAGGCGTTGCGTGCCATGGGGCGCGCCGACCTGATCGGCAATGCGAAAGAGTGTCTGGTACCCGCTTTCCAGCCACCGACATCCATGCCGCGTCGGCCCTCTGCGCCGCCGAATCCACGCCGAAACACACCTCGATGCCCCCGGCAGTGACTGACCCTTACCGCGAGGGGGGCTGGAATTGGCAAGATTAATCGCCGACGTGTTTGGCAAGCTGTTTGAGGATGGCCTGCACGTCGCCGATGGCCCACAGTTCGACGATTCTGCCTTCGGCGAAGGTAAAGGCACAATGCCTTCCCCTTTCAGCTTGGCATAGGTGGGCGCGAAACCGAAAAACTCGCCGTGGTGGATGCCTGAATATTGGAGGCGTGCATAGACCTTGTCACCTTCGGCCACCATGTCGATGATGTCGCAGCGATAATGATCCAACGCCTGGCGCACGAAGTCGAGGTAGCCAGTGAATCCATCGATGCCGCGCTGGATTTGTCCCAGCGAACCGCGGAATTTCACATCCGGATGCATCAGCTGCGGGATGACGTCTTTTTCATCCCCTCCCGGATGGCTTCGTAGAACTGACGTACGGTTTCCTTGTGGTTGCTACGTGACTTTAGGTTTGGTTCGAATCGGCGTGGTAGCTGCAAAATGGTTTTGCAGCCATGAAATTTTCGGCCCAAAATGCCTACTAAAGCAATAGAACACTCAAGGACTCCCATGTTGATTCGCAAACCGACCGACATTCCGCCATCCGAAATCACGCCGCGGGCGGTATATCGAGCGCGCCGGCGTTTTCTGCTGGCCGCAGGGGCGGGTCTGGCCGCGAGTCTGCTGCCTGCCGCTGCCGCCGGTGTGACGGTGCAGCCCCAGGTACGGCGCAAATTGTCCCCTATCGTGCGGGGACCCTATGGCACCGACGAGAAACTCACGCCCTACGAATATGTCACCACCTACAACAATTTCTACGAATTCGGCACTGGCAAGAGTGACCCGGCGCGCAATGCCGGTACCCTGCGCAAATCGCCCTGGACGGTGGCGATCGAGGGTGAAGTCAAAAAGCCGAAGCGCATCGCACTCGAAGACCTGCTCAAGCTGGCCCCGCTGGAAGAGCGCATCTACCGCATGCGTTGCGTGGAGGGCTGGTCGATGGTGATCCCCTGGGTGGGGTTCCCGTTGGCGAAACTGATCGACTGGGCGGAACCGACGGGCAACGCCAGGTACGTGGAATTCGTCTCGCTGGCCGACCCCGAACAGATGCCCGGCGTGCGTGTCCCCATCCTGGACTGGCCCTACACCGAAGGGCTGCGCCTGGACGAGGCGCGCCATCCGCTCACGCTGCTGGCGGTCGGCCTTTACGGCGAAGCGCTGCTCGACCAGAATGGCGCACCGCTGCGTCTGGTCGTGCCATGGAAATATGGCTTCAAGGGCATCAAGTCCATCGTCGGCATCCGTTTCGTCGAACGCCAGCCGGTCACGACCTGGATGCGGGCCAGTCCGCGCGAATATGGTTTCTATGCCAACGTCAATCCGGAGGTCGATCACCCCCGCTGGAGCCAGGCCACCGAGCGGCGTATCGGCGAAGGCGGCCTGTTCAACCGGCGCATCAAGACGCTGATGTTCAACGGCTATGCCGAACAGGTCGGCCAGCTCTACAGCGGCATGGATTTGCGCAAATACTTCTGATGTTGCCGGCAAAAATCGCTTTGAACTGGCTACGTTACCTCAAAGGGGTCGTGTTCCTGCTGGCCTTGCTGCCGCTGGCCAGGCTGCTGGTGCTGGGCGTGCTCGACAGGCTCGGCGCCAACCCGGTGGAATTCGTCCTCCGTTCCAATGGCACCTCTGCACTGACCTTGCTGCTCGCCACTCTGGCAATCACGCCATTGCAGCGTTGGTCCGGGGCAGGATGGCTGCTGGCACTACGCCGCATGCTGGGGTTGTTCGCATTCTTCTACGCGGTGTTGCACGTGCTGTCGTATGTCTGGCTGGACCAGTGGTTCGACTGGCATGCCATCGCCCAGGACGTGATGGAACACCGCTACCTGCTGGTGGGTTTGCTCGCTTTCCTGCTGTTGATTCCGCTGGCGCTGACTTCCACCGACGGCATGATGCGTCGGCTGGGCAACCGTTGGCGGCCGCTCCACCGCCTGGTTTATTTGGCCGGAGGGCTGGGGGTGGTGCATTACCTTTGGCTGGTGAAGAAGGATTTGACGCTGCCCCTGGCCTACGGGGTGGTGCTGGGCCTGCTGCTGGCCGCCCGGCTCTATCCGGCACGGCGCCGTTCGGATGTCATGCCATCCTGACCGGGATGCGGCGCGCCCCGAACGGGCGGGTGAATCCACCGAATCTTCCGGCGATGCGCGCACCGCACTGCGGGCAGGTGCCTTGCGGGGTGACGTCATAATGGCCGATCTCGTACCAGTCGCGCTCGATGACGGGATGACGGCAGGCCGGGCAATGGGTGGTGCCGCCTTCCGGGTCGTGCACGTTGCCGGTATAGACATAGTGGAGGCCGGCATCCAGAGCGATGCGGCGGGCGCGGGTCAGCGTCTCCGGCGGGGTGGGCGGGGTGTCCGTCATCTTCCAGTCGGGGTGAAAGGCGGTGAAATGCAGCGGCACATCCGGCCCCAGTTCGGTTGCGACCCATTTCGACAGGGCTTGGATTTCGGCATCGGCATCGTTGTGGCCGGGAATCAGCAGGGTGGTGATTTCCAGCCAGCAGTCGGTGTGGTGGTGGACATAGGCCAGCGTGTCCAGCACCGGCTTGAGATGCGCGCCGGTGAGCTTGACGTAGAAATCCTCGGTGAACCCCTTGAGGTCGATGTTGGCGGCGTCCATCTTGGCGAAGAATTCCTTGCGCGGCGCGGCGTGGATGTAGCCGGCGGTGACGGCGACCGTGTTCAGGCCGAGCGCATGGCAGGCGTCGGCCGTGTCCAGCGCATACTCGAAGAAGATCACCGGATCGTTGTAGGTGAAGGCCACGCTCCTGCTGCCATACCTTTGGGCTGCGCGGGCGATGGCCTGGGGCGAGGCCTGGTCCATCAGACGGTCCATGTCGCGCGATTTGGAGATATCCCAGTTCTGGCAGAACTTGCAGGCCAGATTGCAGCCCGCCGTGCCGAAGGAAAACACGCTGGAGCCGGGATAGAAATGATTGAGCGGCTTTTTCTCGATGGGGTCGATGCAAAAGCCGGACGAACGGCCATAGGTGGTGAGCACCATCTTGCCGTCTGCCATGCCGCGCACGAAACAGGCGCCGCGCTGCCCTTCGTGTAATTTGCAATCCCGGGGGCAGAGGTCGCATTGGATGCGCCCGTCGTCCAGCGGATGCCAGTAGCGGGCCGGGTAGCGTTCATCGGGGTGGATGGCTTCGTCCATGGTTCACTCTTTCCATTTTTCCACGGTATAGCGAGAAAGCCGCACCTGCGGCGACCAGAACTGTTCGGGCAGGCCGGCCTTGCGCTTGAGATGGGCGAGGAACGTGCGCGGTTCGGGCAGTTGTTCCCACACCTGCGGCAGGAAGGTGCTGCGGTAAGGCCCGCACTCGAACACCACGCCGTCGATGCCCGGACGCAGCTGGGCGAGGGCGTCGGCTTCACTGCTGAAGCTCATCGCCCGTTGCGGCGAAAGCAGCGAGACCTCGATGCGCGTGCCGGGAAACTCCGCGGCTTCGAGTGGAGGAAAGCGTGGGTCGTGGAAGGCGGCGGCGATCGCGTTCTGCTCCACGTCCTGCTTCAGCGGGCGGTGCGCTTCCAGCGAGCCGATGCAGCCGCGCAAGTCGCCGTGCTGCGTCAGGGTGACGAAGGTCGCGCCCGGCGCTGCGAGCCACGAGGGTTCCCCGACCGGGGTTTCGGGTAGCCCAAGTTGCCGCGCGATGGCGTTGCGCGCCAGCGTGAGCAGGATGCGTCCGGTTTCGGCATCAGCCATGGCCGGGTTCCGTGAAGGCGAATGCGGCATAGCCCACCACCTGGTCGCGCGGCCCGGCGGTGTCGCCCGAGTTGCGCAGATCGAGCAGGTGGGGCGTCAAGCCGTGGCGGCGTGCCGCCAGCAGCAACCCGTTGACGGGGGTGCCGCCGCAGGCCTGCTCATGGGAAACCGGCCGTCCGTGCAGGATGGCTTCGGCCGTGGCGGCATCCACGCGCTGTGCCACTTCGTAGGGCAGATAGTGCGAGAGGTCGGAGCTGACCACGATCAGTGTCTCCTCGCCCCCCCACAGCGGTTCCAGCACTTCGGCCACCTCTTCCGCACTGGCCAGGCCGACCGCCAGCGGCAGCAGCTTGAAATCCGTCAATACGCTTTGCAGAAAGGGCAGGTGTACTTCCAGCGAATGTTCCAGGGCATGTGCCTGCGGGCTCACCGTGACCTGCGGCAGGTCGGCGATGCGGCGCACGGCGTCGAGGTCGACATCCACCCTGCCAAGCGGGGTGTCGAAAGCATCCGCCCCGGGCAGGGCCAGGCCGCGCACCGCGACCCGGTGGGTCGGACCGAGCAGCACCACACGGCGGATGGCGTCGGCATAAGGCTTAAGCAGCGCATAGGCGCTGGCGGCGACGGGGCCGGAATACACGTAGCCGGCGTGCGGAGCGATCAGCGCCTTGGGATGCAGGGCGGGACCTGCGGCGCGAGAGAGCATCGCGTGGATTGCACGGGACAGCGTGGCGGCCTCTCCAGGATAGAACAGGCCGGCGACGGCGGCAGGACGGACATTCATGGCAAACCTCCTGGACGACGATATGGGGGCGGCACGACGGGAGTCAAGGATGCCATGGTATGATTCCCCACCATGGCCCGCAAGTATGTCCTGATTCCCGCCGCCGGCAGCGGCAGCCGCATGGGTGGTGAACTGCCCAAGCAATATCTGCCGCTGCTCGGCAAGCCACTGATCCATCATACGCTTTCCGTGTTCTGCGCGCACCCGTCGATCGAGCGGGTATTCGTCGTGATCGGCCCGGACGATTGCCACTGGCAGAGCGATTGGCCGGGCGAGGTGCTGCGCTGCGGCGGTGCCACGCGGGCCGCGTCGGTGCTCAACGGGCTGTTGCACATGGCGGCCAGCGAGGATGATTGGGTGCTGGTGCATGACGCGGCCCGTCCCTGCATGACCCGGGAACTGCTGGACCGCCTGCTCGATGCACTGGAAGACGACCCCGTGGGCGGTCTGCTTGCGGTGCCGGTGGCGGATACGCTCAAGCGTGAAGGGGGGGCTGGCCGCATCGACCGCACCGAGCCGCGCGCCGGCCTGTGGCGTGCCCAGACGCCGCAGATGTTCCGTTATGGCTTGTTGCGTACCGCGCTCAAGGCCATGGGCACCGAGTTGCCGACCGACGAGGCGCAGGCGGTCGAGTTCCTGGGCCATGCGCCCAGGCTGGTGCCGGGGGATGATCGCAATCTCAAGGTGACCTACCCGGCAGACCTGCGGATGGCGGAATTGATTTTGAAGGAGATTTGGAAGGAGATCACATGAACCTCCGCATCGGTCACGGCTTCGATGTCCACCCCCTGGTGGAAGGGCGCAGATGCATCATCGGCGGGGTGCACATTCCCCACCCCAAGGGCCTGGACGGTCATTCCGATGCCGACGTGCTGCTGCACGCCATCTGCGACGCCCTGCTGGGCGCCGCGGCGCTGGGCGACATCGGCCGGCATTTTCCCAACACCGATCCACGCTACCAGGACATCGATTCGCGCGAGCTGCTGTTTCACGTCGCTTCACTACTCAAGGCCAGAGGCTATGCCGTGGTCAACGTGGATGCCACCGTGATTGCCGAGGCGCCCAGGCTGGCGCCCCACATCCCCGCCATGTGCGCCAACATCGCGGCCGACCTCGGCCTGTCCCTGGACCATGTCAACGTCAAGGCCACCACTTCGGAAAAACTGGGCTTCACCGGCCGGGGCGAAGGCATTGCCGCCGAGGCGGTTTGTCTCATCGAGTTGCGGGGCTGAAGCCATACTCGAATGACGTAGCGTTGCATTACAATGCGCAGCATGGATACCCGCGCTGGCCACACCCCTACATGGCTAAACCGCCGTCGGTTCCTGCAGCAGCTGGGCGGACTGGTCATGGCCCCGTTACTGCCTGCCTGTGCCGGACTGACGCACCCCATCACCATCGCCGCGCATGTGTGGCCAGGCTATGCGCCGCTCTACCTCGCCCAGTCGCTTGGCTGGCTCAACCCAACGTGGGTGCGGCTGGTCAAGGACAGTTCGGCAACGGAGAGCATGGCGTTGCTGCGGCAGGGCCGTGTCGATGCGGCAGCGCTCACCCTCGATGAAGTATTGCGCATGCGCGAAGCCGGGGTGCCGCTTGCGGTGATTCTGATCTATGACATCTCGGCAGGAGCCGACATGCTGCTGGCGCGGCCCTACGTCACTTCGCTGGCTGACCTCAAGGGACGGCGCATCGCGGTCGAAGAGAGTGCGGTGGGGGTGCTGATGCTGCATCATGTGCTGGAGGCGGCTGGTCTGTCGCGCGATGAGATCGAGGTCGTGCCGCTGCCTCCAGCGCAGCAAGTAGCAGCCTGGCAGGAAAACCGTATCGAGGCCGCCATCACCTATGAGCCGGCGTCAAGCCGCATGAAAGCGCTCGGGGCGGTTCGGCTGTTCGACAGCAGCCGCATTCCGGACACCATCTTCGATGTGCTGGCAGTGCATGATGACGTGCTCGATGTCCGACATGGCCGTGCGTTGCGGCATTTGGTCGCCACGCATTTCAAAGCGTTGCATCATCTTCAAACCAACCCGGAAGACGCGACCTACCGGCTGGCACCTGATTTTCATCTGCCGCCCGATCAGGTGTTGGACTCCTTCCGCGGCATGCTGTTGCCGGATCTGGACAACAATCGCCGCCTGCTGACAGGGCAGCCTCCCGCGCTGCTCACCGCGGCGCTCAAGGTTGGCACCGTGATGCAGAAGGCCGGCCTGCTGGAGCGGCCCCCTGCACTGGATGGCTTGATCCGGGCCGATTATCTGCCGAGGGAGGCCGCTTGAGACCGTATCGCTGGCTGGCCACATTGATGCTGGGCGTCGCACTATCCTGGCACGCTCCCAATGCGGCGCCTCGAGAAGTGCGCATCGGCGTGCTGGCGTTTCGCGCAGTGCCGCAAATGCAGGCGCAATGGGCGCCGCTGGGGGAAGCACTCAGCCGGGCTTATCCCGGTAACCACTTCCAGGTAGAAGCCTATTCCTACAATGATCTGCAGCAGGCGGTGGCGGCGCGGCGCATCGATTTCGTCCTCACCAACCCCGGCCATTATGTGCTGATTGCCCGTCGCCTGGGACTATCGGCCCCCCTCGCGACGCTGGTCAACCTGGAGCAGGGCCAGCCGGTGACGGCCTTTGGCGGAGTAATCCTGACGCGCGCTGAACGCAACGATATTCGAAGCCTGACCGATTTGCGTGGCAAGACCGTGGCCTTCACGTCGACCGATTCCCTGGGCGGTTATCAGATGCAGGCCTACGAACTGCTCCAGGCCGGGGTGGATCCACGGCGGCAGATCCGTCCGCTGCCGACCGGCATGCCGCATGACAAGGTGGTCGAGGCCGTGCTGTCGGGCCGTGCCGATGCCGGTTTCGTGCGTTCCGGGCTGCTGGAGTCCCTGCAGCAGGAAGGCAAGCTGCGCCCCGGCCAACTCAAGGTGCTCAACGCCCAGTCTCTGGCGGCCTTTCCCGTGACGGTGTCCACACGGCTCTATCCGGAATGGCCGTTTGCCGCCTTGCCGCATACCGATAGGACTTTGATGCGCAAGGTCGCCTCTTTCCTGCTCAAGGTCGAGGAGGACAAGGCGCTGACCAAAGCCTTGCACATCCATGGCTTCGACGTGGCGGCCGATTACACGCCGGTGGTCGAACTGCTGCGGACGCTGCGCATGCCGCCCTTCGATGATGTGCCGATGTTCACCTGGAGCGATGTCTGGCAGCGTTATCGGATCGAGGTCGCGTCAGGGTTGGCTGCAGGTTGCATCATCTTGTCGCTTGGCTTCTGGCTGCTGTTGATCAACCGCCGGCTCCAAACGGAACGACAGCGGGTGGAAGCGCAGGCCGCAGCACTGCGGGAGAGCGAGCTGCGCTTCCGCACCGTGGCGCATTACACCTACGACTGGGAATACTGGCAGGCCGCCGACCGCCGCATCCTTTACATGAGCCCTTCCTGCGAGCGGGTGACCGGATACCGGGCGGAGGAATTCATCGCCAATCCCAGGTTGTTGATCGAAATCGTGCATCCGGAAGACCGGCCCCTCATAGAAGCGCATGTTGCCCATGCCTGGCATTCGCAGGGTGAAGAACAGCTCGATTTCCGCATCGTGCGCAAAGATGGGGAAGTGCGCTGGATCGCCCATGTCTGCAAGGCAGTGTACGATGCCCAGGGCCAGTTCAATGGACGCCGTGTCTCCAACCGCGACGTCACCGAACGCAAGGCTTACGAGGTTGCGCTGATGGAAGCGCGCGATGCCGCGGAAAGTGCTGCTCGCGCCAAATCCGAATTCCTGGCCAACATGTCGCACGAGATCCGCACCCCGATGAACGCCATCGTCGGCTTGACCCGGCTGGCGCTGGACAAAAGGGTTTCCAAGGAGGTGCGCGACTACCTGGAAAAGATCGCGGCCGCATCCGAGAGTCTGCTTAGCATCCTCAATGATGTCCTGGATTATTCCCGCATGGAAGCGGGCAAGCTGGCCCTGGACCCCCAGCCATTCCACCTGCATGATTTGCTCGACGACCTGCGCAACCTGTTTGCCGTGCAGGCCGAGGCCAAAGGGCTGGAATTTCGCATGGAGGTGGATCCTGCCATCCCGACCGGTTTGAAGGGAGACGTCTTGCGCCTGCGGCAGGTGTTGTCCAACCTGCTGGGCAATGCCATCAAATTCACCGAACGGGGCCATGTCACCCTGCGCCTGGAATTGCTGCGGCGTACGGAGCGCGAGGCGTGGGTGCGTTTCAGTGTGAGCGACAGCGGGATCGGTATCCGTCCCGAAGACCAGGCCAGGCTGTTCAAGCCGTTTAGCCAAGCCGATGGTTCGATCACGCGCCGCTTCGGCGGGACCGGGCTGGGTTTGGCGATCAGTCAACGCCTGCTGGCGCTGATGGACAGCAGCATGCGGGTCGACAGCGCCCCGGGCAAGGGCGCCACTTTCAGCTTTGTACTGCGGCTCGATGGCGTTGCCGATCTGCCGCCTCATGCGACCGAACATACACAACCAAAGCATGCCGCAGGCACGCTGTCGGTCACGCTGCACACGCTGGGCGCGGCGTTGCAAGGCCGGCGCATTCTGGTGGCTGAAGACAACCACATCAACCAGCAGGTGGTGAAAGAGTTTCTCAAGCTTGCGGGCGCAAGGGTGGATGTCGCCGGCAATGGCGCCGAAGCGCTGGCCATGATCGAACGCAACCACTACGATGCCATCCTGATGGATGTGCAGATGCCGGAAATGAGTGGTGATCAGGCTACTGCCCGCATACGCGCACAGGCCCGGTTCGCTGCGCTGCCCATCATCGCCCTCACCGCCGGTGTGACGCCCGAAGAACGTGCGCGCTGCAAGGCGGCGGGCATGAACGATTTCGTCGCCAAGCCGATCGATCCCGAAACGCTGATCCGCGTACTGAACGACTGGATCGGCCGATCGGACCGGGCAGCGGCATCTGCTTCATCCTCCCTTCCGCCCACTGGACAGCATGGCGAGCTGGCGCAACAGGGGGAACCCGCTTCGGCTATACCCCCCCTTGCACCGACGCATGAGGTTCGGGTTCTGCCTGGATTCGAACTGGAGCGGGTGTATGCCATGGTGGGGGATGACGAAACGCTCATCACCGAGTTATTGCACATTTTCCGGGAGGATGCCGCGAATGCCATGGAGCGCCTGGAGGCATTGCTCGCGGCCCGCGATTACCCGGCGGCCCACCGCCTGGTGCATACCCTCAAAGGGTCGGCAGGCAATCTGGGCGCGATGGAATTGCATGCCGCCGCCGCCGCACTGGATGACGGGCTGCGCCAGGGACGGTTGGATCCGCAGGCGCTCGACCGCTTCCGGGCAGCACTGGATTCGGCCTTGCAGGCACTGCAGAAACTGGATTAGAAGCTGGGGGCGGCAGGCTTTGGCCTGCCTTAGCCTGACTTCTTGAGCAGCACGATCACCGCGCCGCCTCCGCCATCGGCTGGACGTGCCTGGGCATAGGCGATCACGTCATCGCGCTGTATCAGCCAGTTTTTAAGTTTGTGTTTGAGGACCGGCTCGCGGTTTTTCGATCTCAAGCCCTTGCCATGGATGATGCGCACGCAACGGATGCCACGTTTTTTGCAGCGGGTGAGAAAATCGGCGACCTGCGTGCGTGCCTCTTCGGCCAGCAGGCCGTGCAGATCGATCTCTTCCTGGATGACCCAATGGCCGCGCCGCAGCTTTGTGAGGATGTCGGGTGAATGGCCGGCGCGCAGGTAGAGCAGCTCCTCCCCGCTTTCCACTTCGTGTGCCGGAAGGTAGTTGTCGGAAAGCGAATCGACGAGCACCTGGCGCTCGTCGATGAGGCGCTGCCGGGGGATGGGGCGGGGCTTTTCAGGCGCATGATAGAGGCGCGTCGGCTTGAGTGGTGTCGCGTCCTTGACGGCTTCACGAAACAGGGTGATGTCGTCGTCCGCCATCTATCCCAGGTGATCCAGATAGCGCTCGGCATCCAGCGCCGCCATGCAGCCGCTCCCGGCGCTGGTGACGGCCTGCCGGTAGACATGGTCTTGCACGTCGCCGGCGGCGAACACACCGGGGATGCTGGTCATGGTGGCATTGCCGTTGCGGCCCATGCGGGTGACGATGTAGCCATTTTCCATTTCCAGCTGCCCCACGAAAATGTCGGTGTTCGGCTTGTGGCCGATGGCGATGAATACACCCTGCAGGGGGATTTCCCGGGTGGCGCCACTCGTCACGTGTTTGATACGTATGCCGGTGACGCCGCTGTCATCGCCCAATACTTCCTCCAGGGTGGAATTCAATTCCAGCGCAATCTTGCCGGCGGCGACCTTTTCCATCAGCTTGTCCACCATGATGGCTTCCGCCCTGAACTTGTCGCGACGGTGCACCAAGGTCACCCTGCGGGCGATGTTGGAAAGATAGAGCGCTTCTTCGACCGCGGTATTGCCACCGCCGATCACGGCGACGTCCTGGTCCCGATAGAAAAAGCCATCGCAGGTGGCGCAGGCGGAAACCCCTTTGCCCATGAACCGTTCCTCGGAGGGCAGGCCGAGATATTTGGCCGAGGCGCCGGTGGCGATGATGAGCGCATCGCAGGTGTATTCGCCCGCATCGCCGATCAGCCGGAAAGGTTGTTCGGTGAGTTTGGCAGTATGGATGTGATCGAAAATGATTTCGGTGTCGAAACGCTCGGCATGCCGCTGGAAGCGCGCCATCAATTCCGGCCCTTGCACGCCCAAGGGGTCGGCTGGCCAGTTGTCGACGTCGGTGGTGGTCATCAATTGTCCCCCTTGTGCCAGCCCCGTGATGAGCACGGGTTTGAGGTTGGCACGTGCGGCATAGATGGCCGCCGTATAGCCGGCGGGGCCGGAACCGAGGATGAGTAGACGGGCGTGCTTGGCTTGCATCTCAAAGAAACTCCGTAAAATCTCGAAACGTCGCAATGCTGCAAATTCTAGCCCAATCTTCGCTGGGCTGGTATGAAAAACCCTTATGGCGCGAGCGCCCCATGGATGCCAGAGAGGTTCTATAATTGGGCCGACGAACTCGGTTGGTAATCTACCTTGCTGCAAAAAAGCGACATTGCCGGCAAAAATCTTTCCTCTTCCACAACCCAGACGCAGGGTTTGCTGCGCGAGGCATGCTGGTTGATACTGGTGGCCATCGGGCTGTTTCTGGCCGCCATCCTGGCCTCTTACCATCGCGAGGACCCCGGTTGGTCGCACAGCGCCAGTGATACGGTGACCATCCATAACCTGGGTGGAACACTGGGCGCCTGGGTGTCCGACATCCTGCTCTATCTGTTCGGCTTTTCGGCCTGGTGGTGGGTCGTCCTGGCCTTCATGGCCATCCGCTGGACCTATCTTAAGCTGGAGAGCCAAGGATTGCGCGATCGCCCCATCCTGTTCTATCACTTGTGCGGCTTCGCGCTCATGCTGGTGGCTTCCAGCGCGCTGGAAGCCGGTCATTTCCGCAGTTTACCCGTGGCGCTGCCTTTGGCACCGGGCGGCATGCTGGGTGCCGTGGTGGATGACGGTCTGGTCAAGGTACTGGGTTTCGCGGGGGGGACGCTGGCACTGTTGCTGGGCTTTGCCATCGGATTCAGCCTGTTTACCGGCATTTCCTGGCTGACGGTGACGGAACGGTTGGGGACCTGGCTGGAGACAGCATACATTGCCGCCAGAAATGCCTGGGCCGACCGCCAGGACCGGCTCGCAGGAGAGGCGGCGGAACAGCAACGCGAGGAATACGTGGAAAGTCAGCGCAAGCGGATCGGAGAGCATCCACCGGTGCAGATCGAGGCGCCAGTACTGGAAATCCCCAAGAGCGACCGGCTCGACAAGGAACGTCAGGTCCCGCTGTTCCAGACGCTGCCGGATTCCTTGTTGCCACCACTACACCTACTGGATGCGCCCCAAGGCAAAATCGAGGTGCAAAGCGCCGAGACGCTGGAATTCACGTCGCGTCTGATCGAGCGCAAACTGATGGATTTCAACATCGAAGTCAAGGTCACTGCGGCACTGCCTGGGCCGGTCATCACGCGCTACGAATTCGAGCCGGCAGCGGGTGTCAAGGGGTCGCAGATCACCAATTTGGCCAAGGATCTGGCGCGGGCGCTGTCGGTGGTGAGCGTGCGGGTGGTGGAGACCATCCCCGGCAAAAGCTGCATGGGCATCGAAATCCCCAATCCCAAACGGCAGACCGTCTACCTTGCGGAAATCCTCGGTTCCCGGGTCTATGCCGACATGCCTTCGCCGCTCACCATGGCGCTGGGCAAGGACATCGCGGGCAACCCGGTGGTGGCCGATCTCGCCAAGATGCCGCACGTGCTGGTGGCGGGCACGACCGGTTCCGGCAAATCGGTGGCCATCAATGCCATGATCCTGTCGCTGCTGTACAAGGCGGATGCCGGCCAGGTGCGCCTGATCCTGGTCGATCCCAAGATGCTGGAGCTCTCGGTGTATGAGGGGATCCCGCATCTGCTGGCGCCGGTGGTGACCGACATGCGGCAGGCGGCCAATGCGCTCGGCTGGTGCGTGGCGGAAATGGACCGGCGCTACCGTTTGATGTCGGCACTCGGCGTACGCAATCTGGCGAGTTTCAATCAGAAGATCCGCGAGGCACAGAAGGCGGGCAAGATCATCACCAACCCGTTCTCGCTCACCCCGGACACACCGGAGCCACTGGGTGAGATGCCGCTGATCGTGGTGGTGATCGATGAGCTGGCCGACATGATGATGGTGGTAGGCAAGAAGGTGGAGGAGCTGATCGCGCGTCTGGCGCAGAAGGCACGCGCTTCCGGCATCCATCTCATCCTCGCCACCCAGCGTCCCAGCGTGGATGTCATCACCGGCCTGATCAAGGCCAACATCCCGACCCGCATCGCCTTCCAGGTGTCGAGCAAGATCGATTCGCGCACCATCCTCGACCACATGGGCGCGGAAGCGCTCCTGGGGCAGGGTGACATGCTCTACCAGCCGCCGGGGACGCCCTATCCGCAGCGCGTGCATGGCGCTTTCGTTTCCGACGCCGAAGTGCACCGCGTGGTGGAATATCTCAAGGGGCTGGGAGCGCCGGCTTATGTCGAAGGCATTCTCAACGGCGTGGATGAAAGCGGTGACGGCGAGTTGGCCGGGGAAGGCGGAGGTGGTGGCGAAGCCGACCCACTCTACGACGAGGCGGTGGCCACCGTGCTGAAGAGCCGTCGCGCTTCGATTTCCCTGGTGCAGCGCCAGTTGCGGATCGGTTACAATCGGGCCGCCCGTCTGATCGAACAGATGGAACGTGCCGGCCTGGTCTCGCCCATGCAGCCGAATGGCAACCGCGAAGTACTGGTACGATCGGAGGAATGATGTTACGGGTATGGTGTTTGTTGGGAGCGTTGCTACTGCCACTCGCTTGCTATGCGGATGCAGTCCAACGACTCAAGACGTTCTACCAGGCGACGTCTTCGATGAGAGCGCAATTCAAGCAGACCGTGCTCGACCGCCGCGGTCAGAAAGTGCAGGAAGTGAGCGGCGTGATGCAGCTGCTGCGACCCGGGCGCTTCCGCTGGGATTACCAGCAGCCTTACGTGCAACTCATCATCGGTGATGGCCAGAAGGTTTGGCTATACGACCCCGAGCTGCAACAGGTCACCGTGCGTGCCCTGGACCAGATGCTGGGTTCCAGCCCGGCGGCGCTCCTGGCCGGCAGCCAGGATATCGAAAAACTGTTCCAGCTCAAGGATGCCGGGCGCCAGGATGCACTGGAGTGGGTGGAGGCGACACCACGCGAGAAGGACGGCAGCTTCGACCGGGTGCTGCTGGGCTTCAACGGCGGCCAGCTGGCGGAAATGGAGCTCTATGACAACTTCGGCCAAACCACGGTCATCGAGTTTTCCAAGATCGAGCGCAACCCCAGGCTCAATCCCAAATCCTTCAGCTTTACGCCGCCACCGGACGCCGACGTGGTGGGCGAATAATCGGCGAGTTTGATCAGGGAGCAGAACATGACCGTCCGTATCATTGCCACGACTCCATACACCGACCAGAAGCCCGGCACTTCGGGGCTGCGCAAGAAAGTCACGGTATTCCAGCAGCCGCATTATCTGGAAAACTTCGTGCAATCCATTTTCGACAGCCTCGATGCGCCGCCGGGAAGCACGCTCACCCTGGGCGGCGATGGCCGTTACTACAACCGCGAGGCGATCCAGACCATACTCAAGATGGCGGCTGCCAACGGCTTCGGCCGGGTGCTGGTGGGGCAGGGCGGCAT
>JANZZG010000030.1 GCA_026419515.1 Methylophilaceae bacterium
CAGCTACATGGTAGGGCTGGTGCTGATCTACCTGTTGGTGGTGGCCACCTTCGGCTCCTACCTCACGCCGCTCATCATCATGGCGCCGATCCCGCTCACGGTGATCGGGGTGATGCCGGGCCACGCCCTGCTCGGCGCGCAGTTCACTGCCACCTCCATGATCGGCATGATCGCGCTGGCCGGCATCATCGTGCGCAATTCCATCCTGCTGGTGGATTTCATCCACCAGCGGCTGGCGGCCGGGGAGGATTTTCAGCAGGCGGTGATCCAGGCCGCCGCGGTGCGTGCCAAACCCATCCTGCTCACCGCACTGGCGGCCATGATCGGCGCGCTGTTCATCCTGGACGATCCGATCTTCAACGGGCTGGCGATCAGCCTGATCTTCGGCATTCTGGTGTCCACCCTGCTCACGCTGGTGGTGATCCCGGTGCTCTATTACGCATTTCACTACAAACGCTTAAGGAGGTAAATCATGACCGTGCACCGTGCCGTGCGCATCATTGCCGGCTGCTTCATCCTGCTGTCGCTGGCGCTGGCCCACTTCAGCGGCCAGGCCGACCTGTCGCGGCTGTCCTGGCTGTGGTTCACCGCTTTCGTCGGCGCCAACCTGCTGCAGAGCGGATTCACCAACTTCTGCCCGATGGATAAAATTCTCGCCAGGTGCGGTCTCAAGGAATGTGGAAAGTAAAGGCAATACGATGAAATTCATCCTGGATCATTTCTGGCTGGTGGCGCTGGCGCTGGTTTCCGGTGGCATGCTGCTGTGGTCGATGTTGCGCCGCAGCTACGAAGTCACGCCCACTGAGGCCGTGATGCTGATCAATCATGCCCAGGCATTGGTGCTGGATGTGCGCGAAGCAGCCGAATTCGCGGCCGGCCATATCGCCGATGCCCACCACATCCCATTGTCCCAACTCAAGGCGCGCCTGCCGGAACTGCAGAAATGGAAGGACAAGCCCATCGTGATCAACTGCCAGGCCGGCAGACGTTCCGCTCAGGCCTGCGCAGTGCTGAGGAAACACGGTTTTTCCCAGGCCCATAGCCTGGCCGGTGGCATCGCCGCTTGGCAGGCCGCCAAGCTCCCACTCGTCAAAGGATGATCATGCCAGAAATCACCATGTATTCCACCGCGGTCTGCCCCTACTGCATCAATGCCGAGCGGCTGCTGCACAGCAAGGGGGTGACGCGGATCAACAAGATTCGCGTCGACCTCGACCCGGAAAAACGCATCGAGATGATGCAGCGCACCGGGCGACGCACCGTGCCGCAAATCTACATCGGCGACCGTTATGTCGGGGGCTGCGATGATCTCTACGCCCTGGAACGTACCGGCGAGCTGGATGCACTGCTTGCCGCCTGAGTTTCGGGTTTTACTTCAGGCTGATAGAATGCCAGCTCCCATAGTCACGTAATTCAGGAACGCACATGGCAGAAGAACAGCAACCCCAAGAGGCCCAGCCGCCAATATTCAGCATCGAGAAGATTTACGTCAAGGACATGTCGTTGGAGGCGCCCAACGTGCCGCAGATTTTTTTGCAGCACGACAACCCGCAGGTCAACATCGAGCTGCAAAACAAGACCGCCATGGTGGATGACGGCGTTTTCGAAGTGGTCGTCACCATCACCGTGACTTCCAAGATCCAGGACAAGGTGGCTTTTCTGGTCGAGGTGGCGCAGGCGGGCATCTTCGTCGTTCGTAACATGCCGCAAGAAGCGTTGTCCGGCATTCTCGGTGTGGCCTGTCCCAACATTTTGTTCCCTTATGCGCGTGAAGCGATCTCCAGCACGGTGGTACGGGCAGGCTTTCCCCCGTTGTTGCTCAATCCGATCAATTTCGAGGCACTGTATGCGCAACAGCTGCATCAGCAGCAGCAACAGGCTTCCGAAAATGCCACGGCGACGACTTCTTAGAGCGTGCCTACTGCTGCTGGCAACTTATCCGGCAGCGGCATTGGCGCTGGATTATCGTTCGGTGGGTGTGGCGCGCGGCATCCTGTACGACGCACCTTCCGCCAGCGCCAAAAAACTGTACGTCGTCAGCCAGTATTACCCGGTCGAAGTCATCGTCGATCTCGGCGCGTGGGTCAAAGTGCGCGACAAGACCGGTGAACTGGCCTGGATCGAGAGCAGGAATCTGGTGCCCAAGCGTACCGTCATTGCGCTGGAACGGATCGAAGTGCGTGACGTGGCAGACATGTCTGGCCGCGTGCTATTTCGAGCAGACAAGGATGTCGTACTGGAACTGGTGGAGCCCCTGGTGGGCGGTGGTTGGGCCAAGGTACGCCACCGGGACGGCGCCACCGGATTCGTCCCCGCCTCCCAGGTCTGGGGCCTATGAGAATCACCGTATTGGGGGCGGGCGCGTTCGGCACCGCCCTGGCCATCCATGTTGCCCGACGGCATCCGGTGACATTGTGGACTCGCAACCCGCAGCATCTGGCGGTGATGCGCGAGGCGCGCAGCAACCATCTTTATCTGCCGGGATTCAGCTTTCCGGGCAAACTGCAGCTGGAAGGCTCGTTGCGCACCGCGTTGCAGTCGGCCGAGCTGGTGTTGTGCGTGGTGCCGACGGCTGGCTTCCGGCATGTGCTGCGCGAACTGCGCGAATCCGGCTGTCGCGCGCCCGTGGTATGGGCGTGCAAGGGGTTGGAGGCGTTCAGTGCCAAGATGTTGTACGAAGTGGCGGCCGAAGAGTTGCCAGCAGGCCACGCTTTTGGCCCACTTTCTGGGCCTAGCTTTGCCCAGGAGCTGGCGGCCGGGCTGCCAACCGCGCTGACCCTGGCCTCCAGCGATGGCGTATTCGCCCAGCAGGCTGCCGCCGTACTGCATGGAGGGTGTTTACGGGTCTACAGCAGCACCGACGTGATTGGCGTCACGGTCGGCGGCGCCTTGAAGAACGTCATCGCCATCGCAGCTGGCATTTGCGATGGCATGGGGTTTGGCAACAATGCCCGCGCCGCGCTCATCACCCGCGGTCTGGCCGAAATCACCCGCTTTGGCGTGGCGCTGGGGGCCAGGGCCGAAACCATGATGGGGCTGGCGGGCGCAGGAGACTTGATCCTTACCTGTACCGGCGATTTGTCGCGCAATCGCCAGGTCGGGCTGCACCTCGCGCGGGGCGAATCACTGGATGCCATCCTGGGTGGTCTCGGCCATGTCGCGGAGGGGGTGCATACCGCCCGCGAAGTACTCAACCGCGCCCACACGCTGGGCATCGAAATGCCGATCACCCAGCAGGTGCATCGAGTGCTGTCCGAGGGGATGCCTCCCCGTGTTGCGGTGGAAAACCTGCTCAACCGTGAGCAGAAGGCCGAAATCTACTGACGATCACACTCCGCCAGTGAAGCCATTCTGCCGCCAGGCTTCGTAAACCACCACGGCGGCGCTGTTGGCGAGATTGAGGCTGCGGCTGAAAGGCAGCATGGGCAGCCTGAGCCTGGATTCCGGCGCGAACCGTTCCAGGATGGCCGCCGGCAGGCCGCGCGTTTCCGGCCCCAGGATGAACACGTCTCCGGGTCGGAAATCGACTTCGGCATAGCAGCGGGTACCCTTGGTGGTCAGCGCGAACAGGCGGCGTCCGCGCAGGACCTCGATGCAGGCGTCCCAGTTTTCGTGGATGCGGATTTTCGCATATTCGTGGTAGTCCAGTCCGGCGCGCTTCAGCTGCTTGTCGTCGATGTCGAACCCGAGCGGCTTGACCAGATGCAGCCGGGTTCCGGTATTGGCACACAAGCGGATGATGTTGCCGGTATTGGGTGGAATCTCCGGTTGATAAAGCACGAGATCGAACATCGATACTGGATTTTTTCGGGCTATTCCCTACAATGCGCCCATGATAAAACCCGATGAAGTTTTGAGGTAGTCATGGCGCGCCCGGAAAAATTCCGCCTCGGTGAAATCCTCGTCCAGCAGGGGTTGCTTTCCAACGACCAGCTCAACAAGGCGCTGGAATTGCAGAAAGCCACCGGCAAGAAACTGGGACGGGTGTTCGTCGAGGCCGGTTACGTGTCCGAACGCCAGATCTCGGAGGCCATCGCGCGCCAGTTGCAGGTGCCGTTCGTCGACCTCAAGTTTTTCAACGTCAAGCCCGAGGTGGTGCGGGTGCTGCCCGAAGCACAGGCACGGCGGTTCCGTTCGCTGGTGCTGGAAGACCGCGGGGACAGCTATCTGGTGGGGATGGTCGATCCCATCGACATTTTCGCCTATGACGAACTGACCCGGCTGCTCAACAAGGACATCACGCTGGCCGTCGTCACCGAGTCCGACGTGCTGATGGTGATCGACCGCATCTATCGGCGCACGGAGGAAATCAAGAACCTGTCGCAGGCGCTGGAACAGGACCTCGGTTCGGACGCCTTCGATCTGGCGGCACTCGGCCTGACCACGCAGGGAACAGAAGATGCGCCGGTGGTGAGGCTGCTGCAGAGTATATTCGAGGATGCCATGCAGGTCAGGGCGTCCGACATCCACATCGAGCCGCAGGAAGGCAAGCTGCAGATACGCTTCCGCATTGATGGGGTGATGCATTTGCAGACCGAGGCCGATGTCAAGATTGCCACCGCCTTGGTGCTGCGGCTCAAGCTGATGTCCGGTCTCGATATTTCGGAAAAGCGGTTGCCGCAGGACGGGCGCTTCAACATGCGCCTGCGCAACCAGCAGGTGGACGTGCGGATTTCCACCATGCCCACCCAATATGGCGAGTCGGTGGTGATGCGGCTACTGGTGCAAAGCGGTGCCATGATTTCGCTGGAAAAGCTGGGGATGCCCCCGGCGATGCTGGAGCGCTTCCGCAAGCTGATCCACCGTCCCAGCGGCATGGTGCTGGTCACCGGCCCCACCGGTTCCGGCAAGACGACCACGCTGTATGCCGCGCTGGCCGAGCTGAATTCTCCGGCGAACAAGATCATCACGGTGGAAGATCCGGTGGAATACCGTCTGCCGGGCATAACCCAGGTGCAGGTCAACGAGAAGATCGATCTGGATTTTTCGCGCGTGCTGCGCTCGGTGTTGCGACATGACCCGGACATCGTGCTGGTGGGCGAAATGCGCGACCACGAAACCGCCCAGATCGGCCTGCGTGCGGCCATGACCGGCCACCTGGTGCTGTCCACCCTGCATACCAACGATGCCGTCAGCACTCCCATCCGCCTGGTCGACATGGGTGTGCCGCGCTTCATGGTGGGCACTTCCCTGCTGGGCGTGGTGGCACAGCGTCTGGTCCGTACCATCTGCGAGAGCTGCGCCGAACCCTACACCCCGCTACCTTATGAGCGTGAGTGGCTCAAGCTGGAACTGAAAGATGAGGTGGATGCGCACCGCTACCTGCGCGGCCGCGGCTGCCAGCACTGCAACGGTTCGGGATACCTGGGGCGGATCGGTGTCTATGAGCTACTGGAAATGAGCGAACCGCTCATCGAGGCCGCCAGCCACCACGAGCCGACGCATTTCGTCAAGGTGGCCCGGCAGGCCCTGGGCCGGGAAACCATGCGCCGCCATTCGGTGGATCTGGTCTTGGCCGGCCGGGTGACGATCGCCGAGGCCATGCGTATCTGCAACCAATTCGAGGACTGATTTGCCTTTTTTTGCCTATAAAGGCCGCAATGCAAGCGGCGAGCTGGTGGAGGGCGTCCTGGAAGGCCCGGACAGTGGTGCTGTCGCCACCCAGCTGTTCAACGGCGGCATTACGCCGGTGAGTATTTCCGAGACGGGGGCTCCCCCCAAAAAAGAGAAAGGGGGGAGTTTGTTGTCCCGATTGTTCGGGGAAAAAATCACTTCGCTCGATGTCATGCTGTTCAGCCGCCAGATGTACACGTTGTCCAAGGCCGGCATCCCCATCTTGCGGGCACTCACCGGTTTGCAGGCTTCCACTCCCAATCAGGCTTTCGCCCGCGTGATCGGTGAAGTGCGTCAGAGTCTCGATGCCGGGCGCGAGCTTTCGGCTGCACTGGCGCAGCATCCCAAGGTATTTTCGCCTTTTTTCGTCAGCATGGTGCGGGTGGGCGAGGGCACCGGCATGCTGGACAGCATTTATCTGCGCCTGTTCGAGCACATCGAGTTCGAACGTTTCATGCGGGAGCAGATCAAAACGGCGCTACGCTACCCCAGCTTCGTGGTGATCGCCATGGTGGTCGCCATCGGCATCATCAACCTGTTCGTCATCCCGGCTTTCGCCAAGGTGTTCAAAGGGTTCAATGCCGAGTTGCCGTTTCTCACCAGGGTGCTGATCACCGTCTCCGATTTCACCGTGCACAACTGGTATTACATGCTGGCCCTCATCATCGGCGCCATATTCGCCTTCCGCAGCTATACCGCAACGCCGGCCGGCAGGCTCAAATGGGACGAATTCAAGATGAAAATCCCGATCGCCGGCAAGATCATCCAGAAAGCCACCCTGGCCCGCTTCGCCCGAAGTTTCGCGCTGGCGACCCGTAGCGGTGTGCCGGTGCTGCAGGGCCTGACGTTGGTGGCGCAGACGGTGGACAACAGTTTCATCGCCAAAAAGATCGAAGAGATGCGCGGTGGTGTCGAGCGCGGCGAGAGCATACTGCGCACGGCGGCCAACAGCGGGGTGTTCACGCCGGTGGTATTGCAGATGATCGCCGTGGGCGAGGAGTCCGGATCACTGGACGAGCTGATGGAGGAAATCGCCGACATGTACCAGCGCGAGGTGGAATACGAACTCAAGACGCTGGGCGCGCAGATCGAACCCATCCTCATCGTCTGCCTGGGCATTCTGGTGCTGATCCTGGCGCTAGGCGTATTCCTGCCGATCTGGGATTTGAGCCGGGTGGCGATCAAGCGCTAAACTTCGACGCCCGGCGGGCGATATTGAATGAGCATCCAAAGATTCGGATTCGCGACGGGATGATGTGGCATCGATTTTGCTTGGGAAGAAACGTATGAAAACGAGACAACCTGGGTTCACGCTGATCGAGCTGGTGGTGGTCATCGCCATTCTGGGCATTTTGATGGCGGTTGCCTTGCCGAAGTTCGTCTCTCTGCAGGCCGATGCCCGTGTGGCCAAGGTCAACGGAGCATTGGCGGCGGTCAGGGCTTCGGCGGCACTGGCCCATGCCCAGTTGGTGGCGCGCGGCTTCGATGCCGGCTATTCGGGAACCCCCTCGCCCAACATCGTGGCCGAAGGGGTGGTGGTGAGTTACGTCAACGGCTATCCCACCGCCGCCGTGATGGCAGCCTTGGCCGGGCTTTCTGAGACGGATTATGCCATCACCTATCCGGGCGCGTCCGCGTTGCGGATCGCCTCGGATTCCAACCACGCCAACTGCTGGTTCCAGTACAACGAGGCCGTCCCCGGGCAGCAGCCGACCTATACTTTTGGCGGGGGGGGCAACGGTTTGCAGATCGCCGAATGTAGTTGAGTGGGGGTGAGGGGTGTGTAACTCGATGTTTTCTCAATCGTCGTCTCAATCTTCAATAAATTTAAGGAGTAATGCCATGAAAGCAAGACAGCACGGGTTTACCCTGATCGAACTGGTGGTAGTGATCGTCATCCTGGGCATCCTCGCAGCCACGGCCCTGCCCAAGCTGCAGAGCATGGATGTGGAGGCGAAGAAGGCGGTCAATCACGCTGCGATAGCCGCCATCAAGTCGGCGGCGGTGATCTCCTATGGCAAGAACAAGGCAGCATCGACGTTTGCTTCCATTAAGGCGCAGGCTGACATAGATTCGGCTGTAACCTTCAATCCAAATACATGCGGCGCGGGAGGCGGGGGCACGATCACTGCGAAGTATACCGGCGCAACGCCGGCCGCGGATGTGGATTTTACCCTTCCGGCAGAGCTGTGCGTGAACTGACGTTGTCCTGATGCGGGCATTTCCAGGAGGGTCGGCAACGACCCTCTTTTTTTGTGCGGCACTGGGCTGCCTGCTGCTGACTTCATGGCAGCCTAATGCCGCGATGTGGTGGCTGGGCCTGTCCCTGCTCGTCATGCTGGCGGTGGCAAACCGCCCGCATGGCCTGGTCCTGGGGGCCGGGGGGGTGTTACTGGCGGCCTTCGGCCTGTTCCTGTTGTTCGATGCCCTGGTGATAAGTCCTGCCTACCATTTCGAGGCGGTCTACTATGCCGCCACTTTCCTGATCGCATTGCCGTTCGCCCTGTGCTGTCATGACTGGCTGATCCGCCGCGGATTCCGGCTGTTCTGCGCGGCGGTTGCGCTGATCGCCGCATGGGCGGTGCTGCAGTGGCTGACGGGCAGCGGCTTTCTCGACCAGCCGCAGGCACGCGCCCAGGCGCTGTTCACCACCCCCAACACTCTGGCCACTCTCATCAATCTGGCGCTGGCCCCCCTGCTGGCGTATTACCTGCTGGGGCGCGGAAGCCGCCTGGTCTATGGTTTGTCGTTGCTGTTGTTTGCTGGCTTGCTGGCCACCCAGAGCCGCGGCGGATATCTGGGATTGGGAGTGGCGATGCTGTTTTTCATGGGCTATGTCGGCAAATCGACGGTTTCGTCCAATTTGCAACGCTATCGTGCGGTGCTGCTGGGCTTTGCCGGCGTACTGCTGTTTTTCCGTGCCTATGCTTGGCTCGGTCTTGCCCAGTGGAGTCTGGATAGAGTGGTGGCGACCGTGGTGCATGGGGAGCATTCCGGCCGGTTCGAAATCTACGGGATGGCGTGGCCGTTATGGGTGACGCATTTCTGGCGGGGTATCGGGTATTTCAACTTCGGCTATTACTTCGAGATGCACAAACCCACCCTCTATCTTGATGGATTCACCCATTTCGTGCACAACGACTATCTGCAACTGGCGCTGGAGACTGGTGTGGTGGGCATCGCCCTGTATCTGGCCCTGGTCGGCGCCCTCTATCATGGGGTGTGGCGCCACAGACCGCGCGTGTTGGAGGAGGGATGCCTGCCGGTGCTGCTGCCGGTGGTGGCGATGACGTCCATGCTGACGCATGCACTGGTGGATTTCCCGTTTTACATTCCGGTGCTCATCGCCGTTTTCAGTGCTTGTGCAGGCGTACTGGATCGCCAGCTGGTCCGGTTGGGAGGCCATGCGGTGCGGTTGCCGTCCCTGCCGCAGCTTCGCCCCTACGGTCTGCGATCCGGGTTCGTGGGCGGACTCGCGCTGCTGCTGGCGCTGGGCTGGCTGGGTCTGCCCGCCGCGGCGGAAACCGCCGCGGCCTACGGCCTGTATCGCCTGCGGCAGGGCGATGCGGGCGGGGGGCTGTTCTGGCATCGCGTCGCGCGCAGCCTGCAGCCGCGCGATGCGGTATATTATTGGCGAGAAGGGATCATCTTGCGCGACCTCGGAAGCCTTGAGCAGGATTCCACCCTGATTCGGCAAGCGGATGTGACCTTCATGCAAGGGATGCGCGTCAATCCTTTCGATGTCGACAATGTGCTGGCGTGGCTTGCGCTGCAGCGCCAATATCGGGCAAGGCTGTCGCTGGCAGCATCCAATGAGGAATTGCTGGCGTGGGCGGCAAAAGCCGGCCGGCTGCGACCGCATTCCGATGAGGTAGCGATGGAGACCATCCGTGTACTCGATTTCGTCGGGCGTGATCAGGAAGCCATTGCCAGGGCCAAGGCGCTAATAGCGAAGCGGCCGGCATCGAAAGTGGCACGAAAACTGCTCAACGAGGTCGAATCTCGATCGAGGTGAGTGGTTACACTATTGCGGGAGTGTAGGGTGTCGAGACAGTGGGGTTTCACGCTGGTCGAGCTGATCGTCATGATGGTCATCATGGGAGTGTTGGCGGCTTATGTAGGAGCCAAGCTGAACCTGGCCAGCCATGATGCCGCCGGCCATGCGGAAACCATCAAGGCCTCCATCCGCCTGGCGCAGAAGCTCGCCATCGCCAGGCGCGCCAATGTGACGGTGACGCTTACCCCGGATGTGGCGGTGGGGGGCGACACCTACGCCAAACCCAATGGCGTCAGCGTGAGCGGCGCACCACCCAGCATCACCTTCGACGGCTTGGGCCGGCCCTCGATTACGGCCGTCGCTTCGATCACGGTTTCCGGCGGCGACGTCAGCCGCCTGATTTGTGTGGAGCCGGTCACCGGCTATGTGCACGAAGAGACCAGTAGCTGCAGTTGATCAGCGCGGCATTTCGCTCATCGAGCTGATCGTCTTCATCGTGATCGTCGGCGTCGCGCTGGCGGGGATTGCCGCAGCCATCAACTATAACGTGCAGCACAGCGTCGATCCGGTGGTAAAGAAGCAGGCGCTGGCCATCGCCGAATCCATGCTGGAGGAAGTCATGCTGCAGAACTACGCCGACCCGGACGGGACGAATACCGGAGAGTCGAACCGTTCCAACTGGGATGACGTGGATGACTACCATGGCTACACCAGCACCGGAATCTACGCCATCGATGACCTGACGACACCCATCAGCGGGCTGTCGGATTACACGGTCAGTGTGCAGGTGGAGACGGTGGCCAGTTTCAACGGCATATCCGGACAGACCAAACGCATCGTCGTCACCGTGACCGGACCGATCGGTACCACGGTCAAACTGGAAGGCTACCGGACGCATTATGCGAGCTAGCGTCCATGACAAAATGGCCGGGTTCACCTTGATGGAAGCCATCATGGTGATCGTCATCCTGGCAGTGCTGGGGGCATTGGTGGTGAGCTTCGTCAATCCGCTCAAGGGCTATTTCGACGCCACCCGCCGCGCCGATCTCGCCGATGCCGCAGATACCACCCTGCGCCGCATGGCGCGCGAGCTTCACGCGGCGCTGCCCAACAGCGTGCGGGTGAGCGCAAACTATCTCGAATTCCTGCCGACGGTGACGGGGGGGCGCTACCGGGCCGAGCAGGATTGCAGCGGCAGCTGCAGCGGTGACATTCTCGACTTCACCGCGCCCGATGGCAGTTTCGACGTGCTGGGGACATTATCCGTCGTGCCCACCGCCGGTCAGGAAGTGGTGGTCTACAACCTGGGCATTCCCGGCGCGAACGCCTATGCCAGCGACAACAGTTCGCCCATCGTTTCGGCCACCGTTTCCAGCATCCAGATCACGGCCAAGCAGTTCCCGCTGGAATCCCCCACGCGGCGCTTTCAGGTGGTCACCGGGCCGGTGACCTTCGCCTGTGTGGGGAGCACGCTGTGGCGCTATTCGGGTTATGCCAAACAGCCGAGCCAGCCCACCAACATCGCGGCGGCGCCATTGTCCGCCGCCACCAGCAAGGCGAAACTCGCCACCGGGGTGGACTGTGCCAATACCGGCTTCGCCTATGCTGCGGGCGTCACCCAGCGCGGCGGCCTGGTGTCGATGCGTCTCAAAATGTCCAATGGCAGCGAATCCGTCACGCTGCTGCACCAGGTGCACGTTGCCAACGTTCCGTAAGCTTATGATAAGCTTTTGTGCCGAGATGCCGGAATTGCGAGGGATTTCGCCGGATGGGCGGGCGTGAGGTGATCATGACGCATGCAGTGTTTCGACAGCAGGGCTTCAGCCTCGTCATGGCCGTCTTTTTGATCGTCGTGCTGGGGGGCATCGCGGTTTTTCTGGGACGCGTGGTCACCATGCAATCCCAGGAATCCGCTCTGGACGAGGAGGGGATGCTCACCTACCAGGCGGCGCGCGCAGGAGTGGAATGGGGCGCCTATCAAGCGCTGCAGGCTGCCAGTTGTGCGCCGAGCACCACTCTGACGTTTGCTGGCGGAACTGTGCTCGCCAAATACAAGGTGACGGTCACCTGCACCGCATCGACGACCCATGAGGGCACGACACCAGTCAACCTTTATCAGATCGTTGCGACCGCGAACAATGGAAATGCGCCGACGGGCCATTATTATGTCGAACGTCAATTGCAGGCGACGCTGGTGAAATGAAACACAGTGCGCTTTGCATATGGAGGCGTCACATGAAAGATCGTGTCGATATCTTCCCCCCGCTTGGGCCGGTAAGCATTCTGGGTTTGGCCATATTTCTGGCTGCGGTGCTGTCGAGTGGGCAATCCCATGCGGCGATCGGTTTGCGAAGTGCATCATCAGCGGCCGCAGCGTCTGGTCCCCTGATTTCGATTACTGCGGCTACCGGCAGTTACGCAGAACGTAACAACTGTGGAAGCATTACCCCTTCGATTCCAGCGGGCAGTGTGGGGGATCTTCTCATCGCGCAGGTCATCGTGCGCGACAAAAACGCAACTGCTTCCATGAGCGGATGGAATATCCTCTACTCTGCAACCTCCGAACACACGAAACACATGAAGGTGTATCTGTTCTGGCGCAGCGCCACGGGCAGCGATGGAAACACCATCACCCAGTCCGGAAGCTCGTGTAACCATTTCATGGGACGTATCACAAGGTTCAGCAATGTCGATATCTCGCAGCCCCTCGAAATCGAGCCGCTACCTCCCGGCAATGCCAGCTCGCAAAACGCATCGAGCGTCACGACAGGCACCCAGAACGTCACGGTATTGGAGTCTATGCTGGTCGCGGCGACTTTCGTTGCGAATGACCGAACCGTGGCACAGAGTGATGGATTCACTGAGATCTATGACATTGCCGATAATACCGGGAGAGACGCTAGCTTTTCGCTCAATTATCGCATCGAAACCACTACAGGGACGAAAGGACCTTTCACTTGGAGCTTGTCGGGCAGTGGCTTGGATGGCAATGTCGGCGTTTTGTTCGCGGTACGACCGTCGCCTTCGCTGTTGCCTAGCCTTACGATCAGCAAGCCAGCAGGGACGGTGACGAATGACGTCATGGTGGCTACGATAACGGCGCGCCCCAGAACGGTCGTCATCACCCCCCCTGCGGGTTGGACCCTATTGCAAACCCACCAATCGACCAATACCGACGCGGCCTCGATTCGCATGAATACCTACTATAAAGTTGCTGGCGCCAGTGAGCCCGCCAGCTATACATGGACGTTCGGCGGGAGTTCGCATGCTGGCGCCAGTGGGGGCATCGTCAGTTTTTTTGGTGTGGATACGGCGAGTCCAATCAACGTTTCAGGGGGTAATACCACCTCCAATGGCTCCAACCACACGGCTAACAGTATTTCCACCACGATGGCGAGTACCATGCTGGTCTCGTCTCTTGCATTTCCCGGTACGCCTTCGGACTGGGCTCCTCCCAGTGGAATGACCGAGGCAGTAGATGTGGCTTCGCATGCGCGTCCGAACGTACTCGGGATTTCACTCGAGATGAACTACAAGATACACGTGGCTGCGGGAGCGACCGGTAACCAGACAGCCAGTGCGGCTCCATCCGGAACGGATGCCGGATTTGGCGTTGCGCACATCCTAGCGCTCAAGCCATTAGCCGATCATTACGCAATCAGCCATGGGGGCAGTGGCACCAATTGTCAAGTTCAACCGGTCACCATCACTGCCCATGATGTCAATCACAATCCCGTCATCATGCCGAACAATACGACCACCCTCGTTCTTTCGACTTCGACCGGCCAGGGAGACTGGTCCTTGGTGAGTGGTGGAGGAACATTCAGCAATGGCACGGCGGGCGATGGCATCGCTACTTATT
>JANZZG010000037.1 GCA_026419515.1 Methylophilaceae bacterium
GCTGGCCGGTGGGGTCGCCGTGATCAAGGTCGGTGCCGCCACCGAAGTCGAGATGAAGGAAAAGAAGGCGCGTGTGGAAGACGCGCTGCACGCCACTCGTGCCGCGGTGGAAGAAGGCATCGTGCCGGGCGGTGGGGTCGCCCTGCTGCGTGCCCGCACTGCGGTGGGTCAACTCAAGGGTGACAACCCCGATCAGGATGCTGGCATCAAGATCGTGATGCGTGCGGTCGAAGAGCCGCTGCGTGCCATCGTCAAGAACGCGGGGGTCGAGCCGTCCGTCGTCGTCGCCAAGGTATTGGAAGGCCAAGGCAATTTTGGTTACAACGCCGCAACCGAAACTTATGGCGACCTGATGGAGATGGGTGTGGTCGATCCGACCAAAGTCACGCGTTCCGCCCTGCAGAATGCGGCTTCGGTCGCTGGTCTGATCCTCACCACCGATGCGAGCATAGTGGAAGCGCCGAAAGAAGAAAAAGCGGCAGCACCCGCTATGCCCGACATGGACTACTAACTCTGCCATTTCCCCGCTCCGTCGATCGGGGCGGGGATTTTGCAGTCAGGAGATGAAAGATGAGCCTGGATCAATTGAAAGACCAATTCGGTTCCATCTGGAACAGTGTCACCGAAGGATGGCGTGAGCTCTGGCATAGTGCAGCTGGGGCCATCACCCGTTTCGTGCCGGGGGACAAAACCAATCTTCCCGATGCCAATGAAATCGAAGACGATCGTTTCATGCCGACGCGTACCTGGGCCATGATCGGGGGTGAGGTCTTCGAGGATGAGACGCGCCTGGTCGTACGGCTGGAACTTCCCGGCATGGACAAGGAAGACATCCAGATCGAAGTCCGCAGTGATGAATTGCGGGTATCGGGAGAAAAACGTTTCGTGCGTGAAGATACGCATGGTCGCTGGCGTGTCATGCAACGCGCTTATGGCAGTTTCCAGCGTGTCGTGCCACTTCCCTGCGACGTATTGCCGGATGCATCACGCGCCACCTACCAGAATGGCGTACTGAGAATCGAACTGACCAAAGATGCGCAAAAGAAACGGGGACATTATCTCAAAGTGGAGTGATGGCCCGCGTTCAACATTCGACCATGGGCACACGCGCAGCAACGCGACAGAGTAGCTCGTAACCGACCGTTCCAGCGGCGTGTGCCACGGCATCCACGGGCACCTGCGCACCCCATAGCTCGACGGGGCTGCCTATGTGAGCTTCCGGGATGCTGCTCAAATCGACACATAGCATGTCCATCGAAACGCGGCCCAGCGTGCGCGTGAGCTTGCCTGCGACCGCGACTGGCGTGCCGGTGGGGGCGTGGCGTGGGTAGCCGTCTGCATACCCGCACGATACCACGCCTATGCGCATCGGCTGCTCGGCTCTGAACGACCCACCATATCCAACCCTTGCGCCAGCATTGATCCATTGCTCGGCAATGATGGCACTCGATAGCGTCATCGCTGGCTTCAATCCGAGGGACCAAGCAGTCTCGTCTTCGAATGGCGAGGCGCCATACAGCATGATACCAGGCCTGACCCAATCCTCATGGGTTTCCGGGAAACGGAGCAGCGCAGCGGAATTGGCCAAGGATTTGGGACGGTGGATCCCTTGGGTCAGCGCGTTGAAGCACGCAAGCTGCTCTGCCACGCCCTGCGGCCCGTCCGCAGTGGCGAAATGTGTCATGAGTGTCACGTGACGTACACCTTGAACGGCCTCGAGTCTATCGTAAACCGTCCGAAAACGGTCAGGTGAGATTCCCAAGCGGTTCATGCCGGTGTTGATCTTCAGAAACACGTCCAATGGATACTTGCCACGCGCAGCCTCCAACATCGCCAGCTGTTCCTCGCAATGCACCACTACAGCAAGGGCATGTGCCGAAGCCACTGGCAACTCGTCTTCCCCAAACAGTCCTTCCAAAAGCAAAATGAGTTGGCGAAAACCAGCCTGCCGCAAAGCCACACCTTCTTCCACCCGCAATACGGCGAAGCCATCGGAGTCGGAAAGTGCCCGGGCCACGCGCAGCATGCCATGCCCATAGCCGTTGGCTTTGATGACGGAGAGCACTTTCGAGTCAGCAGCCTTGGTACGCACCAATGCCAGGTTGTGGCGCAACGCAGCGGTATCGATGGTCGCCTGCAATGGCCGCATCAGTCTTTGTCAGGTAGGTAACCGCCAGAGGCGTAATTTTCGAAGCGCGTATTCTCGCCAAGGAAAGTCAGACGAATACTGCCCGTGGGACCATTGCGCTGCTTTCCGATGATGACTTCGGCAGTACCTTTGTAGGGGCTGTCTTTGTTATATACCTCGTCGCGATAAAGAAACAGAATGACATCCGCATCCTGTTCGATGGCGCCCGATTCGCGCAGGTCGGACATCACGGGCCGCTTGTCGGTACGGTCTTCGATCTTGCGGTTGACCTGTGACAATGCGACGACTGGGACATCGAGCTCCTTGGCGAGCGCTTTGAGCGAACGCGAGATTTCAGCGACTTCCGTCGCCCGGTTTTCTGATGCGCGTACCGAAGTCATAAGCTGCAGATAATCCACCACGACTAGCCCCAGCTGTATGCCTTCTTCCGCAACCACCCGTCGCTTGAGGCGACGCGCGCGCGCGCGGAGTTCGATGGCATTGATGCCGCTACTCTCGTCGATGAAGATGGGTGCCTCATTGAGCTTGCCCAACGCATAGGTCAGCCGATCCCAATCATCTTCCTCCAATTGACCCGTACGCATCTTGTGTTGATCGATGCGTCCTACCGAGCCGATCAGGCGCATCGCCAGCTGGGTACTGGGCATTTCTAGACTGAAAATGGCCACCGCTTTGTGGGCATGCAACGCGACATATTCAGCGATATTCAGTGCAAATGCCGTCTTCCCCATCGAGGGGCGACCTGCCACGATGATCAGCTCGCCCGATTGCATGCCGGAAGTCATCCTATCCAAATCGGTAAACCCCGTGGGAATGCCCGTCACACCACTGGGATCATCCAGATTGGAAAGTTTGTCCAGACGCTCCACCACCTGCGGCAACACCGACTTGATATCGATGAATCCTTGCGCTGCCCGTGCGCCATGTTCCTTGATCTCGAAAATCTTGGCTTCGGCCTCGTCGAGCAATGCATTGGCGTCCCTGCCCTGCGGGTTGAATGCGCTTTCCGATATGCTGGACCCCACCTCCACCAAACGGCGCAGGATGGCGCGCTCGCGCACGATTTCCGCATATCGGACGATATTTGCGGCGCTCGGGATGTTCTGGACCAAGGCGCCCAGATAAGCCAGGCCGCCGACTTCGTCGAGCCGGCCATGAGCCTCCAGGAATTCGGCCACCGTCACCAGGTCGGCCGGCTTGGAACGCTCGATCAAAGCGCAAATGTGCTCGTAGATCAAGCGGTGGTCGTGTCGGTAGAAATCTTCGGCACCGATGAGGTCGGCGACTTTGTCCCAAGCCTCGTTTTCCAACAATAGCCCCCCCAACACGGACTGCTCGGCTTCGATCGAATGCGGGGGAAGTTTGAGAAGTTCCAAGGTATCGTCGGCCATGCGCGATTATAACATTCCCCTTTTCACGACCTCATGCCTTGTTGAGGCGGTATTCCCAAAAGTCACGTGACGCGAAAACGGCTATTGCCACTTTCGGTACTTGGCCCTATAGTAAGCGGCCAAATTAGACTTCGTACCCATCCCAACGATTTCCTTTTTTCGACCGAGACTACCCATGACCTCAACCGTTGCCGACATCGGCCTCATAGGACTCGCCGTAATGGGCCAGAATCTGGCCCTCAACATTGCCGACCATGGCTACACCATCGCCGTATTCAACCGCAACCCGGACAGGATGCGCCAGTTCATTGCCCATTGCGCGCAACATGAGCCGTCCAGTGAGCGCGTCATCGGCTTCGAATCCTTGGCGGATTTCGTCAAGGCAATCAAGCGACCGCGCAAAATCGTCTTGCTGGTGAAGGCTGGCGAGGCGACCGATGCCACCATCGACGCGTTGCTCCCTTACCTCGAACGCGGAGACATCATCATCGACGGCGGCAATGCGTTGTGGACTGACACCATCCGGCGCGAAAAGCGATTGAGCGAACTGGGTTTTGCCTTCATCGGCTCGGGTGTGTCGGGAGGGGAAACCGGCGCGCGCTTCGGTCCTTCGCTGATGCCCAGCGGAACCCTCGAGGCCTGGAAACAGCTGGAACCGATCTGGCGTGACATCGCCTGCAAGGTAGACCCCGTGACCGGAAAACCCATCGAAGGCGCAGTACCCGGCAAACCGGTGCAAGGCGGCGTGCCCTGTACCGCCTACATCGGGACCAATGGCGCAGGTCACTACGTCAAAATGGTGCACAACGGCATCGAGTACATCGACATGCAGCTGATCTGCGAGGCCTACTGGTTGATGAAAAACCTGTTGGGCATGAATGCCGAAGAGATGGGAGATGTTTTCGCCCTGTGGAACGAGGCAGAATTGTCCAGCTTCCTGATCGAGATCACCGCCGACATCCTGCGACAAAAAGATCCGGAAACCGGTGCTCCGATCGTCGACAGCATCCTCGACACCGCGGGCCAAAAAGGGACCGGGCAGTGGACGGCCGCCAATGCACTGGCCCTGGGAATCCCGGCCAACGCCATTGCAGAAGCCGTGTTCGCACGCTCACTCTCTGCACTGAAGGAGGAGCGTGTCGCGGCCAGCCAAGTGCTACAAGGTCCTCCGATCAGACTGGAAAGCGATCGCGCCAAATGGATCCAGGCCATTCGCGATGCGCTCTATTGTTCCAAGATCTGCGCCTATGCCCAAGGTTTTCAGCTCATGGCCGAGGCACAAAAAGAATATGACTGGACGCTGGATTTCGGTTCCATTGCCCAGATTTGGCGTGGTGGCTGCATCATTCGCGCCCGTTTCCTGCAAAAGATCACTGATGCGTACGCCCGCGATCCGGGACTGAAAAACCTGATGCTAGACGACTATTTCAGGGATGCCCTGCACAAAGGACAGCAAAACTGGCGTGAAGTGGTTGCCTTGGCGGCGCGTAACGGCATCCCGGTACCGGCCTTCGGCTCTGCGCTGGCTTATTTCGACGGCTACCGTAGTGCCCGTCTGCCGGCCAACCTCTTGCAGGCACAGCGCGACTATTTCGGTGCCCACACCTACGAACGTGTCGACCGGCCCAGAGGGCAGTTTTTCCATCTGGACTGGTCCGGTGACCGCAGACAATCGATGACCTGAACCGAACGCCACCTCCATCCAAACAAAAAGGGCTGCCACGGCAGCCCTTTTTGGGTGTCGTAAACGTGTGAGATCAATGTTCGCCCAGCACCGACACCGTGATGTCCACCACCACGTCATGATGCAGGGCAATACTGACTTGATGGTCTCCGACCACTTTCAGGGGGCCGGCTGGCATCCGAATTTCGGCCTTGCTCACTTCATATCCTTGGGCCTTGAGCGCCTCGGCGATGTCGCTATTGGTCACTGAGCCGAACAGACGTCCATCGACCCCTGCCTTTTGCGTGATCTGCAACAGCAGGCCCGACAGCTTTTCGGCACGTGCCTGGGCTTGTGCCAGAATTTCGGCCTGACGCTTTTCCAACTCGGCACGCCTTGCCGCGAACTCGGCCTTGTTGGCCTCGGTGGCGCGCTTGGCCTTACCCTGTGGAATCAGATAGTTGCGCGCATAGCCATTTTTCACCTTGACCACATCGCCCAGTTGGCCCAGATTGGCTACTTTTTCCATCAAGATCACTTCCATGCTCGCAACTCCCTTCAATGTCTGTCAGTGTAAGGCAACAGTGCCAGAAAACGGGCACGCTTGATGGCTTTGGTGAGCTGACGCTGATAACGCGCTTTGGTCCCGGTAAGACGTGCCGGAATGATCTTGCCCGTTTCGGTAATGAAATCCTTGAGCGTATCCACGTCCTTGTAATCCACTTCCTCCACACCTTCGGCAGTGAAGCGGCAGTAGCGTTTGCGCTTGAACATATCGCGTGACATCGGTTTTACCTTTCCAAACTGTGTTCCAAAATATCGAGTCGAGTAAGATGTAACTCCAACCGGCCGTTTTTGAGACTTCTACGAGCCAGAAACCCGGAAACGCTCACGGCATCGCCGATTTTCAATCTTGCTGCCCGTTCCGCCATCTCCGCCATCGCCACTACGGGTATTTCGCATTCGACCTGCCTTTTCATGCCGGCTTCTCGCTGAACCGAAACGTGCCGCACGACGAAAAGCTGCACTGGAATTCCCGCCGGTGTATGGCGTAGGGCTTCCAGCGCGACGATCTCGCCAGAAAGCTCTAGCCGGTTACGATCCACTCAGGCCGCAGCGTTTTCTTCTACGACGGGCTTGTCACCAATGATGAGCCTGGCTTTTTCTTCCTTCATCATCACCGACGGCGCCGTGATGGCTTGCTTTCTGCCTATGATCAAGTGACGCAGCACGGCGTCATTGAACTTGAATGCATGCTCGAGTTCTTGCAGGGTTTCCAGATTGCACTCGATATTCATCAGGATGTAATGCGCCTTGTGCACTTTTTGAATCGGGTAAGCCAGCTGACGGCGCCCCCAGTCCTCGAGACGGTGTATCTTGCCCCCGCCCGCCGCAATCTGGGCCTGATAACGCTCGAGCATCGCCGGCACCTGCTCGCTCTGATCAGGGTGAACGATGAAGACGATTTCATAATGCCGCATAAAATCTCCTTGTGGATCCGAAGCCTCCCGCATGCGATAACGGTGAGGCAAGGTTTTCGATAAAAAGCGTGATTTTAGACAAAACCAGAAACGAATTCAAATGATTTCAACCAAGGTGTCCATCTCCCTCCTCGCCACTGGAAAAATGGGTTAAGATGCTTTGCATGGTCATCGATACGACATGCCTAAGGATGCCATGGCTTCACCTCCCATCCTAGACGATCCCGATCAGTCGGCACGGCGCGCCAAGGTCCGAATCGGGATCGCGCTCACATTGTTGATCGCAGCGATTGGGGGATTGGCGTTGCTCAACCAGCAGAAATCGGAACCCCTCCCCGAGGAAGCGGTTTCGCAACAACAGGACAATGTCGCTAATGAGAATACGGCCATACCGAACCAGATCAGCAGCGCCCAACAAGAACCGCCTCCTCCACTGCCTGTCACGGAACCGACCACGCTCCCATCACAGCCTTCAGGGCCGGCGCAGCCAGCTGCATCGCCTTCACCCCCATCGACACCCGCTGAACCGCCCTTGCCGCCTCCTCCACCGCCACAGGTCAATGCCGCTGCCCCTGAGCCGGCTTCCTCCCCGGCCAAGACTCCTGCCACCAAGCCGTCGGTCACCCTGGCAGAACCCCGCGTGCCAGTAAAACCCGAAGACAAATCCCTCTCGACTCCCGTAGCACAAAAACCGACGTCCGTTCAACCATCGGCGCCTCCGCCCAAAACGGAAGCCACTCCCAAGAGCTTCGCCGTGCAGGTCGGGGTTTTCACCGACATGGAAAATGCCAAGCAACTACAAACCAAGCTCGCTGAACATGGTATCCCGTCATATACGGAAACCAAGCTACAAGTAGGACCTTTCACCACACGGGCAGAAGCGGAAGCGGCCCGAGATCGACTCAAAGCCTTGGGAATCAGCGCGGTGGTGGTGCCTGGCAAGTGATCGACAGGCAGTAGGCAAGATTCGCTGTCAGGATCGAGCTTCCGTTTGAAGGCTAATAGGTCGTCGCGTACTCGACCGGATGTATGAGATAAAAAACCGAAACTTTCTCTTCGACCAAGCGCGCCAGCAATTTCTGTGCAGCCAACGCTTCGGTGACGAACTCCACTGCCACGGGGAGTTCATCCGCCAGTTCGAAGAAATGCTCTCCATGCAGCCAGCCGTGACGGCCATATCCCGCAATCGCGCGGAATGCAGAGCCGCCCCCGATGCCAACACGATGCGCCTCTTCGAGTATCCATTCGTAGAGCGGCTTGCCATGCAGCTTGGTAGTTTGAGGAACGAAAATCCTGAGATAGACGCCTTGCATGTTCAGCCCTCGACGAGATTGATGGTTAGGATACCGAGCATGGTCGCGGCCAACGAGCCGAACAAGTGCATGCTCATATGCGCCGCTGCCCAGCCATATTGATGGCGTATCAGCAAAGTCACCGCCTCGGCGGAGAAAGTGGAAAAGGTCGTCAACCCACCCAAAAAGCCGGTAGTGATCAGCAGCCGTGCTTCAGCCGGCAGGTTGGCATAGTGGGTCAGAATGCCCATGGCGATTCCCATCAGATACCCTCCCACTACATTGGCGGCCAAAGTCCCCAACGGTAGGGTGGGGAACACATGGTTGAGCGCGATTCCCAGCCACCACCGCACCCATGCCCCGGTGGCGGCACCTATGCCCACGGCAGCGAACCCACCCCATCCCATGTATAATCGAGTCGTCAGTCGTTACGCCATTCCTGGTCGTGGCAGTCGAACAGGTGACGCGTGTCAGGCCCCCAGCTGCCAGCCGGATAGGTTTCCATTGGCGTTTCACCACGCTGCCAGGCCTTGAGGATGGGATCTACCACACGCCAAGCCCATTCTACCTCATCGAAACGAATGAACAGAGTCTTGTCCCCACGAATGACGTCCAGCAGCAGCGCCTCGTAGGCCTCCAACGGCTTTTCGTCGCCCTTGCGGTAGGAGGCATTGAGCGACACCATGCGGGTATCCATCATGCCCAGACCAGGAGCCCGCACATGCATTTCCATGTGCATGGACTCGGTGGGCTGGAGCGAAAGATAGATCCAGTTGGGCTCGATCTGTTCGTCTGGATCGGTGTGGAACAAATGTTGCGGCGGATGCCTGAAGCGAATGGCAATGGTGGAATGCGTCTTGGCCATGCGCTTGCCAGTACGCAGATAGAATGGCACCCCACGCCATCGCCAGTTGTCGATGTAGACCTTGGCGGCAGTGAACGTTTCCGTGGTGGAACCCGCCGCCACCCCCTGCTCTTCCAGATAGCCTTTCACCGCCTGACCCTTGATGGTGCCCGCAGTGTACTGTGCACGCACCACGTGATCGGCCACCCGGTCCTCCGGAATGATGCGCATGGACTTCAGGACCTTCACTTTCTCATCGCGCACGGCATCCGCCTCCATCGTGGCCGGTGGCTCCATCGCCACCACGGTCAGCAGCTGCATCAGGTGGTTTTGCAACATGTCACGCAATGCCCCCCCCGATCTGTCATAGTAATCGGCACGAGTACCGATACCCAGGTCTTCCGCCACGGTGATCTGCACGTGATTGATGAAGTTCCGGTTCCACAGCGGCTCGATCAGGGTATTGGCGAAGCGGAACACCAGCAGGTTTTGTACGGTTTCCTTCCCCAGATAGTGGTCAATCCGGTAAATCTGCTCCTCGTCGAAATGGCGGTGCAGCGAGCGGTTGAGCAGCTGGGCGGACTCCAAGTCGGTCCCGAACGGCTTTTCCACCACGATGCGATGCAGGCCACGCGGCTCCGAAAAGCCGTATTCGTCCAGATAATTGATCACCGTGTTGAAATCGGATGGAATGATGGAAAGATAGAACACGATGTTGCTGCCGGCATTTTGCTCGGGGATTTCCAGCTTGTGTCGTAATCTTTGATAGAACTCGGGTTGACGGATGTCTCCCGCCATGTAGGAGAAACGTTTGGCAAAGCGTTGGACAACTTCATTGTCCACCTTGTCACCAAATTTATCGTGTAACACTTTGCCCAAATGTGCCAGCCATGACTCCTGGGTATGTTCCTGACGTCCCAGGGCAAGAATGCTCATGTCCGCAGGAATACGGCCAGCCGCTTCCAAGTTGTAGAGGCAGGGCAGCAACTTGATCGTGGCCAGATTGCCCGTCGCCCCGAAAATCACGAAGTGGCAAGGTCCCGGATTGTTTTGTCGATTCGCCATTAAAATTCTCCCCCCGATGATGCGGTATCCTTAACACATACGCACTGCCTTGCAGCATGAGCCTGGACGTGGGTATGATGCCATCGGACACACAACTTAAAAGCTACATTCTACCAGAACGATAATCAGGAGTACCTTTGCGCATTCTCATCGCTACCTCGGAAGCCTACCCTTTGATCAAAACCGGGGGACTGGCCGATGTTTCCGGATCTTTGGCCGATGCTTTACGTAAACAGGCGGTCGATGCACGAATTCTGATCCCGGGCTATCCCCAAGTACTGGCAAAAACCAAAGACCTGGAGCCCATCCAACGACTCGATTTCATCCCGCAGGTTGGCTCGGTCACCCTGCTACAGGGCACGATGCCGGATCGGGGGACACCGGTTTACGTACTGGATCACCCTTATCTCTATCGACGTGAGGGAGGGCCTTATCAGGACATGATGGGCCGAGACTGGGCCGACAATCCGTTGCGCTTTGGCGTGCTCTCTCACGTTGCCGCCGTGATGAGTTCGGGCCATAGCCCATTGGAATGGAAACCCGACATCGTGCACTGCAACGATTGGCAGACCGGACTTACCCCCGCCATCCTGCACTATTTTGGAACATCACGCGCCAAAACGGTACTCGGTATCCACAACCTGGCTTATCAAGGCAATTTCGCTCCGGAATGGGTTACACTGCTAGGTCTGCCACCGCACAGCTACCAGATCGAGGGGGTGGAATACTACGGTCAGATGTCATTCCTCAAGGCCGGAGTCTATTACGCAGATGCCATCATCACCGTCAGCCCGACTTATGCCAAAGAAATCCAAACCGATGAATACGGTTGTGGAATGCAAGGATTGCTGAAAACCCGCGCACGAGTGTTGCGTGGCATCCTCAATGGGATCGACACCCGTGAATGGAACCCGGCAATCGACCCATACCTGGTCCGCAACTACGACATCGACCGCATCGGTGACAAGCAGGCCAACAAAGAGGCACTACAACTTCGGCTCGATCTGGATGTAGACCCACATGCCCCTCTTTTGGCCGTAGTCAGCCGACTCGCTTACCAAAAAGGGCTGGACTTGCTGCTCGCCTGCGCGAGCACCTTGGTTCACGAAGGAGCACAGATCGTACTGCTGGGCAGCGGTGACCCAGCTTTGGAATTCGGCTTCAACCAACTTCACAAGGCGCATCCAGGCCGGGTGAGCGTAACCATCGGTTACAGTGAGTCACTGTCCCACCAGATCATGGCGGGGAGTGACATCTTCCTCATGCCTTCACGTTTTGAGCCCTGCGGGCTGAATCAGATGTATGGCCTAGCCTATGGGACACCGCCGGTCGTCAGGCGCACCGGCGGACTGGCCGATTCCGTCCATGATGCCTGCGAAACGAATCTGGAATCGGGTAAGGCTACGGGATTCGTGTTCGAACACGCAAACGAGGCTGAATTCCTGACCTGCATACGTCGCGCCGTGGGCACGTTCGAAGATAAGAAAACCTGGCGGAAACTGCAAACAAACGGCATGCGGCAGGATTTGAGCTGGACGCGTAGTGCCAAGGAATACCTCGAAGTCTACCGCTCTTTACTTCAATAAAACTGGCATTCTTATTGCTTCAGATTGGACAGGCCATCTCCTGGCCCAATCTCCTCCCCTTCGGGCGCAACCATGCGCCCGTTTTCTTTTCCGAGGCGCGCTTCCAGGAGCCCTAGTCCAGCTTGATGAAGTGTTCGCGATAGTATTTCAGCTCCTCGATGGATTCGAGGATATCGGCCAAGGCGGTATGACTACTCTCCTTTTTGAAACCATCGTAAACCGCGGGTTTCCAACGGCGCGCCAGCTCCTTGAACACGCTCACGTCCAAGTTGCGGTAATGGAAATAGGCCTCGAGTTTGGGCATGTAGCGCGCCAGGAAGCGTCGATCCTGGCAGATGGAATTGCCGCACATGGGAGATTTCCCCGGTGGAACGTATTGCTCGAGGAATGCGATCATCAAGGCTTCTGCAGCAGTTTCGTCCAGGGTTGATGCCTTCACCTTGTCGATCAGCCCGGATTTACCGTGGGTGGCTTTGTTCCAGGCATCCATGCCATCCAGCACTTCGTCCGGCTGATGCACCACCAGCACCGGCGATTGCGCCAGTACATTGAGGCGGGCATCCGTGATGACCACGGCCATCTCCAGGATGCGATCGGTGTCCGGCTGCAGACCACTCATTTCGAGGTCTATCCATATCAGATTATCGCCGTCCTGTGCCATAATTGAGTTCCATGTTCTATTCCAAAGATAGATTTTAACTCGGTTTCGCCCGATGACAGCGACTGCATGCTCCATCCTGTTCGTCTGCCTGCTCGCCGCCACACTTTTCATCCAACAGTGGCTCGGGTGGCGGCAAATCCGTCACATTACGGCCCACCGTGAGGCAGTGCCAGCCGCGTTTTCCAGTAGTATCAGCCTGCAGGCCCACCAGAAGGCGGCTGACTACAACATCGCCAAGATTCGCCTGAGACTGTACGAAACGGCGACGCAAACGCTGCTGCTTTTGGTATTGACCTTAGGTGGCTTCCTGCAATGGCTGGACTCCAGTCTGGCAGAACTGCTGCAAACCCACCCGCTATGGCATGGCGGCTGTGTCATCGTGGTGACATTCATCATCACCGCACTGGTCGACATCCCCTTTGATTATTACCGCACGTTCGTCATCGACGCACGCTTCGATTTCAACAAGATGACTCCTGCCATGTTCTTCCAGGATGTGTTCAAGCATGCCGTGATCGGTCTCGTCCTGGGCCTTCCGTTGCTCGTCACGGCCCTGTGGCTGATGCAGAGTGCCGGACATACTTGGTGGCTGTGGTTGTGGTGTGTATGGGCGGTGTTCAATCTGTTCATCCTGGCCATCTACCCCACCTTCATCGCCCCGCTTTTCAATCGATTCTCCCCCTTGACGGACGAATCACTGAAGATACGCATCGAAGCACTGCTGGCCAAGTGCGGGTTCAGGTCCCAAGGCTTGTTCGTGATGGATGGCTCACGACGAAGCAGTCACGGCAATGCCTATTTCACCGGGTTAGGGGCGAGCAAGCGTGTGGTTTTTTTCGATACGCTGCTGGAACGTTTGAATGCAGATGAAATCGAAGCAGTATTGGCGCATGAGCTAGGTCACCATCACCATCATCATGTCATCAAACGCATCATCATGATGTTCGTCACCAGTTTTGCCGGCCTCGCCCTGCTGGGCTGGCTCAAGCAAGAAACGTGGTTCTATGCTGGCCTCGGTGTCAGCACCCCCAGTGATCACATGGCCCTGTTGTTGTTCTTGCTGATTTCGCCAGTACTGACTTTCATCCTGCGACCCTTGTTCGCAGCCTATGCCCGCCAGAACGAATTCGAGGCCGATGCGTATGCTGCACGACACAGTAATGCCAAGCATCTGATCGAGGCGCTAGTCAAGCTGTACCGGGACAATGCTTCCACACTGACACCGGATCCATTGCATTCGGCTTTTTATGATTCGCACCCGCCGGCCAGTATTCGGATCGCTCGCCTGGAAAAGCAGGTGCCCGTTTAGGAAGGAGACGATGATGAGAAATTATCTGATCCTGCTTGCCGCCATTGCCTTTACCTCCTCCGCGCAAGCCGACCCGTTTGCCGGCGGCGACCCGAAGGCCGGCAAACGACTGGTGGAAAAATACTGTGTGGCCTGCCATGCCAGAAGCCATGGGGGAGATGGCTCGGCCATCTATACCCGTCCGGACAGACGAGTCAAATCGGCTCAGGGGCTGCTTTCGCAAATTCGCATCTGCAATACCAATCTTGGACTCAAATGGTTCGAGGAGGAAGAATTGCACGTGGCACGCTACCTCAATGACAAGTATTACCATTTCGAACAATGATGGATGAGCGCTCCCCAGCGATGCTGCCACCTTTTCCCCTATCTATCGCGATTTCCGAGGGCGACCGCTTGCGCATCGTGCAGGAACACGATCGACTGACGGCGTTCTTGCACGACCTGCAACATACCTGCAGCGAATTCGACACGTCCGTCGACTGCAAACGATGTGGCAGGGAGAAAATGGCTTCCTGTCAAGGGTTGCTGGTATCCTTCCAGTTCGACTTCATCGAGCTGATCGAGGAGCATTTCGAGCATGAAGAAGAGCTCATGCGCCGCTGCCTCGCATCGCCCGAGGATGACGCGTATTTCCGTCACCATCAAGCGGAGCATACCAGGCTATTGCAAGAGATCAGGAACGTGCTGATTCCCCAATCGACGCAAATGAGTCATCATGGGCAGACCGCGGCTGCCATACGGTTGTTACAGGAAAAAATCACCGAGATTTTCAGTCAGCACACCCTCGATTTCGACCAGCATCTCCTGAAGTGACTGCCACTGAGCACACTACATATGGCTTGGTCGTCTCATCTTACGGCAAGCGCTACGACGTCGAGCTGCCAGAGGGCCGCCTCATCAGTTGCGTGACACGTGGCAAGAAAAGTGAACTGGCCTGTGGCGATCGCGTCGAAATCAAGCAGACCAGCATGAATGAAGGGGTGGTGGAACGGTGGCTCGAACGCCGCAGTCTGTTCTACCGCAGCAATGCCTTCCGTAAAAAACTACTGGCGGCCAACGTGACACAGGTCATCATCGTGCTGGCGGCCCGCCCGTCCTATCATCCCGAATTGCTCGACCGTTGCCTGGTGGCTGCCGAAGCCGAAGGGGTACGCACCCTGCTGTTGCTCAACAAAGCCGACCTGCCCGAAACGGCTGCGACGTTGGAAAAATTGCGCCTTTATGAAAAGCTTGGGTATGCCGTGCTCGTCGTCAGTGCCAAGCAAGACGTCGCACCCCTGCGACCGTGGCTGGCAGGACAGACCAGCATCCTGGTGGGACAATCCGGCATGGGCAAATCGACCTTGATCAATGCACTACTGCCCACAGCCCGGGCTCGTACCCGGGAAATCTCGACGGCCCTGGACAGTGGTAAGCATACCACTACCGCCACCCGTCTCTATCGTCTCGATCCCAACAGCAGTTTGATCGATTCTCCTGGTTTGCAAGAATTCGGGCTCGCCCACCTGACACAGGAACAGATTGAATCCGCTTTCATAGAATTCCGCCCTTTCCTGGGACGATGTCGGTTCAACGACTGCCGTCATCTGAACGAACCGGACTGCGCAATACGCCTGGCCGTGGAACGTGGCGACATCGCGCTGGAACGCTTGCGGTGCTACCATAGGATCCTCCAAAACCCGGCGTGAGTGTGACATGTCCACTGCTTTCATTTCTCATCCCGACACTCTGCTGCACGTGATGGATGGCCATCATCCGGAGTCTCCCGCACGCATTTCGGCCATCAAGGATAGGCTGATGTCAGCGCACCTGTACGACTATCTGCAAGTACACGATGCCCCGCCGGCAACCGATTCGCAGCTGGCGCGGGTCCACACCCCGGCATATATACGCCACATTCGCGCCATAGCCCCGCAAGCCGGTGTGGTGCGTCTCGACCCAGATACCGTGATGGGGCCGATGACCCTTGCTGCAGCGCTTCGTGCGGCGGGCTCGGCCATTTTGGCGGTCGACCTGGTGATGTCCGGCAAGGCACGCAATGCGTTCTGCTGCGTACGACCGCCTGGCCACCACGCCGGGCGCTCCCGGGCCGCAGGCTTCTGCATTTTCAACAATGTCGCGGTGGGGGTGGCCCATGCGCTGGCGGAATACGGGATTCAGCGCGCCGCCATCATCGATTTCGACGTGCATCATGGGGATGGCACCGAAGACATATTCCGCGAGAATCCTCGCGTCATGTTGTGCTCGACTTTCCAGCACCCATTCTATCCTTACCGGGGGGCCGACACCCGTAGCGAACATGTGATCAATGTGCCTTTACCCGCCGGTACGGATGGTGCCGCCTTTCGCCAGGCGGTGGAACGCGAATTCGCCCCCGCCCTGGAAAAATTCGCGCCACAATTCGTTTTCGTTTCGGCGGGTTTCGACGCTCACCGCGACGACCCCCTGGCCGACCTACGTCTGGTCAGAAGCGATTACGTCTGGGTGACGGAATTCATCCTGGAAGTGGCGCGCCGACATGCGCAAGGGCGTGTCGTTTCGGTGCTGGAAGGCGGCTATGAGCTCGTGGCATTGGCGGACAGCGTTACTGCCCACATTCGCACTTTGGTCGGGTGAAGAACCAGATGTGACACCACCAGGGCTCACAGGCCTTGCAATGGAATGCATCGATCCGCAATGACCCGCTTCCCGCCATCAAACCACGGGTTCGGCTTTGCCACTACGGGTGGAATTCATCACCGCAACGAGGGCACGGCAGTTGGCTTTGGCATCCTCGAGGCTCAGTAATGGCGCTCTGCCCTTCAACACGCAGTCGCTGAAATGCTCGATTTCCAGATTGAAATGGTTGGCTGCCGGGTAGCGTTCCACCGCTTCGCGCCCATCGTCCGTCCACCAGGAAATCACCGGCACGTCGCCGGGCAGCTGCCACGCGGCGTGGCATTTGACGCCCCCCCGGGTGCCCAGGATTTCGTATTCCGACTTGCGGGAGCGTTCGAAGCTGATGTCGAAATGGCCGAACCGGCCTGCCCCGAAATCCAGCACGCCGCTCATCACGCTGTCCGCCCCGCTTTCCGTGTATTTGGCCACCGCCCATGCGGCTAGCGGCTCCGTTCCGAAACACCAGCGCAGAGAATGGATGGCATAGGGCCCGATGTCCCATAGCGCACCTCCACCCTGCTCGATAGGCCGTGCCAGTCGATAAAGGCGTGCCGGGCGCATCAGGAAAGAATAACTGGCGCGCGCCGAGCGCACTTCGCCGATCAGCCCGGAAGCGACGATTTCCTGCACGCGCGCATGCTGGGGATGGAACCGGTACATGAACCCTTCCATCGCAATGACCCGGTGCTGGGCGGCGGCAGCCTCGATGGCCTCGATGTCCGCCACCGCCAGCGCCATCGGCTTTTCGACCAGGACGTGCTTGCCCGACCGGATGGCGCGCAGCGCCCATTCCGCGTGCTCATGGTTGGCGAGAGGCAGATAGACGGCCTGTACCGCGCCATCTTCCAGCAGGGCTTCCAGAGTGTCGTGGATGCGCACGTCCCGCACGTCGGGTGCATACCTGCACAGCGTTTCCTGCGCCGCGCCCGGGCGGCGGCTGGCGATCGCCGCCAGCTGCGCGTTGGATGCTTCGACGATGGCCGGCAGCAGGCGCTCGTTGACACGCGCCGCTCCCAGAATACCCCAGCGCAATTTGGTTTGGTCGTTCATGGCGCCCCTATTGTTGACTTTATTAGTCGGATATGGAATTCTATCCACAAATCCCCCGACATCACAAGGAGGCATCATGGCCATTCAAGTTGGAGAGCGCTTGCCAGAAGGCAAGCTGACCGAGTGCACCGAATTCGATCCTGCCACTGGCTGCCCGATGAACCCGCAGCCAGTGGATGTCGTTGCCGCCACCAAAGGCAAGAAAATCATCATCTTCGGCGTTCCGGGCGCCTTTACGCCGTTGTGTTCGGCGCAACACCTGCCGGGTTACGTCCGGCTGCATGACCAACTCAAGGCGAAGGGAGTGGATGAAATCTGGTGCATGGCGGTCAACGACGCTTTCGTGATGGCGGCCTGGGGGCGCGAGCAGAAAGCCGGCGGCAAGGTGCGCATGATGGCGGATGGCAGCGCCGAATATGCCCGAAAACTCGGCTTGGAACGCGATCTCACGCCCAACGGGATGGGCATACGCTGCTATCGCTTCGCCATGCTGGTCGACGATGGCGTGGTGAAATACATCGGCGTGGAAGCCTCGGGCAAGTTCGAGGTGTCGAATGCGGAAACCCTGCTCGGGTTATTGTGAAATACGGTGTTTTGCCTGGCTCGTAACCGCAGTCGGGCCCTATTTGCATCTTCCCACCGAACCGGGAGCGCATTGGCGCCCATCCGTCCAGATGGCTCCAGACAAATCGGCCCCCTCGAGCTGGGCATAGGATAGGTTGGCCCCGTACAGGTTGGCATTCGTCAAATTCGCACCCCGCAGGTCGGCGCCCACCAATAGGTATCCAGATTTGTCGCACCCATGCCAATCGACACCCTTGGCGGGCGCTGCATCACAATCGGCTTGGGAGGCGAAACGCAATTCGACCCGGATCGGGGTGGGATGTTGGAAGTGGTACAGGAGCCACCCGACGAGAAACAACCCCGCAATCCACAACATCAACACGACCAGAGACGGAGTGCGTTCTTTCTTGAGCGATCGGTCCACTTCGTGCAAGATTTGGCGATGAAGGCGTTGCGACTCGGATTCCGGGTTTTTTCTGCGTTCTTCGCCACGACGCTGTTCTCGCCATCGCGCATCCAGTTCGACATGCTGACTTTCACGTCGATCGGGACATTTACGTTCGTCCAGATGACGTAACAGCGCCTGTCTACGTTCCTCTTGCCAAGATGGGTCCGTGCCATCACTCAGCGGGACGACCAACATGGAATGGAGATGCGCCATGATTTCAGGAATAGCCGTGTAGGATGACCAAGCATGTCCGTCCGTGCTCAGTAGGTCGGAATCACGGATGCGCCCAAGTAAGATGTACTGGCATACGAGCGGCTCGGGGAACGGACCTTTGACGAGCTCTCCGCGCCTGATCAGCCAAGTCCGATATGCATTCATGTGAATGTCATCGGCTTCTGTGGCCATGCCACCCGTTTCAGCGCGTTCGTATCCTGCTTCCATCGCCCGCCATCTCTGGTTTCACCTGCGATACCCCGGCTTTCATGTGGATTGCGTAAGGTGTGCCATTCGTGTAGCAGCCTGCAAGCACAGCGTTTTGAATTTTTCATACCCTTCATGACTTAGGGCGGAACCCGCGCCGTCGGCATAAAATAGTCCTACCATCCTGCCATGCACGCTCACCGACATGGCAAAAAATTCGTGGCCAGAGGTAACGCCCGCAATGTCTTCGTTCAAGTAGGCGGCATATTTTTGACGATTGGCGGGTGTCATCCAAACCGCCTGCGGTTTTGCCATCAAAACACTAAACAAATGCCTGGTATCCATGCTGAATCGAAACGACCGCAACGCAGCGCCTTCTTCCACCCCAACCACGTATTTCGCCGCCAGAGTAGTCCGATCACGGGTCAACAAAGCGAAAACGACGCGCCTCAGGCCCATCCCCGACATGCTGCGCGCCGTCTGGGCTATCACATCATGTAACGTCGCGGAAGTCCCAGCCGCGTGGTGGCGGCTTTGGGCGTCGCCGCTCTCATGCTGGGGGCGGGCTGGTGACGAAGCCGCGTTGACCGAGGTGGTCGCCTCTTCCAAAGGCCACTCTCCCGGCAACATGGGCAACCATCTGGCCGGCGGATGGACACCGGGGAAAGTGCGACGTCGGGCGATCTCAACCGCGGCACGGTGCACTTGTGCCACGGTCTCGTCCAACGACAGCCGCCGCGCCTCGGCAATCTGCTCGAGATCAGCGATGACCGCCGCATCATACCATCCGCGCTCGGTATCTCGACTCAAGCGGCAGGCCAGCCGAACATGACGTACCCGCACTGGCTCCTCCGGTGACTCGGGATGCAGCGCCGCCATCACTAAAGGCGGGAGATTGTGGTGTTGCGCCAACGCGAGGGAAAGCGCCTCCAGCGTGAAACCCAGCCGCTCCTGCTCGGCGGCACTGCCCGTTTGCCGCAATCTGTCTCTTTCGAGGATCAGCATCAGTTCCGGTTCTGCCGCCCACAGTGCCATCTCGCCCAGACCATGCAACAAAGCAGCGACATAGACTTCGTCGGGATTGATGTCCAAACGTTTTATGGCCCACTCGCGCGCATGACAGGCCGCATGATAAGCCCGTGCCGCACAACGCAACAACCCTGAAGCGGCATCCGACGATAAGTGGTGTTCGACTACCGGCGTTTTTTGCATCTGCTCGAACACGGCATCGAGCCCCAGCATCATCACGGCATGCTCCGGAATCGCGATCCGCTGGGCGAACTCTCCTCGCTTGCCGGCATTGGCCAACCGCATCAACTTGAACGTGAGCATGGGATCGACCATGATCTCTGCCCCAATCTTCGCGGCAGAGACGTTGGAGTTGGATCGAAGCTGACGCAGTCTTTGTAAGGTGGAATCGAGAACGGGGATTTCCCGTGGCAGGAGCCGCTCGACCCAGGCTTCGAGCTGATTGGACAAAGTGAGTCTTCCTTGAGAACGCCCGATGATACGCAACTCACCTGCAATCCGCAAACCTTGCGGTAATGCTGGTTTCATAGCAGAATCTGACACGTATTCTAAACATCCAAATACAACACGCAAACAAGGGCTAGGTTCATGAATCTGATCGTCGGTGCCGTCATTCTGTTCGGTTGTGTACTGGGGGGGTATGTCCTACACGGCGGTCGCTTGGGCGCGCTTTATCAACCAACCGAACTATTGATCATCGCAGGAGGCGCGTTCGGCGCATTTTTCATTGCGCATCCCATTTCCGTCATCAAGTCGGCTTTTGGTGGAGTCGTCAAGTTGCTCAAAGGATCGAGCTACAAAAAAGAACGGTATATGGAGCTGCTGGCACTGCTCTACGCGCTATTCTCCAAAATTCGTAAAGATGGTCTGATCGCCTTGGAGGCCGATATCGAGGAGCCTGAAAAAAGTCCCATCTTCAGCAAGTATCCCAGCGTATTGGCAGATCACCATGCGCTGGAATTCATTTGTGACTACTTCCGCATGATGGTTGGAGGTAGCATGAACGCATTCGAGCTTGAAAACTTGATGGATGCGGAACTGGAAGTCCATCATCATGAAGCTCATACCCCCGTGAGCGCAATCCAAGGCGCAGCCGATGCCTTGCCCGCATTTGGTATCGTGGCTGCGGTGCTTGGTGTAGTGATCACCATGGCCGCCATCGCTGGGCCGCCAGAAGAGCTGGGGCACAAAATCGGTGCAGCCCTAGTGGGGACCATGTTGGGGATTCTGCTTTCCTATGGATTGGTCGGCCCGATCGCAATTTCCCTCAACTATCAGATGGAAGAGGAGGCCAAGTATTACCTCTGCATCAAAACCTGCATCATCGCCTACCTCAATGGCTATGCGCCACAGGTGGCCGTTGAATTCGGCCGTAAGGTATTGTTTTCGAACGTGCGCCCCAGTTTCCTGGAACTCGAAGAGCACGTCAAGCAGAAAAAATAATATTTCCTTGGCACGACCATCATGGCGGAAGACAATACCCAGCCGATCATCGTCAAGAAAATCAAGAAAGGCGGTCACGGCCATCATGGTGGGGCGTGGAAGATCGCTTATGCCGACTTCGTGACCGCCATGATGGCGTTTTTTCTGCTGATGTGGCTCCTAGGCTCCACCACCAAGGAACAAAAGCAAGCGATTTCCGATTTCTTCAACAATCCAAGCCCGATCGCTGGGCCCGGGGGAGCCAGTACCAGCATGATCAAAGTGGGTGGGGGCAAAGACGTCACCTATTCGGAAGGCGATACCAAACGGGGCTCCAATCCGGACGAGATTCCCAAGAAAACCGAAGAAACCCAGCCCGAAGTCGGCAAAATCACGCTGGATGACAAACAACGCCTGCTGGAACTGAAAAAAGAGCTGGAACAGGCCATCGACGCCAGCGAGGCACTGAAGCCATTCAAGGATCAGCTGCTGCTCGAAATCACCAAGGAAGGCTTACGCATCCAGATCATCGACAAGGAAAATCGACCCATGTTCAATATCGGGAGCTCGGTCCTGCAGCCATACGCAGTCGCCATCCTGCGCGAAATCGGCAAAGTCATCAACAACGTCCCCAATAGGATCAGCCTTTCCGGTCATACCGATGCCACTCCCTACTCCAAGTTTTCCGGAACCTACACCAACTGGGAATTGTCCGCCGACCGTGCCAATGCTTCACGACGGGCGCTGGTGGAAGGTGGGATGAGTGACGACAAAGTGGCGCGCGTGGTAGGGTTGTCATCTGCCGTGCTGTTCGACAAAGCCAACCCCACCAACCCGATCAATCGCCGCATCAGCATCATCGTGTTGAACAAGGAAGCCGAGGAAGCGATCCTGCATGACGAAGGCAAGCTCGACCAGACCACGGCTGAATCGAACGCAGCACCATCATCGTCCGCGGCACAATCCCCGCATCCTCCAACGGCCACGCCGGTCCAACCCCCAGCCCCTCTTGAACCGGCTCCCCCTAAACCTGACCAAGCCGCCACTCGACAGCCTTCTGCTGCCGCCGCAGCCACTGCGGCAGCGGCGTCGGCGGCTGCCGCAGCAGCCGCTGCCAAACACTAGGGAAACCCTGTAAAACGATTGCGAGTGTCCTTGCGGCTTACGTGCACGCAGCGAAAGCGATCAAGACATGACAAAAAGTGGCGAGAAAGCCCAACCCCAGGTTGCAGCGTAGGCTGGCGTGCGCATCGCGAACGTTAAGCTGCAATGCAGCGGCCGAAGTCCAATATCCCCTACCCCACCTTCCGGCCGCGCAGCAGGCCATTCAGACTAGACGAGAAGTTTTCGCACCGGCCCATAGCTTTTCCTATGCACCGGCGAAACCCCGTGGATGGCCATAGCCTTGAGATGTTGCGGGACGGGGTATCCCTTGTGCCGATCGAAGCCATATTGCGGATAAATGGCATGCAGCCGGTACATGTCTTCATCCCGAGCAGTCTTGGCCAAAATCGACGCAGCCGATATTTCCGCCACTGTACTGTCCCCTTTGACAACCGCGCGCGTCGGATATGCCAGAGAAGGACGATGCAATCCATCGACCCAAACTTCATGAGGTGCGACGGCCAGCCCTTCTACTGCCCGCTGCATGGCCAGCAAACTGGCGCGCAAGATATTGAGACGATCTATTTCTTCCACGCTGGCTTGTGCCACACACCAAGCCAAGGCGCGTTCGCGTATCAGCCGTGCCAGTCTGCCACGCTGGGCCTCAGTGAGCTTTTTGGAATCGGCCAGGCCGTCGATAGGTCGCGCTGGGTCGAGAATCACGGCTGCAGCGAAAACGGCTCCTGCCAGCGGGCCTCGACCAGCTTCGTCCACCCCGCACAACAGCTTCATGGAAGCATGTCCAGGATAACCGTGGCCGCTTTTTGGGCCGTGTCTTGGCGCAGCTGACGGTGCAGTTCGGCAAATTTGCGCTGGATGTCGTTCACTCTGTGCTTATCGAAGATTAAGCGCAACAATTCATCCGCCAATGCTTCCGGCGTCGCCTGTTTTTGCAACAATTCCGGCACTACGGTTTCGCCTGCCAAAATGTTGGGCAATCCCACCCATGGTAGATAAGCCATACGTTTCATGATGCACCAGCTCAGCGCCGACATACGATAAACGATCACCATGGGACGTCCGAGCAAAGCCGCTTCCAGCGTCGCCGTCCCGGAAGCCACGATCAGTCCATCCGATGCAGCCATCGCCATCCTGGAATGGCCAAACAGCAGCCTGAACGAAAGTTCTTGCGCATTGTTGCGGTGGATCGCATGCTCAAACTTATCACGTGTCTCCCGGCTCACCAAAGGCACCAGAAATTGCACATCGGGCACTTCGGCCACGATCTGCAACGCAGCCTGAACGAAAAGATCGGCCATGTAATCGAGCTCGCTTTGCCTGCTGCCCGGTAGCAGCCCGATCACCAAGCCCGTCTTTTTGAGCTTGAGTTCTTCACGCGCCAATCTCGTATCGTACTCCAGTGGGATGGAGTCGGCCGCTGGATGACCGACGTAAGAGGCCGGGATCCCGGCCTCATCATATATTGGCTTCTCGAACGGAAACAGACACAACATATGGGATACGGCACGTCGGATCTGCCGAATACGGCCACGCCGCCAAGCCCAAATCGAGGGGCTGACGTAATGTACCGTCCGAATGCCCCGTTTGCGCAGTACGGCTTCCAACCCGAGATTGAAGTCGGGTGCGTCTATGCCTATGAACAAATCGGGCGGGTTTCCAAGAAAATAGTGGGTGAGTTCCCGCCGTATCCGCAGCAACCCCCAATAATGGCGAAGCACCTCGAAATAGCCCCGAACCGCCAGACGTTCCATGGGGTACAGTGACCGTACACCAGCCGCCATCATTTTGGGGCCCCCTATACCGACGAACTCCAGCCCTGGACGGCGTGCTTGCAGTGCGGCTACCAGATGGCTGCCAAGCAAATCGCCGGAGGCTTCTCCGGCCACGATCCCAATCGTTGGCATGAAAAAACTAACGAATGATGCCTCTCGTAGAGGTAGACAGAAAATCCACCAGAATAGTCAAATCAGGGGCTTCCCGGCTTTGTTCGGTAAGGGCCACTCTGGCTTCCTCCAGCGTCAGGCCGGAACGATAGAGCGTTTTGTAGGCGCGCTTGATGGCAGCGATGCGTTCTGGAGTAAAGCCACGACGTCTCAGCCCCTCAGCATTGATGCCATGTGGGGTGGCATCATAACCCGCAGCGGTGACATAAGGCGGGATGTCCTTGAAAACGACGGTGCCCACTGCGGTGATCACATGCGCACCAATTTTACAGAATTGATGCACCAGCGTGAATCCACCCAGAATCGCATAATCAGCCAAATGCACGTGACCAGCCAAAGAAGCGTTGTTGGCCAGTATGGTATGGTCACCCACCTGACAGTCATGCGCGATGTGTACATAGGCCATGATCCAATTGTCATTCCCGATGCGGGTCACTCCCGCATCCTGCACCGTACCACGGTTAAAGGTGCAAAATTCGCGGATGGTGTTGTCATCGCCGATTTCCAGCCATGTCGGCTCTCCACCATATTTCTTGTCTTGAGGGGCGGCCCCCAGCGAGGCGTATTGGTAGACCCGATTGTTTTTTCCAATACGGGTGGGTCCCTCGATCACGACGTGGGCGCCAATATGGGTACCCGTATCGATGAAAACATTCGGTCCTATGATGGAATAAGGTCCGACTTCCACATCGGAAGCCAACTCGGCTTTGGAGTCGACGATCGCAGTAGGATGAATCACTTGATCATCTTGAGCGTGCAGAGCAGCTCTGCCTCGGCGACGAGACTGTCATCCACCAACGCTCTACCCGAGTATTTCCATATCCCCCGCACGATGCGATCTATCTTGACCTGCAACAAGAGTTGGTCTCCCGGGGAGACGGGGCGCTTGAAGCGCACATTGTCGATTCCGGCAAAGTAATACACCGAATCATCGGAAGGCCGCCGCCCCATGGTCTTGAAAGACAAAATTGCTGCAGCCTGCGCCATCGCTTCGACCACGAGTACCCCCGGCATCACGGGGTGATAAGTGAAATGCCCCGGGAAAAAAGGCTCGTTGATGGTGACATTTTTGATTGCCGTGATTTCCTTGCCTTCTTCCAGGGCAACTACGCGATCCACCAGCAGAAACGGGTAACGATGGGGCAGATAATTGAGGATTTCATGTATGTCCATGCTGGTCATGGGCGGCTTTCCTTTAGTTCATTGATTTGTCGTTCCAGCTCACAAACGCGCCTGGCCAGCGATTCAAGATGACGAAGCTGAGCCGCCGTTTTCAGCCAGTTTGCGTGGGGCTGGAAAGGCATCAAAGCAGTATACGTCCCCGTTTTGGTGATGGAACGCGTGATCATGCTTCCTGGCGAAATCGTCACGCCATCGGCGATTTCGAGATGCCCCAGAATCATCGCGGCTCCACCTATCTTGCACTGGCGGCCAATCCGGGCACTGCCTGCGATGCCGGCACAACCCGCGATCACGGTATCGGCACCAATCCGACAGTTGTGGCCGATCTGGATCAAATTGTCGAGTTTGACACCGTTTTCGATCACCGTGTCGTCCAGTGTCCCACGATCTATGGTGGTGTTGGCCCCAATTTCGACATGATCGCCCACCACCACTCGTCCGATATGGGGAATCTTGACCCAATGCCCCGCATCGGAAGCATGACCGAAGCCATCGGCACCGATCACTGCGCCGGCATGGATGATACACCCCACACCTATCTTGCACCCTGGGTAGATGACCACATTGGGAAACAGCCGGGACTCCGCGCCGATTTCACAGCGATCTCCGATATGGCAACCGGCACCGATCACGACACCATCGCCGATACGAGCTCCCCGTCCTATACTGGAGTACGGCCCAATGCTCGCCGTGGGAGCAATCTCTGCATCTTCGGCCACACGGGCGGCGCTATCGATCCCGGGGGGCGTGGCCTCCTCTGCGTTCAGCAAAGCCACCAACCGGGCGAAGTAGGCGTAAGGATTGTCCGTGACGATACATGGTAACGACGTCGATTCGGCGTACTGGGGAGAGACCAGAACCGCCCCTGCGCGCGTCTTTGCCAATTGGGGGAGGTACCTCCTGTCCACGAGAAAACTGATCTGGTCGCTCTGGGCATTTTCCAGGGAAGCGACTTGTCGAATGATGACCCCATTGTCATTGCGCACCACCCCTCCCAGTCGTGCCGCAATCTCCGGCAAGGTACAAGGCACCAGCATCCCCCTGAGTCGACAGGCAGCAAATGGTTATTTTTTACCGAGCGCTTTCAATACCTTTTCCGTGATGTCCGCTTTCTTGCTGGCATAAGCCACGCCGCTATAAATCACGATATCGTATCCCTCGGCTTCGGCCACGGACGTGACGGCCTTGTTGATGCGCTCCTGCAGGGCACCCAACTCTTCGTTCTTGCGCAAGTTGATGTCCTCACGCAGTTCACGCTGCTTGCGCTGAAACTCGATCTTCAGATTGGAAAGATCACGTTCCCGATTGCGACGGTCCGTTTCTGACAAGGTCAAACTTTCCTTGTCCAAAGCAGCTTCCATGTCCTTGATTTGCTTCGCCATGCGTTCGAGCTCCTGTTGGCGGCCACTGAATTCCTTCTCCAGTTTTTTCCCGCTCTCCGCCGTCTGGGGTGCCTCCTTGAGGATCTGCTCCACATTGACGAACCCCAACTTGGTATCCGCCGCGAAGACGCTACTCGTCAACAAAACGAGACTGCTGGCCAGCAATGATTTCAATAGGTTGCTCAATTAGGTCCTCCTAGAGTGATTCAATTTCAGAACTGCGATCCCATGGTGAACTGTAACATTTGGGTCTTGTCTTCCTGCGTGGCATTCAAGGGTTCGGCCAGCACGATCTTGATCGGACCAAACGGCGAGTACCAGCTCACGCCTATGCCCGCCGAAAAACGCAAACAGTCACCCAATGTGCCATCGCACCCTTTGGACTGTGCGATCGTATCGCCACTCCATACCGAGCCCCCATCGACGAAAGCCGAAAGCCGGAACTGCTTGCTGTCTTTCAAGAAGGGAACCGGAAAGAACAATTCTGCATTGGCCACCAAACGACGCGTACCTCCCAGGGCATAATCATTGCCGGTGTTGTTGTCGATGCCGCGCGGCCCCAATGAACTGGTTTCATAACCACGCACCGATGTCACACCCCCCGCGTAGAAATTCTTGAAAAATGGATAGTCACTGGAACCATAGCTTCCTGCATAACCGATTTCGCCGTTGAGCATGAGGGTCAGATTCTTGGTGAGATTCTTGTACCAAGTATGCTGGTAGCTCAGTTTGTAGTATTGCTGATCTAGCCCAGGCAAACCGAATTCGGTCGTGATCCGCTGCAGGACCCCCTTGTTGGGAAAGATGATACTGTCGCGTGTATCATGCGCCCAGCTCAGATCCAAACGCAAGGTCGTATTGTCACAACCTTGGACGCTGTTACAGTAATCCACATACCGCTGTGGGCTCTTGTCCCCCAGGTCGATCATAGTGTAGTCGAACGTCAGGCCGGCACCCACGCTATCCCGCTCATTCAAAGGAATGCCGAAACGTATGCCTGCCCCATAGGAAGAGCTGGTGAAATTCCCCACGTCCAAGGAGCCGGAATCGACGTCCTTGCGGTAGATGTCGAACCCCCGACTGATCCCATCGGGGGTATAGTAAGGGTCGGTGAACGAGAACGAATAGGTGGTGTTGACCTTGCCGGTATTCACCTGGGCATTAACCCGATTGCCCGTCCCCAAAAAATTGCTCTGGTTGATGGTGACTCCAAACATCAAGCCTTCCGCGCTGGACAATCCCGCGCCGAACATCACACTCCCCGTGGATCTTTCCTTGACGTCGACATTGATGTCCACTTGATCAGTGGTTCCAGCCACGGCGGGCGTTTCCACATTGACGTCTTCGAAGTAACCCAGGCGTTCTAAGCGCTGCTTGGAACGTTCGATCTTGGAAGTGGAATACCAGGCGGATTCCAGTTGACGCATTTCGCGACGTAACACTTCATCACGGGTACGGGTATTGCCAGAGATATTGATACGGCGCACATACACCCGGCGTCCCGGATCCACGAAGAAAGTGAAAGCGACGGTGCGGTTTTCCTTGTCCACTTCGGGGACGGCATTGATGTTGGCAAAAGCATAGCCCTCATCGCCCAGACGTTCCCCCATCGCTTTGGTGGATTCGGTGATTTTCTGGCGGTTGAAGACCTCCCCTTTTTCCAACAAGATCAATTTACTCAAATCTTCCTCGGGCACCACCATTTCACCCGCCAACTTGATGTCAGACACCGTGTATTTCTCACCCTCGGTGATACTGATCGTAATGTAGATGTCGCGTTTATCCGGCGTGATCGAGACCTGGGTGGAATCGATACTGAAATCCATGTAGCCCTGGTTCATGTAAAAAGAACGCAAGGCTTCCAGATCCGCCGACAATTTCTGCTTGGAGTACTGGTCGTCCTTGGTCCACCAGCTCATCCAGTTCGGCGTGGTCAGCTTGAACTGATCCAGTAGTTCCGATTCACTGAAAGCCTGATTGCCCACGATGTTGATGGCCTTGATCTTGGCAACCTGGCCTTCTTCGATATCGAAACGGATCGCCACCCGATTGCGCTCCATGGGGGATACCACGGTCTTCACCTTGGCACCATATTTGCCCTGCGCCAGATACTGGCGCTTGATTTCCTGCTCTGCCTTGTCCAACATAGAACGGTCGAAGATGAGTCCTTCTGCCAAGCCAATCTGCTTGAGGCCCTCTTTCATCTTGTCACTCGGGAAGGAAGTGTTGCCAGAAAAATCGATCTTGGCGATGGCGGGACGTTCCTCTACCGTCACGACCAGCACATCACCTTCCCGTTCCAACCGCACATCTTTGAAAAAACCCGTGGAGAACAGCCCCTTGATTGCCTGAGCCGCCTTTTCGTCATCCATGACTTCGCCTACCTTGACCGGCAGGTAACTGAACACGGTCCCGGCTTCGGTACGCTGAATGCCCTCGACACGAATATCCTTCACCACGAAGGGCTCCATGGCCATCGCCGCAGCGACTTGCCCCCACAGCAACAGGAATAGACGTAGCTTCATGATGTTCTAGCTCGTGACGATGCGGCTAATGTCGTTGTACAGTGCGATGGCCATCAGCAAGCCCAGCAGTCCCAACCCGACTTTGTGCCCCACCTCCAAGGCACGCTCGGACACTGGCTTCCCCCTCAAAATTTCGATGCTATGATACATCAAATGCCCTCCATCCAACATCGGGATGGGCAGCAAATTGAGCACGCCCAGGCTGATGCTGACCAACGCCAAAAAACCGATGAACGCTTTCCATCCGACATGTGCCGTCTGTCCGGCGACGCTGGCAATGGTCAATGGTCCACTCACACCTTTCCATGAGAGGCTACCTACGACCATACTGCCCAGCATTTTGAGGCTCAAGACGGAAGTATCCCACGTTTTCTTTACGGCATGCCCCAGTGCCGGCAATGGCGAATATCGGGTCTCTACCAGGTATTGGCGCTTTTCTTCCTCATTCATACGGTATGCTGCACCTATCCTGCCGACGGTCAAGCCATTTTCTTGTACGCCATCGGGGGTGAGCCTGACTGTCAAAACAGCATTCCCGCGAGACACCTCGAGCACCAACGTCTTGCCGGGATTGTTACGTACCATGCCCACGAAAGTCTCCCAATCAGGTACCGGCGTTCGATCGACACGCAGTATCAGATCCCCCACTTGCAAGCCATCCCGCTGCGCTGCCCCCCCTTCCAGGATTTCACCGATCCGCGCCGGCATCGAAGGCCTGGCGGGATGCAGCCCCAACTTGTCCAGCAGGTCGGTCTCGAAATCTTCGTCCGCCAATACGGCAAGAGACAAGCGATGCAGGTGCGATTCATGGCGTGCACCGATCGCTTCGATTTCAGCGACGTCCTCCTCGAAGGATCGCTGCAGCAATGCCCAACGTACGTCCTGCCACGTTTGTACCGTGATCCCATTCACTTTGGTGATCAGCTCCCCTCCTTTGAGGCTGGCTTGTGCCGCCGGCGTTCCTTCCGGGACCGGTCCCAGTATCGGCCGCATGCCGGGGACGCCACTCATGAACAGGACCCAGTAAAGCACCACGGCGAGCAGCAAATTGGCCAAAGGCCCCGCCATCACGATGGCACTCCGCTTCCATACGTTCTGCTGGTTGTAGGCACGCGCGCGTTCATGCGCCGCAACGGGCCCTTCGCGCTCATCCAGCATTTTGACGTACCCACCGAGTGGAAACGCGGCGATCACGAATTCCGTGCGATCCTCACCATAGGTACGCGTGTACAAGGGTTGGCCAAAACCGATCGCAAAGCGCAGTACCTTGACACCACAACGTCGCGCCACCCAGTAGTGGCCAAACTCGTGCACCACGACGAGCACCCCTATGGTGACCAAAAATGCGAGCAGGGTCAGCATTTTTTATGCCGCGTCACCCATTCTTCCGCCATCTGACGCGCCAGCAGATCGGCCGAGATCACGTCTTCGATCCGTGTGACGGGCTGTAGTGGTATCGCTGTCATGATGGCTTCGATCAGTCTGGGAATATCGGGGAATGCGATGGCATGATCGAGAAAAGCACGTACCGCAACTTCATTGGCCGCATTCAACACGGCTGGCGCCGTCTTCCCTAGTGTGAGGGCCTCGAATGCCAATCGCAAACAAGGAAACCGCGTCGTATCCGGCCGCTCGAAATCGAGTCGGGCCGCAGCGAATATATCCAACGGTGCCACGCCACTCTCGATTCGCTCCGGCCATGCCAGTGCATGTGCGATCGGGGTACGCATGTCGGGATTGCCCAGTTCTGCCAGCACCGAACCATCGCTATACTGAACCATGGAATGTATCACGCTTTGCGGGTGTATCACCACTTCGATCTGATCCGCTTGCGCCCCAAACAACCAGTGTGCCTCGATCACCTCCAATCCCTTGTTCATGAGAGTGGCGGAATCGATGGTGATCTTGGGTCCCATCACCCAATTGGGGTGGTTCAAGGCCTGCTCGGGTGTGACATGCGCGAGCTGCTCATGGCTTAAGCGGCGAAACGGCCCACCAGAAGCAGTCAGCCATATCTTGGTAATTCCCAGATCACCCAACCCTTGGGCCCGTCCTTGAGGCATGCACTGGAAAATCGCATTGTGCTCGCTGTCGATGGGTAGCAATGTCGCTTTGTGACGGCGAACGGTCTCCATGAACAAACTGCCGGACATGACCAGCGTTTCCTTGTTTGCCAGCAACACACGTTTGCCAGCCCGGGCAGCAGCAAGGGAGGGGCCCAATCCGGCAGCGCCGACGATGGCTGCCATTACCGTATCCACTTCGTCGGCAGACGCCACTTGCTCGAGCGCTTGTGGCCCACACAACACTTCGGTATCCAATCCATCCTGTCGCAACGCGGTTTCGAGCCGTTGAGCGGCGTCATCGTCCAACAGCACGGCATAACGCGGCCGAAACCGCCGACATTGCTCCAGCAAGGATTCAAAACGACTTTGTGCGGTCAACGCGAACACCTGGTACCGTTGGGGATGTCGTGCGATGACATCGAGCGTATTGAAGCCGATGGTCCCCGTGGAGCCCAACACCGTGACATTGACCGGTCTATTCATGCAATACCGTGTAATACAAAGGAAAGTGCACGTAAAAAGCCGTGAGCGGCAAAGTCGGCATGAGGCCGTCGATGCGATCCAAAATTCCACCATGCCCTGGCAGAATGCTTCCACTGTCCTTGACGTTGGCCTGCCGTTTGAGCAAAGACTCGAACAAATCACCCATCACGCTCATCACGGTCATCCCCCACAGCCCCACCAACAACCAAAGACTGATGTCCAAGATCAGCCACAAGGCTACCCCATAGAGTGTGACGGCGACCCACGCCCCCACCACGCCTTCCCAAGTCTTGCCAGGACTGATTTCAGGCGCCAGCCTGTGGCGGCCGAATGCCTTGCCTACACCATACGCCGCACTATCTGCAATCCAGATCGCGACCATCACGGCCAGTACCACCCAGGGACTGATCCTGCGCAAATGACAAATCGCCCACCAAGCGGAGACCAGCACCAGCGCACCCGTCACCGCCCATAGCGCTTTGTGCGTGAGCCGATAGCGGACGAGCAGCCAAATCGGCACTAACAATAACCAGAAGGGTACTGCGGCAAGCAAAATCCAAAAACCGACGTGATGCTGCAGCGTCACCATTGCCCCGGAGAGGGGGATTGGCAACAGCAACGAACCGCCTCCCACGATCAGGCCGGCATAAAACCAGCGCTCCAGCGAACCAAAACCCGCCAGTCCGGCCCATTCCCAGGCCGCGAGTCCAATGATCGCCAACATCAGCAGCGCCCACGCCAGGTCCGACAAAAGGAACAACGCGAGCAAAAAACCTGCTACCAGCACGCTTGCCGTGAGCAGTCTGGTTTTAAACATGGGGATTCAATTGCTCACTGGTGCGCCCAAAGCGTCGCTCCCGGCGTTGATAGGATTCGATGGCACGGTTGAATGCGCGACGGTCGAAATCAGGCCACAAGGTATCGGTGAAGTACAACTCGGTATACGCCAACTGCCAGAGCAGAAAATTACTGATGCGCTGCTCTCCGCCGGTACGAATGAACAAATCCGGCTCAGGCGCGTATGCCATGGAAAGATGGCTTGCGAGATCTTGCTCGGTGAAATTTCCTGCTTTTTCGGGATGAACCTCTAGCAACCGACGCACGGCCTGCAAAATATCCCAGCGTCCCCCATAGTTGGCGGCGATGGTCAAAGTCAGTTTCCGGTTGTGCGCCGTCAGTTTCTCTGCAGCGTCGATTGCCTGAATCAAAGAAGCGTCGAAACGAGAACGGTCGCCCACCACCATCAACCGGATGTCGTTTTCATGCAGTTTGACGACCTCGCGTTTGAGCGCTTCCGCGAACAACTTCATCAGGAATGAAACTTCGTCCACGGGGCGCCGCCAATTTTCACTACTGAAGGCAAACAAGGTCAGATACTCGACGCCCAGCTCGATGCAATAACGCACCATGTTGCGCACCGTTTCCACCCCCCGCTGATGCCCCATCACACGTGGCATGAGACGCTTTCTCGCCCATCGCCCATTGCCGTCCATGATGACCGCGATATGACGCGGCACCGCCGGTGCTTCGGGAATTTCCTGTGTCGAACTGGCGAATATGGTCAAGATCGTCAAACAGCCATCAGGTCGGCTTCTTTGGCCTGCAGAACCTTGTCGATCTCGGCGATGTATCTGTCGGTGAGCTTTTGGATTTCCTCCTGGGCGCGGCGCTCTTCATCCTCGCCGATCTGTTTGTCCTTGAGCAGTTTTTTCAAAGCCTCATTGGCGTCACGACGCACGTTACGCACGGAAACCCGGGCCGTTTCCGCCTCGCCACGCACCACTTTGATCAAATCCTTGCGGCGTTCCTCGGTCAGCGGAGGCATCGGAACCCGGATCACATCCCCATGCGTAGCCGGATTGAGCCCCAGATCGGACTCACGGATGGCTTTCTCTACCTTGGTGATCATGCTTTTTTCCCAAGGCTGGACGGTGATGGTGCGGGCATCGGCCAAGCTGATGTTGGCAACCTGGTTCAGTGGCACCAGACTGCCATAATAATCCACGTGGACATGATCGAGGATGCCGGCATGAGCGCGACCGGTACGGACTTTGCTCAAATTGGTTTTGAGCGCATCGACCGCCTTCTGCATTTTTTGTTCGGCAGAATTCTTGATATCGGCAATCATTTGATATCTCCATTTAATCAGGCTGTTACGAGAGTTCCCTCATCCTCTTTCATAACTACGCGACGCAAGGCGCCCCGCTTGAAAATACTGAACACACACAACGGCATGTTCTGGTCTCGACACAAAGTAAGCGCCGTGGCATCCATGACTTTGAGGTTGCGCGTGATCGCTTCATCGAAACTCAATGTCTTGTAGCGCATGGCTTCCGGATTGGTTTTGGGGTCGTCGGTATAAACACCGTCCACCTTGGTCGCCTTGAGCACGATATCGACATTCATCTCCATGCCGCGCAAGGCCGCCGCGGTGTCGGTGGTGAAAAACGGGTTGCCGGTACCGGCCCCGAATATCACTACTTTGCCCTCCTCCAGGTAGCGCAAGGCTTTGCCACGAATGTATGGCTCGGCGACCTGCTCGATGTTGAGAGCCGATTGTACCCGGCTCTCAAGCCCGATATGGCGCATGGCATCCTGCAATGCCAGGGCATTCATGACGGTGGCCAGCATGCCCATGTAATCCGCCGTGGCACGATCCATGCCAGCCGCTGCCGGGGCGACCCCGCGAAAAATGTTGCCGCCGCCGATTACCACCCCCACCTCCACGCCCATGTCCACGACTTCCTTGATTTCGGCAGCAATGCGACCAATGGTATCGCGATCGATCCCATAGCTGTTCTCCCCCATCAAGGCTTCGCCGGACAGCTTGAGCAGTATGCGTCTATAAGCGGGGACCGTCATGACACTCGGCCTTATACCTTGGCAGCAGCAGCGACTTCGGCCGCGAAATCCGTCACAACCTTCTCGATGCCCTCGCCCACCACGAACAGAGTGAAAGAAGCCACCCGGGAATTGTTGGACTTGAGCAACTGCTCGACCGTCATCTTGTCATCCTTGACGAAAGGCTGGGATAACAAAGTGACTTCTTTGAGGAATTTCTGCACGCTGCCCTCGGCGATTTTTTCCAGCATGGCCTCAGGCTTGCCAGCCTCCTTCGCCTTTTCCATGGCTACCCGGCGTTCGGCTTCGATCAGTGCCGCATCCACACCGGAAGCATCCAATGCCTTGGGTTTGGCCGCCGCGATGTGCATCGCGATATCCTTGGCCAGCGCGTCATCGCCTCCCACCACATCGACCAACACGCCGATCTTGCCGCCATGTACATAGCTGGCAAGCTTGCCTTTGGCCTCGGTCACCACGAAACGGCGCAGAGTGATGTTCTCACCGATCTTGCCTATGAGTTGGGTACGCGCATCCTCCACCGTACCATCACCCATGCTCAGATTCGCAACCGCTGTGATATCGGTAGGCTTGGCCATGGCGATGACTTCAGCGAGCCGGGTCACGAAAGCCTGGAACTCGGCGTTCTTGGCGCAGAAATCCGTTTCACAATTGACTTCGACCATGGCGCCAGACTTGCCATCCGCTGCGATACTCACCCCCACGGAACCCTCCGCGGCGACACGACTGGCTGCCTTGCTTGCCTTGTTGCCGAAACGGACACGCAAAATTTCCTCGGCTCGAGCCAGGTCGCCATTGGCCTCGGCTAGTGCTTTCTTGCAATCCATCATAGGTGCATCGGTGCGGTCGCGCAATTCCTTGACCATGCTTGCGGTAATTTCCGCCATACTTCAACTCCTTGAATATTTTTGGGTTTATAGAACTACCTGGGACAAAAAAAGGGGCGCTATGCCCCTTTACCAGGAAACCGTTATGCCACCGCTCCGGTGTCCTCCACTTCCACGAATTCTTCTTCGCCACCACCGACCGCCTTGACGACTTCGGCCAGTGACTGGGCACGCCCTTCCAGTATTGCGTCGGCCACACCGCGCGCATACAAACGAATGGCCCGGCTGGAATCGTCATTGCCCGGGATGACATAAGCCACTCCATCCGGGGAATTGTTGGTATCTACCACTCCAATCACCGGGATGCCCAATTTGTTGGCTTCCGTGACAGCGCCGGACTCATGGCCGACATCAATTACGAACAGGGCGTCCGGTAGCCCTCCCATTTCCTTGATTCCGCCGATCGAGCGCTCCAGCTTTTCCATTTCGCGCTTGAGATGGAGGGCTTCTTTTTTGCTCAAATGATCGGCTCCACCTTCACTGAGCAGGGTTTCCAAGTCACGCAGCCGCTTGATGGACTGCTTGATGGTTTTGTAATTGGTCAGCATTCCGCCCAACCAACGATGATTCACATAAAAACAACCCGCACGCACGGCCTCTTCTCTGATGATGTCACGTGCCTGGCGCTTGGTCCCGACGAACAGGATGCGGCCTTTGTGCGCTGCCAGCTGGCGCACGTACTTCAGAGCCTCCTCGAACATCGGTAAGGTTTTTTCCAAGTTGATGATGTGGATTTTGTTACGTTCCCCGAAAATGAACGGAGCCATCTTGGGGTTCCAGTAACGGGTCTGGTGGCCGAAGTGAACTCCGGCTTCGAGCATCTGACGCATCGTGATAGACATCAAAAATCTCTCCTAGTAAGGGTTTAGTGCCTCCATACGCCCTAGCAACCCATGTTCCGGGCACCCTGTACATGGCGTATGTGTGGATTTACCTTTTCCGTCGAAAAGGCCGCGTATGGTAACATGAGCGCCCGTTTCCATTCAAGGCAGGCTTGAGGTCTGCGCACGTCGATGGCCATCATCATCAAGACACCTGAAGAAATCGAAAAAATGCGGATTGCCGGCCGATTGGCTGGTGAAGTGTTGGATTACATCACACCTTTCGTGCAACCAGGCGTCACGACCGGGGAGCTGGACCGACTATGCCATGACTACATGGTCAACGTCCAAGGCTGCATTCCCGCGCCGCTCAACTACGCACCGCCCGGCCACCGCCCCTATCCCAAGTCGATCTGCGCCTCGGTCAACCACCAAGTGTGTCATGGAGTACCAGGTGACCGAAAACTCAAAGCCGGTGACATCGTCAATCTGGACATCACGACGATCAAGAATGGTTATCACGGCGACACCAGCCGTATGTTTTATGTGGGAGAGCCTTCCATTCAAGCACGACGGCTATGCGAAGTCAGTTATGAATGCATGTGGTTGGGTATCCAACAAGTAAAACCAGGGGCCAGACTGGGTGACGTCGGTCACGCCATCCAAACCCATGCTGAAAAACACGGCTACTCAGTGGTGCGTGAATTCTGTGGGCACGGTATCGGCAAAAAATTCCATGAAGAACCGCAAGTGCTCCATTATGGCAAGCCTGGCACCGGCATCGAGTTACAAGCAGGTATGGTCTTCACCATCGAGCCCATGATCAATGCCGGCAAGCGTGATGTCCGTCAACTTGGCGATGGCTGGACCATTGTCACCAAGGATCACAGTCTGTCGGCCCAGTGGGAGCACACCGTACTCGTCACCGAAACCGGCTATGAAGTGCTGACGCTTTCGGCGGGAAGCCCCCCTCCCCCCTTCTGATGCGAGCGACAGGCGTAACCTCGCGGTCGGCCGAATGGCGCGAACGCCTCAAGCACGGACTTGCCCAACTACGCAGTGATTTTGCACGCAAGCCAGAAACCACACGCCTGTTGCGTCGTCATTGTCAGCTGGTCGATGCCTTGCTGTGCGACATCTGGAAAGCATCGGGGCTCCCCAGCTCGGCTTGTCTGGTCGCGGTGGGTGGCTATGGTCGCGGTGAACTGTTCCCGCATTCTGATGTGGACATTCTCATCCTGCTGTCAGAAACGGAAAAAAACCGCCATAAGCCTGAACTGGAAGCCTTGATCGGCCAGCTTTGGGATATTGGCCTGGCCATCGGCCATAGCGTCCGTACGCCACAGGAGTGCATAGACGAGGCAGCACGGGACGTCACGGTATTGACCAACCTGCTGGAAGCCCGGCTGCTACGCGGTAATCCAGATCTATACCACACCTTTTCCGTCACCCTGTCGCAAACACTCGATGCGCTCGCCTTCCTGGAGGCCAAAATAGACGAGCAAACGCGTCGACATGCACGCTTCAATGACACCGCCTACAATCTCGAACCCAATCTCAAGGAAAGTCCGGGTGGCTTGCGTGATCTTCAAACCATATTGTGGGTAGCACGTGGAGCTGGTCTGGGAACGGACTGGAATGATTTGGTGCGTAACGGCTTGATGACGCAAGCCGAAGCGCGGCAGATCCGCAGACAAGAACTATTTTTGCAAAATCTGCGCATTCGGCTGCATTTTCTCGCCAACCGCCGTGAAGACCGTCTGCTGTTCGACCATCAAAGCGCGCTTGCATCGCAGCTAGGTCTCCATGACGCCAGAAGACGCGCCAGTGAACAGCTGATGCAGCGCTATTATCGCAGTGCCAAGTTGATTGGGCTGATGAATGAAATCTTGTTGCAGGGGATGCGTGAGCGGCTATGCCCCGCCATCCTTACCAAGCCAGTAAAACTGGGGCATCATTTCGTAGCCCGTGACGGAATGTTGGACATTGCCTCCCGTAACGTTTTTCTTCGCTACCCCGACACCATTCTGGAATGTTTTCACCTTCTCCAGCGGCACCCGACATTGTCCAGCATGAGTGTGACTACTGTACGCGCTTTGTGGCAAGCCAGACATCAAATCAACCAGCAGTTTCGCAATGACCCCAGGCAGCGGCGAGCCTTCATGCGATTGTTGCGCCAACCCAGCGGGGTGACGCATGCCTTACACCGCATGCATCGTTACGGCATCCTAGGGCGCTACATTCCTGCTTTCGGCCGCATCACGGGACAAATGCAGCATGACCTGTTCCATGTCTATACGGTGGACGAGCACATTTTGAATGTAGTGCGCAACCTGAGACGTTTCGCAGTTCCAGAACATGCCCATGAATTTCCTTTGTGCAGCCAATTGATGGCGCGATTCGAAAGGCCAGAGACCCTCTACCTCGCAGCCCTGTTCCATGACATCGCCAAAGGACGCGGTGGAGATCACTCCACACTGGGCGCAATCGACGCCAGAAGGTTCTGCAAGCAGCACGCTTTGTCAGACGAGGATACGGCGTTGGTCAGCTGGCTGGTCGCTCATCATTTATGCATGTCCACCACTGCGCAACACAAGGACATCAGCGACCCCGACGTCGTGGCTTCGTTCGCTCGGCTGGTAGGCGATACACGTCGATTGACGGCACTGTATCTGCTCACCGTTGCCGATATCCGTGGCACGAGCCCCCATGTCTGGAATGCATGGAAAAGCCGCCTGCTGGAAGATCTTTATCATGCCACTCGGCGCTGGCTCAATGGCCAGCAGCCCGACACCGCCCAAGAAATTGCACTACGACAAAGCCAAGCCCAGGAAATTCTCGGACGTTATGGGATCTCCCTCCAAGCCGTGCTTCCTTTATGGAAACTACTCGAAGACGGCTATTTTCTGCGCCAAGATGCGCGGGACATCGCTTGGCAAACACGCTTGCTCATGACGCATGTCGAAACTCACCATCCCATCGTGCGGGCGCGGTTATCTCCAGCGGGGGATGGCATCCAAGTCATGGTCTATGCATTCGACCGCAGAGATTTGTTCGCCCGTATCTGTGCATTCTTTGAGCGGCTCAATTATAGTGTCGTCGAAGCGCGTATCCACACCACCCGTCACGGGTATGCCCTGCACAGCTATTTGGTATTGGATGAGAGTGACCGCTCGGTACGCTATAGTGGGCTCATCGCCCACATCGAAAAAGAGCTGACGGCACGCCTCGAAACCACGACCCCACCTGCCCTCCCCCTGGAAGGCCGGGTCAGCCGGCGCGTCAAACACTTTCCAATCACGCCTTCGGTCAGTGTGGAAGCCGACCCCAAAACGCCCTGCCACATCCTGACGCTGACAGCAGGCGACCGGCCAGGACTATTGTCACGCATCGCCCATGTTTTGCTGGCCCATGGCGCCCGTCTGCACACGGCCCGTATCAATACCCTCGGCAATCGAGCAGAGGATGTCTTCCTGATTTCGGGAGAAAAATATGAACGGCTCCCCCCCGAGACCATACAGGCGATCGAACACGCTGTACTGCAAACGCTACAAGGGTGAACCATTTTCGGGTAACCCATGTTCGAGCCGGTATAGCCAAGCAAGCAATTCGGCGACTGCGACGTAGAGTTCAGGTGGTATGCGCTGATCCAAATCGACCTGCATCAGAAGTGCCACGAGTTCGGGGGATTCATGGACATAGACTCCCGCCTCGCGTGCTTTTTCGATGATGGCCTGTGCCAGCAGGCCACGCCCTTTGGCCGTCACTCGCGGCGCAGCATCGCCGGTCTGGTAGGCAAGCGCCACCGCCAGTCGACGCGGGTCAGCCCCCACCATGGACCTCCATTCCCTCCACACGCAAGCCAGCCGCCGCCATGGCCTGCCTTAGATTATCCAGGGCCTCGCGCAGCAGATTGACCGTGGCATCACGTTCTGCAGCAAAATCAACCCGCACACGGCTTCCTGCCACCACCAGCTGAGCCGTCACGCTTCCCAAGCTGGGCAGCTCCAAGCGCAGGCGTGTTCGCCAAGGCTTGTCCGCCTCTTCCTGCTGCCCGTGCCGCGCGCCATCTTCTTCGATTTCCCAATGCATGTCCTGCCCCGGCCAAACCTGGCCTTGCCACACCATTTGACCACTATCCAACGATTCCAGCTGGCGGAGCACGAGTGGCTGGGCCGATGGATGCACTGGCAGGGAATCCGACCTCGATGTCTGCTGATGCGAGGGAACCTGCCACTCCGAGGAAGACTCCGACAAGGGTGGTGACGATTGTCCCGTAATCGCAGCCGATACTGCCTCCGAAGGGATTTTTCCCTGCGCCTGGATCAAAGGCGACAGTCGTCCCTGAGGCTCTTGCAATAAACTGGGCAAAGTCCGTTCCCCCACTACCCATTGCGCCTGATGCGACTCATAGAACAAGCCGCTCCTTGAAATCGCAGCCTGCAAGGCAGCAGCAAAATCAGCCGTATCGAGCGGAGGACCTGGCATGATGGGCGAGGTCGCTTGCGAAGCGGTGGGAGCGGCCGCGTTGCCACGTTGCATCAGGGCACCGAGGAATTTCGCGGCTTCACTCAAGCTGACACCGCTACCAGGCGGCAATGTCCGCGCAAGCTCCTGCGTGAGCGCAAAAGTCGGACGAGGCGTATTGGAAAGGAATGTGAGTTCGATCGTCTGCCCAGGCTGAGTATTGCGCGGCAGGTTCATATCCAGTATCTGGTCCCCCACCTCGACCTGGAAGCGGCCATTGGGCAGACTCGCAATCACATGCGCTGGCAGACGCTGACCCGGAACCCACTGTGGGGTTTCGATGGGACTGTCCGCGACTTCGATCAGCGGGGGTGCCGAAGTCTTGACCAGAAGTGCCAGCTGGTTCTGGATGTCGTTATGGATCATCGTTTTTGCATGGCTATGATCAGTTCGGCCTCACCCCGCGAAATACCGCACTGCGCAATCAGCTGATTGGCATCGGCACCTTGCCTGGCGAGCAAAATCGCGCGATTGTATGGCGTATCGGCATTGTCGTGCTGTTCCGGCAAGGGCAACCGCGCTTCGAGCTTTTCTACCCGCTCGCGTAGTGCCTCAATCTCGCGGCGAAGTTCCGCCTCTACGCGCTTTTCATGGATCAGCCCCAACCAACGCGGTTTGCGCAACCCACCACTGGCACGCAAGAATAAAAGCATTTCCGCCACATATACCGCCAACACGATCGCTGCAAGAAGCAGCAACTCGCGCCAGGTAATGACGATATGCCCGCTCATGGTACTCGACTCTCACTGGACCGAGTTTCATCCTAACATCAAGCGTATTCGTCGACTAGATGACCGTCACGGTCCGGTTTTTTCTCGACGTCTCCGTCTCCGCCTTTTTGTCTGGAGAAAGGCGGCTTTCGGTGCCCTTTAGGCAGATCGGGCAAATGCGGCCTACGCTCGGTCGCCCCTTCCGTGGGGGGCGTGATGACGACACCCGCCACGGGAACATCGGCAGCCTGGTGCGGTATGCGCATGAAATCCATGAGGAATTTCCCCACTCGATCGATATCGGAGTTAACGGCGCTCCTCGGCCACTACTTTAGTCCCCGGCTTCCTGATGCCACCCTATCACGAGCCCCGGTTCTCCATCACGAGCCTCGAACCCGGCCGCACTGCCCATCCTTGGCGCCCAAACCAAGGATTCCTCACAATAGACCAACGGCATGATTTCACGTTCCCACGGGGGAATCCCAGCGCGTTGCAACAGCGCTTTCAGGGAGTGGGTGGAGCCAGTGGCTGAGCGAAACTCTTCTCCTCCCTGTCGTGGCCGCACGCTGATCCTGCCCTGACCCAGGCGCTTTAGCGAAAGGCCTTGTCCCGTGACGCGTTGGAACGAAAGCCAACCACATTCTCCCCACGTCAGCCGGCTTTCACCACGCCACATGAGACGAGTGGGAACCCTCCCAGGTGCCGGTACGATCCAGGCACGATGACGATAACGCATCAGCCGATAAGGCCCCACCGCAAAACATACACGTGCATCGACCGCGGCATGAACCAGTTGGCGATGAATCTCCTGCAGGCGACGCGTCGGTAGGGTTTGGTCAGTATGATGCGCGATCCACCAGCGTAACAAATTGATGGCACGCGGTATGGAAAGTGACTGCAAGCAGGTCAGGTCAAGTTTCTCATCCTGGACCGCCAGATGCGCATCCATCTGCGCCATTTCATCCAGGAGTTGGGAGGCTTGCGCTAAATGCGCGGCACTGCGTGCCAGGGTGCGGCTGGCGGCCGGAAAGCGTTTTTCCAGTTCCGGCATGAGCACATGACGTAAATAGTTCCGGCCATACATGGGATCGAGATTGCTTTCATCCTCGACCCAGCGCAAACCATGGAAGGTTGCATACTCTTGCAATTGCTTGCGCGAAAAGCCAAGCAATGGCCGTAGCAGCCACTTGTCCTGGCGGCGGACGGCAGCTGGCATCGCCGCCAATCCCTTCAAGCCGGCACCACGTAACAGCTGGAGCAGTAACGTTTCGGCTTGATCGTCCTGGTGGTGAGCCAACAGCACGGCATCCCCTGGCTGGGCGAACAATGCTTGATAACGGACACGGCGTGCGGCCGCTTCCACCCCCAATCCGTCCTGACGAGGAACTACGACGGATATAGCCTGGAAAGGAACATCATATTCGGCACAAACGGCATCGCAAAATGCCGCCCACTGCGGGGCATGCGGGCTCATTCCGTGATTGACGTGTACGGCGGCCAGCGTGAAGTCGAGCTGGGGGCGCAAAGTCACCAGCAAATGCAGCAGGACACTGGAATCCAAACCGCCGCTGAATGCCAGTACGAAATGGCGGCAAGCAGGCAAATATTGTTTGAGAAAGCCCTTGAGATGCGCAACGAGGTCAGCGGGCGGGGGCTTCCTTGAACTTGCCATAGCTCATCAGCCGGTCATAACGGGCTTCCAGTAGATTCTGGGTGGACTTGGCCATGAGCATTTGCAATTCGTCTCTCAATGCCCGACGCAAAGTTTGCATCATCAGTTCGGGATTCCGATGTGCCCCCCCTACCGGCTCGGCGATTACGCGATCGACCAATCCCAAAGTTTTCAGGCGGCTGGCCGTAATGGCCAGGGACTCCGCGGCTTCGGGCGCCTTGTCGGCACTTTTCCACAAAATGGACGCACAACCTTCGGGAGAGATCACCGAATAAGTCGAATACTGCAGCATCATCAAATGATCGACCACGCCCAGCGCCAAGGCCCCTCCCGAACCGCCCTCGCCTATGATGATACCGATGATGGGGACTTTGAGTTCCGCCATGACATACAGGTTACGTGCGATTGCTTCGCTTTGTCCACGCTCTTCGGCCCCGATGCCGGGGTAGGCGCCCGGAGTATCGATCAGGGTAATGATCGGTAACTGGAATTTTTCCGCCAGGCGGTATAGGCGTAATGCCTTGCGGTAGCCTTCCGGGCGCGGCATGCCGAAGTTGCGGTAGATTTTCTCTTTGGTATCCCGCCCTTTCTGATGGCCTATCACCATCACCGGCTGCCCTTCGAAGCGCGCCAGCCCTCCGATGATGGCAGGATCGTCGGCAAACGCACGATCCCCGTGCAGTTCCTCGAAATCGGTAAACATGCCATGGATGTAATCCAAAGCGTAAGGCCGCTGGGGGTGACGCGATACCTGCGCGATCTGCCAGGCGTTCAACTTGGCATAGATGTCTTTGGTCAATGCCTGGCTTTTGGCGGTAAGACGCTCGATTTCCTCGGAAATGTCCACTGCGGAGTCGTCCTGCACATAACGCAACTCCTCGATTTTGGCCTCGAGTTCCGCAATGGGTTGCTCGAAATCCAGAAAACTCGTTTTCATTGGTCTAGCAAAGTGTCATGAAGCGGGCCGTCGTCCACGGTGCGAAATCGCCCACGAGAGCTCACGCACGCATCGCGACGTATCAATGATACAGGATTTTCACGTTTTCTTCGCTCAGCCAGTCACGCAATTCCATCAATAGTTCTTCTTTGAGATCGACACACCAGTCGTCTCCCAGAGCGATTTCACAACGGGCCGATACATTACGATATTCCAATACGACAGGACACGCATTTCGACGCAGATAAGGGGTCAGTAACGCGCGTAACCGGGCCGCATTCGCCTGACCATTGCAGAACAACTTGAGCGCGCGGGCATGGGCAGTACGCGCACCTGCGATGTCGAACACCTTACGCGCACTCACACGCAATCCTCCCGTGTAATCGTCGTTACTGACCTTACCTTCCACCACCAGGACTTGATCCTCTTTGAGCAAACTCTGCTGAGAAGACCATACTTCGTGGCCCATCGCCACCTCGACTTGCGCCGTACCATCATCGAGCGTGACGAAAATCATTTTGCCACGAACCGTGATTTTGCTGCGCACCGCCACTATCACCCCCGCCAACAGTTGCGGCTGATCACTCGGAGCCAGGGTGGCGAGTTCGGTGTGCACGAAGCTGGAAATCTCCCTTTTGTAGGCAGCGAACGGATGGCCACTGAAATAAAACCCAAGTGCCGCCTTTTCTTGCGCCAATTTATCCCGCTCCGACCAAGGCGCCACACGCGGCATTACCTGCCGAGGAACGTCATGCACCTCCCCAAACAAGCTATCCTGCCGATCCACGTCCTGTCCGGCTGCTTCCATGGCGATTCCCACCGTGGCCAGTACGGCTGCGCGATTGGTATCCACGCTATCGAAGGCACCGGCACGCACCAAAGATTCGATCACACGTCGGTTTACCTTGCGTAAATCGATGCGACGACAAAAATCGAACAGATCGGTGAACGGCCCCCCCTGCTCGCGGGCAGCCATGATCACTTCGATCGCTGCCCAACCCGTGCCCTTGATTGCGCCCAGTCCATAAAGAATCCTGCGTTCATCGAGGGGAGTGAAACGGAAATCACTGCGGTTGATGTCGGGGGGCAATACTTGGATGCCATTCGCCAGGCAGTCT
>JANZZG010000050.1 GCA_026419515.1 Methylophilaceae bacterium
ACTGGCCGCCTGATCGGCCGCGCGCTGTCGGCGTCGCTTCGGGCTTACGCCCTGCTCGCCACCGACAGCGCAAACAGAATCAACCAATTACCCGATCACCAATTTGCACAACTTGACGCACACAACTCACGAGAAGCAAACGGTACGACTTGTTGGAAAAGCCTGCCTCATAACAATGGGGAGGCGCATCATGGTCATCATAATGACATAATGAGGAAGCATCGATAAGGTGTCTTAATCTTGAATTCGTGCCCCTGCGCCCTCATTCATCGGTTGGGTGTGAGTGAAACAATAAGCCTAGCAGACCTCTTCCGTTCGATCGTACTTCGTGCACGTTTGGTTTTGTGGAAACTCTGATGCGTTTCGAGCTGGTTTTGATGGGAGACTGCATACATGGATCGTTCCATACTCAAAAAATGGTTGCAAGCGTGGGCGCAACAGAATCAGGACATTTTCGCGCCCTCGCTGACCTTCTATCAACGAATCGAAAGCACGGTGGCACTAATTTTGACCGTAATGGTGACCTTGGTGGTGTTCGTCGCCGTGTACCGACTTTCGGTCGATGTCATGGGAAAGTTGCTGCTGGGTGCGGCCAATCCTCTCGATCACAAGGTGTTCCAGTCGGTGTTCGGGCAAATCATGACGGTTTTGATCGCGCTGGAGTTCAACCACACGTTACAGTACGTCGTCAGCCGGGAACAGAGCATCATCCAGATCAAAACGGTGTTGCTGATCGCGCTGATGGCGGTGGCCCGAAAATTCATCGTCCTGGACCTCGCCGAGATTAGTGCGGATCATCTGTTGGGGTTGGCCGCCATCACCTTCGTTTTGGGCATCACGTATTGGTTGGTGCGAGAAAGGGATGACCGTCGGCTGCAAGGGTGATGCACGCCGACCCAAGGGCGCGTTGATCTTACATCGTGCACGGTGAAGGGCCTTGCACCATGCTAACATTGGAACTGTCATCAGCACTGCTCGGGTTGAAAAATGGATCAGAATGAAGCCGGTTTCGTTCCGCTCGGATGCCAAGCATGCCGCGATCTTACCCGATTGGGGATAGATTTCACGATGGCGTTCCAGCCCATCGTGGATGTGGTCAACAGGCGTATCTTCGGCTATGAGGCACTGGTGCGGGGGAAGCGGGGTGAGGGCGCGGGCTGGGTACTGGGGCAGGTCAACGATGCCAACCGTTACAGGTTCGACCAGTCGATCCGGGTCAAGGCGCTCGACATGGCCAAGAAGCTCGGCCTGCAAGGCATGCTTAGTATCAACTTTCTGCCCAACGCGGTGTATCGGCCGGAAACTTGCATCCGGGCCACGCTGGAAGCGGCAAAGGAGCTGGAATTTCCGACCAGCCGGATCATGTTCGAGGTCACCGAAGGTGAAAAGGTGAAGGATCGCGAGCATCTGCGCAACATCTTCATCGAGTACAAGAAACATCAGTTCACGACAGCCATCGATGATTTCGGGGCCGGCTATGCCGGCTTGAGCCTGCTGGCAGATTGGCAGCCCGACATCATCAAGCTGGACATGGAGCTGATCCGTAACGTCCATGCCGACCGGGTGCGCCGCTCTCTGGTGTTCGCTATTCTGGCCGCATGTCAGGAGCTTTCCATTCGGGTCGTAGCCGAGGGCATCGAAGTCCGTGAAGAGCTTCTGACGCTGGCTGCAGGCGGTGTCGAACTGTTCCAGGGCTATTACTTTGCCCGGCCAGGCCTCGAATGTCTGCCCCAGGTCGATTTTTCCGCCTTGCCGGAAGTCACTGGGTGATCATGTGACTTCGCTTTCGAACTGAGTCATGGCCAAGGCCAAAACCGTCTATAGCTGCACCGAATGCGGCGACCAGAGCCCCAAGTGGCAGGGGCAATGTCCCGCCTGCGGGCAGTGGAACACGCTGGTCGAAACCGTGGCCGAAGTGGCGCCGGTCAACCGCTACGCCGCCCTGAATCAGACCACTGGATTGCAAAAACTGTCCGAGGTGGAGGCGGCCGATGTGGCACGGCAACCGACCGGCATGGCGGAATTCGACCGCGTGCTGGGCGGCGGGCTGGTGCCGGGCGGGGTGGTGCTGATCGGCGGGGACCCCGGCATCGGCAAATCGACCCTGTTGCTGCAAACGCTCTGCCACATCGGCGGCCGGCAGCGGGCGCTCTATGTGAGCGGCGAGGAATCCGCGCAGCAGATCGCCCTGCGTGCCAAACGGCTGGGGCTGGACGCGCGGCCGCTGGAACTGCTGGCCGAGATCAGTCTGGAAAAAATTCTGGCCATCTTGCAGTCCCACAGGCCGGAGGTGGCGGTGATCGATTCGATCCAGACCCTGTATTCCGAAATGCTGCAGTCCGCGCCCGGCTCGGTGGCGCAGGTGCGCGAGTGCTCGGCCCAGCTGACGCGGCTGGCCAAGCAGCTGGGCATCACGGTGATCCTGGTCGGTCATGTCACCAAGGAGGGCGCGCTGGCCGGCCCGCGCGTGCTGGAGCACATCGTGGACACCGTGCTGTATTTCGAGGGCGATCCCAATTCCAGCTTTCGCCTGATCCGCGCCTTCAAGAACCGCTTTGGCGCAGTCAACGAGCTGGGAGTGTTCGCCATGACGGAAAAGGGCTTGCGCGAGGTCAGCAATCCCTCGGCCCTGTTCCTGTCACACCATTCCGAACAGGTGGCGGGTTCCTGCATCACCGTCACGCAGGAGGGTACGCGGCCGTTGCTGGTGGAGGTGCAGGCGCTGGTGGATGAAGCCCACGCGCCCAACCCCAGGCGGCTGTCGGTCGGCCTGGAGCAGAACCGGCTGGCCATGCTGCTGGCGGTGCTGCATCGGCATGCCGGGGGGGCCTGTTTCGATCAGGATGTGTTCGTCAACGCAGTTGGCGGGGTCAGGATCAGCGAACCGGCAGCCGATCTAGCCATATTGTGCGCCATTGTTTCCAGCATAAAAAACAAGCCTTTGGGAAGCAAACTTATCGTTTTTGGTGAAGTTGGCCTGGCAGGAGAGGTGCGCCCGGTGCAGCGCGGGCAGGAGCGCCTGAAAGAAGCGGCCAAGCTGGGTTTTACCCAGGCCATCGTACCCAAGGCCAATCAGCCCAAGCAGGCGCCCCCGGGGCTGGAAGTCATGGCGGTGGAACGGCTGGAACAGGCGATTGCTTTGCTGCGTACCGCCTGACCCTGACGACTCAACGGGCCGGTATCGGATGCGGACGAAACTGACGACCAAAGCAGGCAGGAAGCCAAACAGCACCATGTGCAGGATCAGCGACAGGCTGACGAGCTCCGATGCTTCTTTGTAGTTGGTTTCCACCACGTTCTGGATCGTGCCCTTGTTGATGATCACGCCATATTCCGTCTGGAAATAGCTGACCAGTGCGGCCAGCAACAGCAGCAGGATCAGCACCGGCTTGAGCAGCGGGCGCGCGCTCATGGCGAGCAGGAAAGTGCTGAAGATGCCGGTGAGGATGACGAACACGCTGGCGCTGAACACGAAACCGCCGAGGGTGGTGATGTCCACGCTCTTGAGGAAGGCGCCCCAGAAAAAGCGGTTGTCGGCCGCCACCATGAACGCGGCGCATAGCAGCACCAGGACGGGTACCGTCAGCTGCGAAAGACGGAGAAATTTCATGAAAGGTGTTTCTGTGCTTCGAATACCTGACCGTTCACACCGACGCTGTCATGGCTCATCAGGTATAAATAGAGTGGCATGATGGCACTGGGTTCCGGCAGGAGATCGGCGACCTCGCCAGGATGCGATTTTTGGCGCTGTGGCGACCGTACCGCGCCGGGAATCACTACGTTGAAGCGGACGTTTGGCGTGGTACCCATCTCGTCGGCCCAGATTTTGGCCAGCGTTTCGGCCGCACTCTTGGTGACGGCATGAGCCCCCCAGTATGCCGTCGGGTGATGGGCTGCGGTGGAGGAGGTGAAGACCACCGAGGCGTCCGGCGCACGCTTGAGCAACGGCAGACAGGCTTTGGTGAGCAGGAAAGGGGCCAGTACGTTGACGCGGAACATGCCCAGCATTTGTTCGGCAGTCTGGATTTCCAGTGGACTCAGATTGTCGAAGCGGGAGGCGTTGTGCAGGATGCCGTCCAGACGTCCCAGTTGCCGGTGAATCCCTTCGGCCATGGCAGTGCATTCCGCTTCGCCGGCCTTGGCCAAATCCATCGGAAATATCGCTGGCTGCGGACCGCCGGCAGCTTCGATCTCGTCGTAGACTCGCTCCAGCGGGCCGACCTTGCGCCCCAGCAGGATCACGGTGGCGCCCTGTCCGGCGAAGGCGAGCGCGGCGGCGCGGCCGATGCCGGTGCCCGCCCCGGTGACGAGGATGACACGCTCCTTCAGGTGTAGATGCGGAGGCTGATGATTCATCGGGTTGCAGAGTAGATGAGGTTGGCGCATTGTACCCCGCTACGCACCGCGCCTTCCAGCGTGGCGGGATAGTCCCCCGCGGTGTAGTCGCCGGCGAGGAAGATGCGCCTGTGGCCTGTGACATGGAGCGGTCGTTCGATGCTGGCGGTACAGGCAAAAGTGGCGCGTTTTTCCACGATGACCTGCTGCCAGAGGGGGTCTGGAAGGCTGCCAAGCATCCGTCGCAACGCATGATGAACCCGGCTTGCCAGCGTGGCGTGGTCGAGCCGCAGGTGCGGGCCCTCGGCGCTGATCACTGCTGCTAGCAGGCCGCGCTGACCACATAGCGTGCCGCGATCCAGCACCCATTGCGCCAGTTCCTTTTGTAGTCCCAACAGGGGGAAGGGGAGGCGCACGGTTTCCGGATATTGCAGGTAGATGGTGGCGATGGGTTGCCAACCCAGCTTGCCGACCCGATTCAGAGTGTCGGCCATTTCCGGCATCCGTCCCAACAGTCGCGGCAGGGCGAAAGGAGCGACGGCGCAGATCGCATGCGTGTAACATTCCCCGTTGACCAGCACGCCATCGAGGGCGGGCTCGAGTGCTGCGACCATCGTCGCAGGGCGTACCGCACCTCCATGCGAGGCGATGAAAGCTGCGGCCTGCTGTGGAAACAGGGTGGTCAGATCGACGCGCGGAAAAATCAGGTCGCTGTCGATGCGAGTACGGTTGAAGCTGTCGCGCAGCACATTGAGAAACACCTGGGCCGAGGCAGTAGCGATGGGTGTGTTGAGCGCGGCCAGACAAAGCGGCTCCCACAGCAGCCGCACCAGTTTTTCCGGCTGGTCGGCCAGCAGTGCGGCAACGCTTTCATCTCGCGCCAGCCTGAAGCCGGTCAGGCGCTGGCGAATCATGAAGCGGACGGCGGCCCAGCGCTCGCTCCAGCCCAGTCCGTCGGCCACCAGCAGCCCTGTCAGCAGATGCAGCGGAGCCGGCAGGGCCGGGGCGCTGAGCCTCAAGTGTCCGGGAATCTCCAGCCGCAATGGCAAGCGTAGCAATACCCGATGCGTATCCACGCCGACCACAGCCATCAGGCGCAGGGTTTCGCGGTAGGCGCCCAACAGCAGATGCTGTCCGTTGTCCAGGGTCAGCCCGTTGCGCGCGATGCCGCGCGCCCGTCCGCCAAGATTGGGCGCGGCCTCGAACACCGTCACCGCAACGCCGCGTGCCGCCAGCTCGACGGCTGCGCTCAGCCCGGCCCAGCCGGCGCCGATGATGGCGACACGCAGGTCTTTCATGGGGTGGGCCGTTTGCCAGCCAGCCAGAGCCAGACGAATCCACACAGACCGGAAAGCAGCGATGCCTGCAGAATGCCGGTCTTGGCCATCAGCAGTAACTGTGGATGTTGAGCATAACCCAGCTCAGCGATGAACATGGCCATGGTAAAGCCAATCCCACCCAGCAGGGAGACGCCGGCGATCTGGCTGAAGCGGGTCTGCGCCGGCAGCTGGCCGATACCGCACTTGAGCGCCAGCCAGCAGGCGCCGGTGATGCCGAGGAATTTTCCCAGCACCAGGCCAAGGGTGACGCCCAGGGTGACTGGGTGGGTCAGCGTGGCGCCCATGGCGTGGATGTCGAGCGGAATGCCGGCATTGAACAGGGCGAACACGGGGATCACCAGGAACGACACCGGCAGATGCCAGGCGTGCTCCAGGCGCTGCAGCGGGGTGGCCACCAGCTGCGTGCCTTCTTCCAGCGATTGCACGATGGTACGCAGCTGCTCGTTGGTCATGATGTTACGATCCGATTGGTGGCAGGCGTCGAAGCGGGCAATGAGCTTTTTGACCTCTGCGCTGAACAGCACAGGATCGTATTTGGGTCGCGCCGGCACCGTCATGGCACCCAGCACGCCTGCCAGGGTGGCGTGCACGCCGGACTGCAGCAGGGCATACCACAACGCCAGCGACACCAGAAAATAGGGCGTGATGCGGCGGATGCCGCCCAGGTTGAACGAGATCAGCATGCCCAGCAGCAGCAGAGCGACGGCGAGCGCCTCCAGCACCAGCTTGTCGGTGTAGAACAGGGCGATGACGATCACTGCGCCGAGGTCGTCGACGATGGCCAGTGCCACCAGAAACGTGATCAGAGCCTTGGGTACGCGGCTTGCCAGCAGCACCAGCGCGCCGATGGCAAAGGCGATGTCGGTGGCCATGGGGACACCCCAGCCGCGCGCCGCAGGCTCATGGGGGTTGATGGCGAGAAAAATCAGGGCCGGCATGAGCATGCCACCGATGGCGGCAACGATGGGCAGGGCGGCTTGGCGCGGACGTGCCAGCTCCCCCACCAGCATTTCCCGCTTGAGTTCCAGCCCGACCACGAAAAAGAACAGCGTCATCAGGCCATCGTTGATCCAGTGATGCAGGCTTTGCTGTAAGCTCCAGCTGCCGACGGTGATCCCGATGGGTAGGTGCACCAGGTGCTGGTAAGCTTCGAAAAGTGGGCTGTTGGCGACCAGCAGGGCGATGACGGCCGTGCCCATCAGCAGTAGCCCGGTGGTGGTCTGACGATGGATGAATTCCTCGAATGGTGTCAGCACCCGGTTGAATGCTTTCTCCCACGGGGCCTGGTATGGACTGGGCGAATGGTCTTTGTCCTGCGTCATGGTTATCCCGGTATCTTTTGGATCGGCAAGATCAGCTCAACACCCAAGTGCGCCACGCGATCCACAACTTGCGCAGCGGGGTCAGGCTGATGCGCTGGTTGAGCACTTTTTCACATCCCGCGCGCTCGATCTCGTCGAGCAGGGTACGGTAGATCGCCGCCATGATCAGGCCGGGACGCTGGGCGCGACGGTCGACTGCCGGCAGTTCGGCAAAGGCGCGTGTGTAGAATTGGCGGGCGCGTGCCACCTGGAATTCCAGCAACCGGGGCACGTTGTCGGTTTCACGGCACTGCAGGATGTCGGCCTCGCTCACACCGAAGCGCGCCAGCTCATCCAGCGGCAGGTAGATGCGCCCGCGCCGCGCATCCTCGCCGACGTCGCGCACGATGTTGGTGAGCTGAAATGCCAGGCCGAGGTCGTGCGCATATTTCAGGGTTTTGCGGTCGGTATAGCCGAAAATGGTGGCAGACAGCAGGCCGACCACACTGGCCACGCGATAGCAATACAGCTGCAGCGCCTTGAAATCGGGATAACGGTTTTGATCGAGGTCCATTTCCATGCCATCGAGGATTTCCAGAAAATGCTCCTCGGCCAGGTCGTATGCCCGCACGGCTTCGACTAGCGCCTGGGTGACCGGATGCTGGGGACTCCCCCTGTAGAGATTGTCCACCTCACTGCGCCACCAGGCCAACTTGGCTCGGGCAACGGTGGGGTCACGACATTTGTCGGCAATGTCATCGACCTCCCGGCAGAATGCATAGAGTGCCGTGATGGCCCGTCGTTGAGGTTCGGGCAAGAACAAAAAGCTGTAATAGAAACTGGAACCGCTGCCTGCAGCTTTGTCCTGGCAGTACTGGTGGGGATCGGTCATTTCGCCCTCACGGCGCGGTATGTCATGTAAACCCAGTCTAAAGGCATGAGCCTCGGCCGATGGTGAAACACATCACCGCGTGCCTTGTACAGCTTGCACAAAATGATTTCGCCGCCGGCAATGATGCTGCGCATCTCGAGGCCGATGCGGCCTTTCAGCACCAGCCCCAGCGGCGCGCCGGCCTGCAGCAGCCTGCGCGTGCGCTCGATCTGGAACCGCATCAATGGCCACCATGGGCCTTCTGGATCACCGTTGGCGATTTGCCGTTCGGAAACACGGAATTTTCGCAGCTCGTCCTGCGGGAGATAGATGCGGCCTTTTTGATAGTCGATGGCGACATCCTGCCAGAAGTTGATCAGCTGCAGTGCGGAGCAGATAGCATCGGAGTAGGCGAGATTGCGCGGGTCGGTCTCGCCGTAGAGGTGGAGCAGCAGTCGTCCGATCGGATTGGCGGAACGCCGGCAGTAGTCCATGACCTCGCCGAAATTTTCGTAGCGCTGCTTGACTACATCTTGGCTGAAGGCATCCAGCAAATCGCGGAACAGCCGGATGGGCAAGCGGTGCGTGCGGATGACGTCGGCCAGTGCGTCGAACAAGGGGCTGGTTGGGGGCTCGCCACGTTCGATGCGGTCCAGTTCCCTGCGGTAGTCATCGAGCAGGGCGAGGCGCTGTTGCGGCGACCAACCCCCCTCATCGGCGAAGTCGTCCGCAGTGCGCGCGAAAGCGTAGATCAGCCCGATTGGGCGGCGCAGCCGCATCGGCAGCAGGAACGACGCGACCGGGAAATTTTCATAGTGGGTATTGGCGAGCTTAAGGCTGGCACGGGCGGCATCCATGGCCACAAGTATGCCACAATGCGTTTGTTTCGTCGTGAACCCTCTGCGAGGGATAATGCGCTAGAATCTCGTCGATGTGTGTATCAACGTCGGGCGAAAGACCGTATCAGTCCTGCAGAGATGTAAGGGGTAAGTTATGCCATTTTTCGTCAGTCAGCAAGAACTGGATGAGTTGAATCGAAAACTGCGTGAAGCGGAACAGCGCTCCGCCGAACAGGCCAAACGAATCGAAGCGTTGCAGTCGGAACTGGAACAGAGCCGGCAAATCGCGCAGGCTCAAGAACTCGAAGTCCGACGTCTGAACGGCATCGTGACCAACCTGCAAAACTTCAGCCAGTCTTTGTTCGACGTGCAGTCGAGCCTGATCAAGCTCGCCAACACCATGCGCGAGGAAAAGGACAAAGCCGTCGAGGCACAGGGTGTATCCATGACCAGCAGCGAGGCGATCGAACGCATTTCCAGCAATCTCGCCAGTCTTGCCCAATCTTCCGAGCATGCCGCCAGTCGAGTGGGAACGCTGGATGACCGCGCGCAGCAGATCAGCGGTGTGGTCGCCCTGATCAAGGAAATTGCAGACCAGACCAACCTGCTGGCGCTGAACGCCTCCATCGAGGCGGCGCGGGCCGGCGAGCAGGGGCGCGGCTTCGCGGTGGTGGCGGACGAAGTGCGCAAGCTGGCGGAACGCACGGCACAGGCCACCAACGACATCTCGGGGCTGGTGGAAACCATACGGGTGGACAGTGCCGGCAGCCGGGACCAGATGGCCATGCTGGCGCAACAGTCCAAGACCTATAGTGAAGATGGTCAGCGTGCCACCGCCACCATGCGCGATCTGCTCAACCTGTCAGCCAACATGGAAAAGGTGATCGCTTGTTCGGCACTCCGCAGTTTTTGTGAACTGGCCAAAGTGGATCACCTCATATTCAAGTTCGAGGTGTATCGCGTGGTATTCGGCCTTTCCCAAAAGGCGGTGAGCGAGTTCGCCAGTCACACCCAATGCCGCTTGGGGAAATGGTACTACGAGGGGGAAGGACTCGCCTGCTTCTCTCATCTGCCAGGGTATCGCGAAATCGAGCAGCCCCACAAATTGGTACACCAGGGGGCCATTGCGGCACTGACCGCGCACCAGAATGGGGACGTGGATGGGATGCTAAGCGGCATTGAGCAGATGGAGCAAGCCAGCCTGCAGGTACTGAGCAATCTGGAAAGAATGGCCGAAAGTGGGGAGCAAAATGCCGATCTGTTGTGCAACCACTAAAATGGGCTCGCTGCTCCCAAAGGTGAAACCTCCATGCTAGGCATCATCGGCGGTACCGGGCTGACCCAGCTGGCCAACCTGGAGATCACCCACCGGCAGGTGGTGCGCACGCCCTATGGTGAACCGTCCGGGGCGGTGACCCTGGGCCGCATCAAAAATCACGAGGTGGCTTTTCTGGCACGCCATGGCTATGGGCACACCATTCCACCGCATCTGGTGAACTATCGCGCCAATTTATGGGCGCTACATGCGCTGGGGGTGCAAGACGTGGTGTCCGTGGCCACGGTAGGGGGTATACATCCCGAACTGAAGCCAGGAACGATCGTGATTCCCGACCAGATCATCGATTACACTTGGGGACGCCCACACACTTACTTCGACACACGCGGAGAGGGACCGGTCAATCACATCGATTTCACCGAACCTTATGACCTTGCCTTGCGGGCAATGTGTAAGACCGCCATCTTGCAGGCTGGGGAATCCTGCGTGGATGGCGGTGTCTATGCTGCAGTACAAGGACCACGTCTGGAGACTGCTGCGGAAATCACTCGGTTGGAACGCGATGGTGCGACCATGGTCGGCATGACCGGCATGCCAGAGGCGGCACTGGCACGCGAATTGGGCCTCAAGTACGCCGCGATCTGTGTGGTTGCCAACCATGCCGCCGGTCGTGGTTCCAGTGCACACGGCATCCGTTATCAGGAAATCGATGCAGTGCTGAATCACGCCATGGGACGCGTCCGTTCCGTGTTGGAACATCTGGTGGAACTTCATGGCTGTTAGACCCGTGCTGCGTATGGGAGATCCGCTGCTGTTGCAGGTGGCGGCCCCGGTCGAACAGTTCGACACGCCCGAACTACATGCGCTGATTCAGGACATGCGCGACACCATGGAGGCCATGCAAGGTGCTGGCATAGCCGCGCCCCAGATCGGCGTGAGCAGGCAGGTGGTGATCTTCGGCGTGAAGAAAAATCCGCGCTACCCCGACGCCGAGGAAGTGCCTGACACCGTGCTGATCAATCCCTCGCTGCAGGTTTTGTCGGAGGACATGGAAGAAGGCTGGGAAGGTTGTCTATCGGTTCCGGGCATGCGGGGTCTGGTACCACGCCATACCCGGATCCGCTATACCGGCTACGATCAGTTCGGCAACCCTATCGACCGCACCGTGAGTGGGTTCCATGCCCGCGTGGTGCAGCACGAGTGCGATCACCTGTGGGGGATACTCTACCCGATGCGTATCCGTGATCTGCGCTACTTTGGCTTTGCCGACGTCCTGTTCCCCGACCAGGAGATACCGGACGAGTGATTCCCCATCGTGTAAAATGATGCCACGATCAAGCATGGTCGTGTTGACACCGGGCACTGGTCTTGCAGCGCAAGCGCATGCCTGCCATGCAGCCGTGATGCCGGAGCGAAAACCGCCGAGTAGGTGTCCAGTCAAGGAAGCGTGGCCGAGTGGTTTAAGGCAGCGGTCTTGAAAACCGCCGAGGGTTTGCGCCCTCCGTGAGTTCGAATCTCACCGCTTCCGCCAAACATGGGCAGGGAAAAGAGCGCGGCGCGATGTCCGCCTTCGCGACTACGCTGGTTCCTGCACGCATGTTATGCCTTCGAAAGTCAAGAGAGATAATACCCCCACTCAAGACCTTCCTCTCACTCTTCCAGGCTTTTGGGGTTGTTGCGACTTAAACGGTGCGGCGTCGAGCGCAAGGCACCACGGTAGGCGAAAAACAATCTCGATGCCGCACCATTTTGAGCGGTGGTGGCTGCTGATTTGGGGAATCTTTGCGAGTGGTAAAATCCTGAACCTTTCGTTTGAAAAGAATGCAATGAGTAAGACCCTCCAGGCCATACGTGGCATGAACGATATCCTGCCGAGGGAGGCTGCCCTGTGGGAATATTTCGAGGACACCGTACGCAGCTGGCTGCGCGCCTATGGTTATGCCCAGATTCGTACACCCATCGTCGAGCCGACCGAGCTGTTCGTACGCTCCATCGGTGAAGTCACCGACATCGTCGAGAAGGAGATGTACAGTTTCGAAGATCGTCTCAACGGTGAACGGTTGACGTTACGACCGGAAGGTACGGCAGGCTGCGTGCGTGCCGTGGTGCAGCATAACCTGCTCTATGACGCGCCGCAGCGCCTGTGGTACATGGGGCCCATGTTCCGCCACGAGCGGCCGCAAAAGGGACGTTACCGCCAGTTTCACCAGGTGGGAGTGGAGTCGCTCGGTTTCGCAGGTCCGGACATGGATGCCGAACATATCGTCATGACCGCCCGGTTGTGGAAACTGTTGGGCCTCAAGGACGTGTCACTGGAACTCAACACGTTGGGCTCGGCCGAGGCGCGGACACGCTACCGTGCGCGCCTGATCGCCTATTTCGAGCGGCATGCCGAGGCGCTGGACGAAGAGGCACGGCGACGCCTCTACAGCAACCCGCTGCGGATTCTGGACAGCAAGAACCCGGCCATGCAGGCACTCATAGCAGCGGCGCCCAAGCTGATGGACGATCTCGACGATGCCTCACGCGTGCATTTCGAGGCGCTGTGTTCCATGTTGGATGCGGCGGGTATCGCCTATCGCATCAATCCGCGCCTGGTGCGCGGGTTGGACTATTACAATGCGACCGTGTTCGAATGGGTGACCACGCGGCTCGGCGCGCAGGGCACGGTATGCGCGGGTGGGCGCTATGATACGCTGATCGGACAGATCGGCGGTAAACCGGCGCCGGCCTGTGGCTATGCCATGGGGGTGGAGCGCGTGTTGGCACTGATGGTGGAGATGGACAAAACGATTCCTAGCCAGGTACCGGACGTCTATCTCGTCCATGCGGGGGAAATCGCTTCGCGCTGGGCACCCCGAGTGGCAGAAGCCCTGCGAGACGCAGGGTTGGCTGTGATATTGCATTGCGGCGGCGGTAGCTTCAAATCGCAAATGAAAAAAGCCGATACCAGTGGCGCACGTTACGCCATCATCATCGGGGATGACGAGGCCGCTGCGGGTGAAATCACGCTCAAACCGTTGCGCAGCGGGGCGGAACAGCTACGTCTCAAGCCGGAAGCAGTGGCGGATGTCCTCAAATCATGAGCGAATTGTTATGTATCGATGATCTTACCGTGGTGCCAGCCGCGGACGAACGGCGACGGCTGGTGGACGGCGTGTCGATGACACTGCAAGCGGGCCGCACCACCTGCATCGTGGGTGAATCCGGCAGCGGCAAGAGCCTGACCGCGCTGTCGGTGATGGGCCTGCTCCCACCTACACTCCGGCGAATTTCCGGCAGCATCCGCTTCCAGGGGCTCGAACTGACCGGGCTTACCAACGCGCAGATGTGCGATGTGCGCGGCAAGCGCATCGGCATGATCTTCCAGGAACCGATGACTTCGCTCAACCCGGTGCTCGCTGTCGGTTTCCAGGTTGGCGAAAGCCTGACCGCCCACCTCGGACTCAAGGGGGACGCCCTGAAACGACGCGTGGCGGAACTGCTGGAACGGGTCGGCATTCCGCCCGAGCGCGCTGGCAGCTATCCGGACGAGCTCTCCGGCGGCCAGCGTCAGCGCGTGATGATCGCCATGGCGATCGCCTGCGAGCCAGCCATGCTGATCGCCGATGAGCCGACCACCGCCCTGGACGTCACGGTGCAGGCGCAGATCCTGGCACTGCTCGCCGAGCTCAAATCCCGCATGAACATGGGCATGCTGTTCATCACGCATGATTTCGGCGTGGTGGCGGACATCGCCGACGACGTCGTGGTCATGTTTCGGGGCCAGATCGTGGAAAGTGGCCCCGTGGACGCGGTGTTGAATCGCCCGCAGCATCCTTACACGCAGGCGCTGCTGGACTGCGTGCCAGACGCCGAGGGCCGCAAGCCCCTCAAACCGATCGACTACGCCTGGCTGAACGAGGCCATGGCATGAGTGGGGCACGACAGCAGGCGCGCGGCAATGGGGGCATCGGCATGAACGGCATCATCCTCGCCGCACGAGGCCTTTCCAAGACCTATGTCCAGCGCAGTGGGCGTTTTGGTTTCGGCACCACGCGCGTGAAAGCGCTGGACGACGTCAACCTGGAAGTGAAAGCCGGTACGACGCTGGCAGTGGTGGGTGAGTCGGGCAGTGGCAAATCCACCCTGGCGCGTTGTCTGCTACAATTGCAGCCTCTCGATGCGGGCGAGGTACTGTTCGAAGGGCAGAATCTCGCGGCGTTGTCGGGCAAGGCACTGCGCGCCGCGCGCCGCCATCTGCAGATGGTGTTCCAGGATCCGTTCGCTTCGCTCAACCCACGCATGAAGGTGGGTGACATCGTAGCCGAAGGACTGGTGATTCATGGTATTGGCACTGCCGAGCAACGTCGCGACAGCGTGGCGCGCATGCTGGAACGGGTGGGACTTGCGGCAGCCGACATGGAAAAATACCCCCATCAGTTCTCCGGCGGTCAGCGTCAGCGCATCGGCATCGCGCGTGCGTTGGTACTGGAACCCAAGCTGGTGGTGTGTGACGAACCGGTGTCGGCGCTGGATGTATCCATCCAGGCGCAGATTTTGTTGCTCTTGAAGGAACTCCAGCAGGAAATGGGGCTCAGTTATCTCTTTATCAGCCACGATCTGCGCGTGGTGCGGCACATCGCCGATGAGGTGGCGGTGATGCACCGCGGCCGCATCATAGAGCAGGGCGCGGTGGCCGACCTTTACGCTAAGCCACGGCAGGAATATACACGCATTTTGTTGAATTCGATCCCTGGCCGTCACCGGCTGGCGACTTGAAAATTCAGGATTCCAGATGGCATACGATCTCGAAGAGCAGGAAAAAATCGACGCACTGCGCGACTGGTGGAAACGCAATCGCAGCATGGTGCTGATTGGCGTGACGGTCGGGCTGCTTGCATTGATCGGTTACGAGGGCTGGAAATACTGGCGGCACAACCAAGCGCTACAGGCCTCGGCACAGTTCGAGGCCTTGTCACAGCTGAAAGCCTCGGATACGCAGCAGATTCGCAGCATCGCGGGTCAGCTCATGGAAAAATATGCCAACACCCCTTATGCGGCACGCGCGGCCCTGCTGGCGGCCCACGCCAGTTATGCGGCGGGTGATACCAAGAGTGCCCGGGCCCAGATGGAGTGGGCCAAAAACAATGGACGGGATGCATCGACGCGGTCGATAGCACAGTTGCAACTCGCCGGGTTGCTGTTCGAAGAAAAAAAATACGACGAGGCTCTGAAGGTGCTCCACGAAAAACATGATCCTGCTTTCGATGGACTCGTTTCCGATCTTCGCGGCGACATCCTGGCAGTACAGGGCAAGACGGCCGAGGCGCGCAAGGCATACACCGAAGCTTTGACCAAGCTGGACGCGAATGGCCGCTTTCACCAGTACACCGCCCAAAAGCTGGATGCGTTGGGCGGCTGACATGCGAAATGGCCTGTTTTCACTGCTGGTCGCGGTCCTGCTGGGCGGCTGCAGTTCGCTCACCGATCTCAAGACCGACATCTCCGAACGCCTTTTTGGTCGTGAAGTCCATGATCCACCGACCGAGCTGAAGGAGATTCAGGCCACCGTCGATCTCAAATTGTTGTGGCAGGCCAGTGTAAGCGCTTCTCCCGATTATGATTTCAGTCCGGCGGTAGATGGTAAGTTCGTTTATGCAGCGAGCCAGAACGGTGAGCTGATCAAGCTCGATGCGGCAACCGGCAAGCCAGTATGGCGTGTTTCCGCGGGTGAGAAACTGTCGGGAGGGACGGGCGCGGGTGAGAAGCGGGTATTGGTGGGTACACCCAAAGGTATGGTACTGGCTTTCGACCAGGAGAACGGCAAACCGCTCTGGAAGGCCAAGGTGGCGAGCGAAGTGCTGTCCGCACCCCGGATATACAATGGCGTCGTCGTCGTGCGCAGCGGCGATTCGCGCATTTATGGGCTGGACGCCGTCGATGGCAAACGCAAGTGGGTGTATGAACGCGCTACCCCAACCTTGACCTTGCGTAGTAGCGCCGGAGTGACCATCGATGAGGCTGGCATCGCCTTCGTCGGCTTTGCGGGGGGGAAACTGATCGCCCTCAACTCGGCGGATGGCAAAGTGTTGTGGGAAGCTTCGGTGGCACAACCCAAAGGCACGACCGAGATCGAACGCATCGCTGATGTCACCAGCCTGCCGGTCGTGGATGGGCGGTATGTCTACGCCTCGGCATTCAATGGCCGCACGGTCGGCATCGATCGCGCTTCTGGCCGGGTGCTATGGAATCGCGATATATCCAGTTATGTCGGTCTGGCAGTGGACGGCTCCACCCTGTATCTCACCCAGAGCAACGGTGCGGTCTACGCACTGGACTATTCCAGCGGCAAGAGTTACTGGCGTCAGGGCGGACTACAGTGGCGGCGAACCACGGCCCCCGTGGCGGTCGGCCGCTATGCGATGCTGGGAGACCTCGAAGGCTACGTTCACCTGCTCTCCAAGGATGATGGCGACTTCGTGGGACGCTTGCGTACCGATAGTAGCTCCATCATGCCCCAACCCGTGGCACTCGGTCCTTATGCCGCCTTATTTCAGACCCGTGGCGGTGGGGTATACGCCATCGGCATCAAGTAAGTCATGCTGCCTACACTCGTTCTGGTTGGCCGTCCCAACGTCGGCAAATCCACGCTGTTCAATCGTCTGACCAAAACGCGCGATGCCCTGGTGGCGGATTTTCCAGGCTTGACTCGCGACCGCCACTATGGGCGTGGGGTGGTGGGTGACCCGCCCTATCTGGTAGTGGATACGGGTGGCTTCGAACCCTTGGTGGATAGCGGCATTCTGGCGGAAATGGCCAAGCAGACCCTGCAGGCGATCGACGAGGCAGATGTCGTGATCTTTCTGGTGGACGGCCGGCAAGGCGTGACCGCACAAGACAAAGTCATCGCTGACCGTCTGCGCCGCAGTGGCCGTAAAGTGCTGTTGGCCGTCAATAAATGCGAGGGCATGAATCCTGCGATTGCAGTGGCGGAATTCCATGCACTCGGACTCGGTGAACCGCATGCGATTTCCTCCGCCCATGGCGATGGTGTGAGTGATTTGGTCCACCTCGCGCTGGCGGATTTTCCCGTGGAGATGGAAATCCCGCTCGAACAAACCGAGGTACCCAAAGTCGCCATCGTGGGACGTCCCAACGTCGGCAAATCGACCTTGGTCAATGCCTTGCTTGGTGAAGAACGGGTGATTGCTTTCGATCAGCCAGGTACCACACGGGATTCCATCCATATCGATTTCGAACGGGAGGGTCGCCGCTATACCTTGGTGGATACCGCCGGGGTGCGTCGGCGCGGCAGGATATTCGAGGCCATCGAAAAATTTTCCGTGATCAAAACCTTGCAATCCATAGAAAATGCCAACGTAGTCGTGTTGGTGCTGGATGCGCGAGACGCCATCACCGAGCAGGATGCCCATCTGGCGGCTTTCGTCCTGGAGACGGGGCGTGCCCTGGTGGTAGCGGTCAACAAATGGGACGGGCTCGACAAGGAAAGGCGTGACATGATCAAGCAAGACATCGCCCGCAAGCTGCATTTTCTTGCCTATGCTCAGTTTCATTATGTGTCCGCTCTCAAACGTCAAGGCCTCAGCCCTCTGATGAAATCGGTGGATACGGCCTATGCTTCCGCCATGGCAAAACTTCCCACCCCAAAACTGACACGAGTACTGCAGGCCGCCGTGCAGCAGCATCAGCCCCCCATTTCTGGCGGGATTCGCCCCAAATTGCGCTATGCCCATCAAGGTGGCAAAAATCCCCCTATCATCGTCATCCATGGGAGTCACGTCACCCATATACCAGGTAGCTACCAGCGTTTCCTGGAAGGTTGTTTCCGCAAGGCATTCGGTTTGGTCGGGACCCCACTCGAAATCCAGTTCAAGCAGGCCGAAAATCCCTATGTCGACACTAAGCTCAAGCCAAGCGAGGGTGGGATGACCATGCGTCGCCGCAAAAATGCGCAGCGTGCGCAATCGAAATCGCGCAAGGGCTAAGGAAACCCTGGAAAACCGTTGCGAGTGCCTACAGGCTTACGCGCAAAGAACAAAAACGACCAAGACAAAACAGGTTCATCCGGCTTTCGTGTGGGTTACGGCAGCTGGATACGGGTTGAGGCCGCCGCAGTGGAAATAGACGGCGATCTTGAAGTGGTTTGGATTACGAAAGCCACAGGCACGTTTCTGGACAGTGGCGATCTTGGAGTTGA
>JANZZG010000009.1 GCA_026419515.1 Methylophilaceae bacterium
TGAAGACCTTTTCGCCCATTTCTCCGCAATCAAGGTCGATGGGTTCAAAACCCTGCGCGAAAACCAGCGTGTTTCCTATGAGGAAGCCACTGGCCCCAAGGGCAAGCAGGCCGCCAACATCGTCCCCCAATGATTTTTTGCGGCTGATCATCGAATCATCGAGAACCCCGGGTTGCCGGGGTTTTTTATTTCCAACATGTTCTCCATTTGCAGGTCGAGCGCCTGTGGATCACTGGCCGGCGTAATCGATGCGCCGAATGAAAATGTCAAGGTTTGATGGCGTGATGTCGGCCTGAGAGCATTTCTCCCCGCTGGCAATCGCTCAGACCGATGGTGGCGGGCTTGCCAGCGCCGAGAGGACCCGGCCCGCCCCGCAGTTGGGCGGCGGGGCGGAGGTTGGGACTTGGGAGGGGATCAGTCCATTTCCCGGTAATATCTGGCGATGCGCTCGATGTCGTTCTTGGCGCCGAAGAACAGGGAGACGCGCTGGTGGATGTGAGTCGGTTGTAAAGACAAAATGCGCTCGCGGCCGTTGGTGCAGGCGGCGCCCGCCTGTTCCATGATAAAGCCCAAAGGGTAGGCTTCGTAAAACAGGCGCAGGCGTCCTTCCAGGTTCTTGGCCTTGAGCTTGGAATCCACCGGGTAGGTCCACAGGCCTCCGCGCATCAGGATGCGGAATGCTTCCGCCACCGAAGAGGCAATCCAGCGCATGTTGTAGTCGCGGCCGATGGGACCGTCCTTGCCTTGCAGGCATTCATCCACATAACGTTTGACGGGGGCGTCCCAGAAGCGGATGTTCGACATGTTGATGGCGAATTCCTTGGCGTCTTCTTCGACCCGGATGTCGGGATGGGTGAGGAAGAAGTCGCCGATCTGCTTGTCCAACGTAAAGCCGTGCGTGCCCTTGCCGGTGGTCAGAATCAGGATGGTGGAGGGACCATAGATGCAGAAGCCGGCGCACAGCTGGTTGGTGCCGGGTTGCATGAAATCTTGCGCGGTCGGCTCATCGTCGCCGCTGCCGTTCCAGGGCAGTATGGAGAAGATGGTGCCGACGGAAATGTTGACGTTGATGTTGGAAGACCCGTCCAGTGGATCGACCGCCACCAGATAGCGACCACGTTGTTCGGTTGGAACCACCACGATGTCGTCGTTTTCTTCGGACACGATGGCAGCGACCTGGTGCGAGTTGAACAGTTCATCCATCACCAGTCTATCGGCGATCACGTCCAGTTTTTCCTGGGTCTCGCCCTGGACGTTCTCCACACCGATCTTGCCCAGGTTGCCCGCCAAGGCGCCGCGGCTCACTTCGTGGGAAATGGCTTTGCAGGCACGGGTGATGTGCGAAATCAACAGCATCAGCTCAATCGGGGCTCCAGCCTCTTTCAGCAGGTATTCGGTAACGGAAAGGCCTCGTTGCATGTTTCCTCCGGGGAATTAGACTAGTTGTACTGGTAAGGTCGAATGATACCCGAGACGCAAGGGGCAGGGAACCACTCCCGTTCCTGGTGGTGCGGTCAGGTTATGAACACCAGGACCTCACCTTTGCCGTCATTGGCTATATCCCCCATATAGCGGCGTACCCGGTTTTGGTCGATGTCAGCGAATTTGGTGGGTAATCCCTTGAATGCTTTGAACATCAGGCTCAAAAAAGGCAGGGTATGGCTGCCGCAATCCTGGAAGGTCGCATGCATTGCCGGGGTCTTGAACAACAATAACGTGCCGCGTCGCATGCCATAGCCGACATAGTCGCCGACACTGCCCATGACGGCTAGGGTACCGGCCAGCATGCGCGAGGCGCAATAGGCCCCGGCGTTGCCTTCGATCAGCACGATGCCGCGACGCATCTGGTCGCCGGCGCGGTCGCCGGCATTGCCGGTGACGATCACCAGGCCGCCTTTCATCCCTTTGCGTTCACCGGGAATGGCGGCAGCGAGGAAATCGCCCACGTTGCCGTCGATCTTGAGTGTGCCGCCCGTCATGCCGCTGGCGGCAAAGGCATCGGCGTTGCCGTTGACGGTGAGGGTGCCGCCACGCATGCCGAAGGCGACGTAGGAGCCGGCATCGCCGTTGACGGTGATGCGGCCCCGCTGCATGCCGCGACCGATGAAGTCCAGTTTGCCGTTGGCATTGTCGATGACGATATCGTCGGTGTCGCTGCCGGCGATGTCGAACAGGCGGTCGGCACGCCAGCGGCGGTTGCCGCACAGCAGCTCGACTGCGCCGATCTCGGCGCTGGATTTGCCGGCCAGATGGTCCGGCGTCAGCGGCGCCAGGTCGATGCGTTGCGCCGGGGCGTCGTGCTTGAGGGTGAAAGTCAAGGCGCTCATGCCGCGGCTCCCATGATTTCCCGTAGCTTGAAGTGGAACTGGCCCAGCTTGCCGCCATAATTGCCGGCGGAGATGCGCCGGATGCCGTTTTGGGTGCCCAGTTCACAGGCGGCCTGGATGCCGACGCGCATGGCTTGCTTGATGTCGTCCGCGGTGAGGCCGTCGATCACGATTTCCATCACCGATTCGATCTCCGGCGACAGTTCGGTTTTGGTAATGCCTTTGAGCGTGGGGCAGAAGGCATCGTTGGTCGAGGCGATCAACGCTTTGTACTTGGAACCGACTTTGGAGCCGGAGCGCACCACGCCCCCCGGGAAAGGCATGATCACGTTGGGAATCTTTCTCATCGCCTCGATCGCGGCCTCACAGGCAGCCAGTGCCTGTGGTTGTGATTCGGCGAGAATCAGGAAATTGCCGCCGCCCACCGCCCGGATCATGCCCGTCGTCTCCTCGCACAGGAATTCACCATCCATGACCGGCACGCGCCAGTAACGCTTGCCCGCGAACTGCTTGGAAATCTGGAAGCCGTCGCCGAAGAAGCGCAGGTTCTTGGACAGCGGGATACGGGTGATCTCCGGGTAGCCTGCATCGATGCCGGAAAACGCTGCCGTGGTGGGGCAGGTCAGCACGCACTGGCCCATGCGGGTTTCCAGCTGCTTGGTGAGCACGGCACTCGACATCGCGAACAGAAGCACCGAGACCCCCGGGCGGCCGTCCGGCGTTTCGGACGGGTTAAGCTCGCGTTCGATGCCAGCCTCCACGCCGCAGGCGATGACGGAAGTGGCGAATCCGGTCATGGCTGCCGCCGCATGGCGCGCCCACTGGTGATTCTGCGCGGTGATGAGCACGCGCGTGGCGCGCATGCCGAATGCCTCGGCGAAGGTGTCGTCGATCTGCACGCCGTTGATGATCATGCCGTGCGCTCCCGTCTGCCTTTGCATGCCTGGACGATGACGTGATTGCGGCCATCCTCGGCGATATGCTGCTCGGTAACCTTGACGTGATCCATCTTGACCGTGTGATAAGTGTCGAAATACTTGGCGATTTCCTTTTCGATGCCACGGTCGAACTCCGGTTTGACCGCATGCGTGGCACCCCAGGTGACTTTGACGACTTTTCCGTTACGCACCACCAGTTCGCCATCCTTGAACACGTAGTCCGGTTTGGCGAACATCTTTTCACGGTCGGGATCGTCGGTGTAGACCGTGATGTCGGCGGCGGCGCCCACGCCCAGATGCCCACGGTCGTGCAGCCCGACCAGTCTGGCGGCCCCCGCCCGGGTCATGATGGCGATTTCGTACAGGCTGTATTCGCGGTCGATGGAGGCAAGAGTGCTCATTTTTTGCGCGTCCGGATGGATGCGCGAAAAGATTTCGTTGCGGAAGGTTTTGTCCATCAGCAGCCTGATCAAATGGGGATAGCTGGTGAATGGTGCGCCGTTGGGGTGGTCGGTGGTGAGGAAGATGCGCCATGGATCTTCCACCAGCAAAAAGATTTCCAGACCGATCGCCCACTGCAGGGCATTGACAAAGTTCTGGTCCTTGTACTTGAACGGCACCACGCCGCAGCCGGCGTCGCATTCGATGTCCATGCATATCCATTTGTCGGGATGCGCGTGGCCGGCATTGCGGAACTGTGACATGTTGTCGCCGGAGGCCGTCACGGTCTGGCCGAACAAAATCTGACCGACGTCGGCGGAGACGTGCTTGTTCCTGTTGATCGCCTCCGCAATGCGGGCAGCGCCGGAGGAGAACTTGCGGTCGCCTTCCGTGCCGTAACTGTGGAACTGGATGTGCGTTAAGTGCAGCGGGTAACCTTCCACGCCGGCGATGGTGTTGAGCGTGGTTTCCACATTGCCCGGCACACCCAGATTGTTGCCATGCACGTGCAGGGGATGCGGCACACCCAGTTCGTACACGGCGCGCGCCAATGTTTTCAGCACCTGGCGTGGGGTGACTTGGTAATAGGCGTTTTTTTCGTCCAAGTCCAGCATACGCTGGTTGAACTTGAAGGCGCTGATGCCGCCGGCATTGACTACCTTGATGCCCATGGCCTGGGTGGCATGGATGATCCAGGCGACGTAGTCGTTGATCGCGTTCTGGTCTTTCTGGGCGGCCAACATGCGCAGGAATAGATCATCGTTGCCCAGCATGACATAGCCACCTTTGTCGATGATGGGCGTGTCGCCCATTTCGAGGTGCGCCTGGCGTGCGTTCAGCGGCAGCACGGCGGGTTCGAAGCCGGCGGTGTAGCCCATCTCGGCATAACGGTAGCCGGTAGTGAGCGTCGATGGCGCGACATGACCACATCCGGCTCGGGTCAGCTCGGTATGGTCAACCGGATCTCCACGGTGATCTTCCGGCAGCAGGGTACGGGCGATGTTGACCTTGCCACCACCGATGTGGGTGTGCATGTCGATGGCACCCGCCATCACGACCTTGCCGGTCAGATCATATTCTTGGTCGATGCGTTCACCTTCTCGCGGACGATCGACGATGCGTCCATCACGGACGTAGATGTCCATGACTTGGCCATCGATGCCATGCGCCGGGTCGTAAACGGTACCTCCCGTAAGTTTTAGTAACATGTTAAGAATCCCTCACAAGGCTTGTTCGATGGCGGCAAGCACTTCACCCAGTGACGGCAAAGTGCTCGACCGCAGTCGATCAATGGGGAGTGCAACGACCCCATCCATACGGAACAGGACGCCGCGATGATCCATGCCAGGCACGCCGACAGGGATGAAGATGTCCGGCTCCTGGTCGAACTTCATGCCGGGATGGCCGAGCACGATCGTTGGCAGGTTGGTGGCAGGAGGGATGCGTCCCGGATCGAAGGTGGAAATCCATACCAAGACATCAGCCTCGCCACGATCGATCAGGCGATCCGTCGAAAAATGATAGGGGTCGTATTCGGGGTGACCACTGCCATAGGAGGTACGCACCGGATAACCCGATATCCAGGCGCTGACCTGGTTGATACTGACATCACCGTCGTTGCCGCCGAGCGGTAGTCCAGAGGATCGCGTTGTCTGGTTCAAGATTTTGATCGTTTCGGTGATGTTTTGCACCGTCAGTTCCGCATGCGGAAAATCCATTGCGCGGGCCGACCAGGTGAACACGCTGTAGCGGGCTGTCTTGAGGCGTTCGGCCAGCTTTTCCAGCGCTGTCGTGGCAATGCCGGCGATTTCCGTGGCAGCCAGCTTTTTTCCTGCAACCAGCGCGCGCAGCGCGGCGGCGACTTCGGGCAGGCGCTCCGGCTCGCATGGCAGTACTTCCGGCTTACGGCCATCCGGTGCGATGCCGGCCGTCGTATCGATGTTTTGCCCGCCCAGATAGACGATTTCCCGTTGGGCCGTGTCCTGGCCGAACAGGCTGTCCCGGTTCCAGACCACGCGTTCGAAGAAACGCGGAAGCAGGCTGACGACATCGGTGCCTATGATGACCAGCAGATCGACCCGGTTGCGAACTTCGGTCAGGGTGGTGGTGAGCCAGCCGCTATTCTGGACCACAAGCAGATTGCGCATGAAGCCTTTGGAGTGCATGTGGTCTATGGTCGCGCCGAGCTTGTCAGCCAGGCTCGTCACGGCGCGCATGCCCTGCACTTCGGTACCCAGGCCGGCGATCAGCGGATGATGTGCCCGACGTAAGAACTCTGCCGCACCGGCTATGGCGTCCTGTAGGCTGGCATCCTCGCCGCCGAGACGGGGAAGAAGGGGGGGCGTGCCCCGTTCGAAAAAGGTGATGCTTCTGCTGCAACCGTTCTTGCCGACACGCAAAGCGCCCGCGGTATCCCGCTCGACCGTCAGGTCGTCGCATAAAAGACCACAAAACGGACAGGTGACGTTTTCTACGGCGCTTGCTTGCGCAAAGTCATCCATGGGAAGTATTGGTCCTGATAGATTTGGGATGCAGTTAATGAGTGTATGTCGTGCCAATCAAGAACCATTATCCTGGGGGAGAACGGGAGGCGTCAAGGCGATGGCCGCTCCGTTTCGTAGGGGGTGGTTCTCCTGGAAGTTGATGGCAGGATACAATCCAGTCATGAAGTCCCTATATCGAAATGGGTCGTGCAAGGTTCGCGTCACGGCAACGGCGCGTCTGCATATGGGATTCATCGATCTCAATGGCGGACTGGGGCGCCGTTTCGGTAGCATTGGTCTGGCCCTGGAATCGCCCTTCACCTGCATCGAAGTACAGGCTGCTGAACAGTTTGCATGTGATGGTCCCATGTCCTCGCGCGTGCTGGAATTTGCACAAAGTTTCGCCAAGGGTGTCCAGTTGCCGGGAGCTGCCCATATTCGGGTGGTTGCGGCCATTCCAGAACACGCAGGGCTGGGGTCGGGCACCCAGCTCGGTTTGGCGCTGGCGGCGGCACTCGCCCGCTTGTATGACCGTAAGCTCGATGTAAGTGAGATGGCTGCCACCATCGGTCGCGGACGCCGTTCCGGTATTGGCATAGCGGCCTTCGAGAGGGGCGGGCTGCTGGTCGATGGCGGTCGTGGGGACGGCACGTCGGTGCCCCCCATTCTGGCGCGGTTGACGTTTCCAGAAGACTGGCCCATCTTGCTGGTATTCGACCCACGGGCACAGGGCGTGCATGGGTCGGCCGAAACACGGGCGTTCGACATGTTGCCGGACTTCCCTGCGCCGCTGGCGGCGCACATCGCCCGTCTGGTACTGATGCAGGCGCTGCCGGCCGTAGTGGAGCGGGATCTGCAGGCATTCGGCCTGGCGATCAGCGAAATCCAGCGCCGCGTTGGAGACCACTTCGCCCAGGCACAGGGTGGCGGACGCTACATCAGTCCACGTGTGGCGCAGGCCATGGCTTGGTTGGAGGCACAGGGCGTGTTCTGTTTGGGACAGACGTCCTGGGGGCCGACGGGATTTGCCGTGGTCGAAGACGACGTTGCGGCATTACGTTTGAAGCACGGGCTGGAAGCTCGAAATCATGGCGTCGAGGTGAAAGTGACGCGGGCCCGCAATGCCGGTAGCCAGATCGAAGTGGCGCCCTAAATCGCCATATCTTGGGTAAAATGTGTGGGCGCGGCAACGTAGCACTTGTCGCTGCAAAGTCAATCATGGAAAAAGGCAGATCAAAAATGGCAACCGAAAAACCTTACGTGCTCCATTTCATCACGCCGGCCAAGAATGCCAGCCCGTTCGATGCCAACATGGCATACGATGCCGGTTTCGATGCCGTGGTCCCCTATACCAACGTCCAGTTGAACGAAGTGATGGGGCTGGTGCAAGACGCCATCTTCTCGCGCGGGCCGCGCGGCGTTTGGCGAACTGGCATCTTCATCGGTGGGCGTGACATCGATTTGGCGATGGACATGTTGGCGACCGCCAAAAAATCCATGGTGCCCCCCTTCGAAGTCTCCGTGTTCGCCGACCCTTCCGGGGCCTTCACCACGGCAGCGGCCATGATGGCCATGGTGGAACGCGAATTGAGACGCAAGTTCGGCGGGGACCTGACTGGGCGCAAGGTCAGCATTTTCGGCGCCACCGGCCCGGTGGCCGGTTGCAGCGCGGTGATCGCCGCCAGGAATGGTGCCACGGTGGAACTGGTGTCCCACCGTTCCATGCCTGACGTGCAGGCCAAGGCCGAAGCCTACAACAAGCGTTATGGCACCCGGATCGGTTGTGTGGACGGCAGTAACGAGGCGCTCAAGAAAAGCATTTTGCAGTCGACCGACGTGGTGTTGTGTTGTGCCACTGCCGGCGTTCGTGTGATCACTCTGGAACAGATGGCGGGCTCACCGACTCTCAAAGTGGTGGCGGACGTCAACGCAGTGCCGCCGACGGGAGCCGAAGGGGTAGGTGTGATGGCCGATGGCGAGCCGATCGAAGGCACTCGGGCAGTGGGGCTGGGCGCGTTGGCGATCGGCAACATCAAGTACCAAGTCCAGAACATTTTGTTCAAGAAGATGCTGGAGGGACAAAGCCATGTCTACCTGGATTTTCTCTCCGCTTTCGAAGTAGCACGCAAAGATTTCTCCTGACTTCGTCATCATTGCCGTATGCGCGCGGCCATACGTTGCTGCTGCCGTGCGGGCGGGGTTTCGGGTCGTCGCCTTCGATGCCTTTCAGGATGTAGAGACACGGCGGCTGGCCGAATACGGTGTTCGCATCCCGTATGCCGATGGAGGATTCGATGCCGGCGCGCTACTGGCGGCATTGGACACGGTGGCCCCTGCTGGGGGGTGCGTCTTGTATGGGAGCGGGTTGGAGCACAACCCGCAGTTGCTCGGGACGATCTCACGTCGTTTCCAACTGGTCGGGAATACGCCGGAGACGGTTGCCAGTGCCAAATGCCCACGACGTTTTTTTCCGCTTTTGGAGACTTTGGGCATCGCACATCCTGAAACCCGCTTTCATCCGCCAAACCAGCCTGCTGGCTGGCTGAGCAAGCGTGCCGGGGGATCTGGCGGGACTCACGTCCGGCATTGCGATGGGACCGTCGCCGATTACTACCAGCGTGAGGTGTCCGGCAGGCCGGTTTCGGTGCTGTTCCTGGCGGATGGGGCACATGCCGTGGTTGTCGGCTTCAACGAACAGTGGCTCGCCCCAACCCACGGCATGCCATTTCGTTATGGTGGAGCGGTGGGAAATGCGGAGCTGCCAGCCTCGGCCAAAAATACGATGGCGCAGGCGGTGGCGAGGATTACCGCGGCGATTGGCCTGCGTGGGTTGAACAGCATGGATTTCGTGCTGGATGGCGAGGTACCGTTGGCTCTGGAAGTCAACCCGCGGTTGAGCGCGAGCTTCGATTTGTATGACATTCCAAACCTGCTGGAATGCCATCTACAGGCCTGCCGTGGGTCGATTCCAGCGCTTTCGGCCAAGACGGAGGAGGCAAGAGCACACCATGTGGTGTATGCTCCCGCCCCCTTGATCGTGGACGAGGCTTTGGACTGGCCAGCCTGGACGGTGGATATTCCTCTGCCAGGCACTCTCATTCCACCGGGGGCGCCGGTGTGTACCGTGCATGCCAGCGGGCCTTCAGCCGAGGTGGCCAAAGCCCGGGTCTTTGCCAGAGTGCGCCAACTTGAGGCACAATTACAAGAATTTTTTGCCTAGAGAAACCGATGAACCGAAATAATCTGGATACGTCCAATTGGCCGAGCGTGAATGCGCTGAGCGCGCCGTTGGTACGACACTTGATCGATCATGCCAAGGCGCTGCGCCTGGGCGTGGAGCGGCATGAGAGTGGTGCCACCATCGTCGATGCAGGTATCGAGGCGCCGGGCGGTCTGGAGGCCGGTCGCCTGATCGCCGAGATTTGCATGGGCGGGCTGGGACGGGTGAGCCTCACGGCCAATCCATCCTTCCCGCATTGGCCGTGGCAGATCAACGTGCATTCCAGTAATCCCGTGCTGTCCTGTCTGGGCAGCCAGTATGCCGGCTGGAGCCTGCAGCACGAGAAGTTCTTTTCGCTGGGCTCCGGCCCCGGCCGCGCCTTGGCAGGGCGCGAAGTGCTGTACCAGGAGCTGGGTTACCGGGACCGTGCCGAAAGCGCCTGTCTGGTGCTGGAAAGCGACAAGGCGCCGCCGCTCGAGGTGATCGAAAAGGTGGCGCGTGACACCGGTCTGCCGGCCGAGCGGCTGACTTTCATCCTGACGCCGACGCGCAGCCTGGCAGGCACCGTGCAGATCGTCGGACGCGTGCTGGAAGTCGCCATGCACAAGATTCACGCTCTGCATTTCCCGCTGGAGCATGTAGTGGACGGCATGGCGAGCGCACCACTGCCACCGCCCGCGCCCGATTTCCTCACCGGCATGGGGCGTACCAACGACGCCATTCTGTTCGGTGGTCATGCCCATGTGTTCGTGCTCGGTTCCGACCAGGCCGCTGCCGAGCTCGCCCAGGCGCTCCCCAGCAGCGCCTCGCGTGACTATGGCCGGCCCTTTGCGGAAATTTTCAAGGCCGTGGAGTACGATTTCTACAAGATCGACCCCATGCTGTTCAGTCCGGCCGCCGTCACCGTCACCGCGCTGGAATCCGGCAGGAGCTTCACTGCTGGTCGCTTGAACCCCGAGCTGTTGGACACATCTTTCGGTCATTCCACCTGACTTGCAGCGTATCCCGGTTTTCACCGACGATCCTGGCTGGCACGGCAAGCACCTGCAGGCGGCGTTCGCTGCCCGCGGCAGGGAAGCGGTGTTCGTCTCGCTCAAGGATTGCCAGCTCGACTTGAGCCAGACCCAACCCCGGGTCAGAATCCCGGGCTTTGAGCAGCTGCCCGCTGGGGTGTTCGTGCGTGGCGTGCCGGGTGGCACGGTGCAGCAGGTGATCCAGCGCCTCGATATCCTGCATGCGCTCAAAGCGTTGGGGTGTCGGGTCTACAACGACGGGCGCGCCATCGAGCGCACTGTGGACAAGGCCATGACCAGCTTTTTGTTGCATCTTCATGGGGTTCCTACTCCCCCTACTTGGGTCTGTGAATCACGCGAACAGGCGCAAAGCATCATTTTGCGCGAAACCATGACTGGCCGCAGGCTGGTGATGAAGCCCCTATTCGGCTCCCAGGGACAGGGAGTGCGCCGTTTGGAATGGGGCATGAAGGTTCCGGTGCCGATGGAACAGCACGTGGATGGGGTGTATTACCTGCAAGGCTATGTCGATAGCGGTGAAGGCGCCTGGCACGACTACCGCGTGTTCGTGATCGCCGGTCGCGTGGCCGGGGCCATGGTGCGGCGCGGTAACCACTGGATCAACAACGTCGCCCAGGGCGGGCGCTGCGAGCCGCTGGTCCCCAGTGAGGCATTGGCGGAACTGGCACTGGCGGCGGCCCGGGCGGTCGATATCGACTACTGCGGGGGGGATGTCATCTGCGACCGATTGGGTCATTTGTACGTGCTGGAAGTCAACGGCATCCCGGCATGGAAAGGCTTGCAGGGCGTGGTCGAAGCCGATATCGCGCAAGCGCTGGTGGACGATTTTCTATCCAAGCTCGCCGCCGATGGTGGACACCTCCAGGCCGTTTCCTGAAACCCCGGCTGCGACCCTTGCCGATGTCTTCGAGTCGGCTTGCCTGGCTGAGCTTCGGGCCATCAAGCCAGGCAATGTGCATGTATTTGCCGACGGTCATGGCATGGTGGTGGATGATTTTGTCCAAAGCGCCCGCGCTGCCGCACCGGTGATCGCCCAGCCTGGCCTGAGTGTCGGCCAGCGCATCCTGTATGCCGTGGAAGCGACCTGGGAGGCGGTCGCGTGCAATACCAATTTGGGCATCGTTTTGCTCGCCGCTCCCCTGATACACGCAGCTTCTAGAGGCATTGCATTGAAGGAGGTGCTCGATGGCCTAACCAAGGCGGACGCGGCGGATGCCTATCGCGCCATCCGGCTTGCCTCGCCGGCGGGGCTTGGAAAAAGTGCGCGGCACGACGTAGGGGAAGAGCCACACGTGACCCTTTTGGAAGCCATGCGCGAAGCGGAAGAAAGGGACCGCATCGCCCGGCAGTACGCCCGGGGCTATGACGACATCATCAATTTGGGTTTGCCATTCCATCGCCAGGCGATGGCCCGCTGGGATAACGAAAGCTGGGCGACGACGGCCGTCTATCTGGGTTTTTTGGCGTGTTTTCCCGATACCCACGTGGTTCGTAAACATGGAGTGATGATTGCGGAATCCTTGCAAATCGAGGCGCGACATCACTTGGAGGCATTCCTTGCTTGCGATAACCCCAAAACCTATCTGGGGGAATTGTTGCGTTTCGATACCCACCTCAAGGCCCGGGGTCTTAATCCGGGCACGAGTGCAGATCTTACGGTAGCCACCGAATTGGTTGTCTCGCTGGAAAAAGTTGTGCGATAATCTCCCAATGCTTTTCGGCTGAAGGGACGGCGCTGCATACAAAGCAGCTTCATGACCGAGCCTGCGGCCGAATCGAGTGATTGGCTGGCATTTTCAGAGACCCTAACTCTCAAAAAGGATAATCGACATGGCTGTGATAGATCGTGTACTCGTCGGCGAGGCCTTGGTAATCGAGGATCGCCCGGATGTTCCCAATTGTCCCGACCTGCGTAATGTCGCACACATCGACCTCATCATGGGGCCGCGTGGGAGTGCGGCGGAAGAGGCGTTTTGTCGTACCCTGACCGACCAGAAGCAAGGGGTCAATGGTTTGTTGGCGGTGGTGGCCCCCAATCTGATGACCAAGCCTGCTACCGTGATGTTCAACAAGGTGACCATCGAGAACGGCAAGATGGCCACCCAGATGTTCGGCCCGGCACAGCGTGGGGTGGCGATGGCGGTGATGGATTGCGTTGCCGATGGCACCATTCCGGAAGACGAAGCGGAAGACGTATTCATTTGTGTGGGGGTATTCATCAGCCACCGCGCCGATATCGACCAGCGCATCCAGGACTGGAACTACCAGGCCACCAAGCTGGCGATCAAACGTGCCGTCGCCCGCGAGCCCAAGGTTTCGGAAGTGCTGAGCAAATACAAAGAAACCATACACCCGTTCCAAGCCAAGTAGTTAATCCATCCGCCCCGCGGCTGATGGCGGGGCGGTTTCTGCTTGCCTGGTGAGAGCGGCCAAGGAGCAACTGCATGTCCATATTCGATAAGTTGATGGGTTTCATCGGCGTCCGGGAGGCGCCCAAGGAAATCCCCAAGCGCAATGGTCGTATCATCGACCGTGTGTTGGTGGGGGAGGCCTTGGTGATCGAGAATCATCCAGGCACGGATCGTCCCGATCTGCAGCATGTCGCTCACATCGATCTCATCATGGGACCGCGTGGCAGTGCGGCAGAGCGTGCTTTCACACGTACCCTCACCAACCAGCGCAAGGGGGTAAATGGCTTGCTGGCAGTGGCAGCGCCCAACCTCATGACCAAACCGTCCACGGTGATGTTCAACAAGGTCACCATCCTCAATGGGAAGCAGGCGGTCATGATGTTTGGTCCGGCACAGCGCGGCGTCGCCATGGCGGTGATGGATTGTGTCAAGGAAGGGGTGATCCCGCAAGACGAAGCAGAGGATGTGTTCATCTGTGTCGGAGTGTTCATCAACCACTTCGCTACGGATGATCAGCGGGTACAGGAGTGGAATTATCAGGCCACCAAACTGGCGATTCAGCGCGCTGTTGCGCGCGAACCGAAGGTGGCTGATGTGCTTGCCAAATACAAGGATCCTACCGTCATTCACCCGTTTGCCGCCAAGTAGGCGACAACACTCTTGCAGGCGAAGCCAGGGCCTGATGCGGGAGGGCCCTCATGGCGCCAATGCGTTTAGGTCGGACTGGCTGAGGGTGCCATCGTGCAAGGCACTGGCCACGAGCGCACCAGAGGCCCCCATTCTTTTCAACCGGATGAGGTCACCGACATCTCGCACGCCGCCTGCCGCATAGACCGCGCGTCCTTCCGCACACCTCAGCACTGCGTCTAACCGTTCCCAGTCTGGGCCGGCATGGCTACCGACCTGCTTTAGTGTCATCGCAATGACGCGCTGAGGCCAGTGATTAGATCGTATGAACAATTCTTCGGGCCCCATGGGGGTATTACCGGCGTAATCGAGTGAGAGTACCGCCTGATCTTGGCCTATGTGTCGAAGCAGACGGAATGCCGACGCGGCAGTACGCTGGCTCTCGCTGCCAACCACACAGGTCAAGCCCAACTCCAGCAGGGGTTGGCTGGCATCAGGGGTGGCGATACCGGCATCGACCCACAGCTCGACATCCGGGAGCGCACGCCGCAAGGCTCGTAGGACGGGATAGTGACTGCCGCGTCCCTGGATGGCGTCGAGATCGGCTACGTAGAGGGCCGTGAATGGGTATAATCCAAACAGCGCGCAGGCCACGTCGAGCGGGTCGGCTGATGCGCACAGGGGTGTCTCGAGTGGCCGATACGCATGGCGCTCACCCTGTCGTGCTCGCACCACTTTGTTCCCCATCAGATCCACCACCGGGATGACCCAGAAACTCAAAATTTTCGTCTGCGAGTTCATTACTGGCGGCGGATTATACAATGCGCCCCTTCCTCCCTCTTTGGTGCGTGAGGGCAACCTCATGCTACGAGCCTTGCTGACCGATCTGCTGGCATTGCCCGGCGTGGAAGTGATTACCACACGCGATGCGCGCCTGCATCCTCTCGAATTGCCGGTGCGGGTGGTGCCCATCGAAGGTGATCCATGGGCGTGTTGGCAGCAATGCATCCAGGCTGCGGATGCACTATGGCCCATCGCCCCGGAAAGCCGGGGTATCCTGGAGCGTTTGGCGTTGCTGGCGCAAGACAGGATATTGCTGGGCTGTGCTCCCGAAGCGATCCGGATGACATCCAGCAAGCATGCCACGGCACGATATCTGTCGCACCATGGCATCGATGTGGTGTCGACGTTCAGGCCCGCTGAGTTTTTACCTTCCGACGGGCCTCACGTGGCCAAGCCAGACGATGGGGTAGGCTGCGAGGACAGCATGCTGTTCGATGATGTGACGGCCATGTTGGCCTGGCTTGCCCAGGGACGTCGCCAAAGCCATGTCATCCAGCCCTGGTTACGTGGTGAGGCGGCCAGCTTGTCGATGTTGTGTCGAGACGGAGAGGCCTGGTTGTTGAGCTGCAACCGTCAGCTGATCGAGATTCGTGACGGTGCGCTCCATTATGGTGGAAGCCGCATCAATGACATGGTCGAACACTGGAGGAAAGGCGAAGAAGTTTCCCGGCGCATCGCCGCAGCACTGCCCGGTTTGCGGGGATATGTCGGGGTGGACGTCATCATCGAAGCCGGGCGGCTCACCGTGCTGGAGATCAACCCCAGATTGACCACCTCTTATGTCGGTCTGCAGCGGGCCATCGGCTACAACCCGGCTGGGCTGGTGCTGGACTTGCTCTATAATGGCCGTATGACCAAGCTGGCCAAGCTGGAACGCAATCCGGTCGAGGTAATCCTCGATGGATAGCGTGGGTTGGGACATCGGAGGCGCGCATCTCAAGGTGGTGCGTGTGGATGCCAGCGGCCAGGCATGTGTCGCCATGCAGCGACCTTGTCCATTGTGGCGGGGCCTCACGTATCTGGAACATGCCATCGACCAGGTGTTGGCTGCTTTGGGTGATTGGCCGTTGCATGGAATCACCATGACCGGCGAGCTGGCCGACATCTTTCCCGATCGCCGCACTGGAGTAAACCAGCTGGTGGAGATGATGGTGCGTAAGTTACCACAGACGCAACTCAGGATATTTGCAGGGCGACAGGGGTTCGTCACTCCCATGGAAGCCTGCACCCATGCGCTTGCCATCGCTTCGGCCAACTGGTTGGCCAGTGCCGAGCTGGTGGCGAAAATCCAAAATACGGGCGTATTGGTCGATGTCGGGAGTACCACCACCGACCTCATCGCGTTCCAAGAAGGCAGAGCCCGGCCACGGGGCATGACGGATGCAGAACGGTTGGCCAGTGGAGAACTGGTCTATCGTGGAGTGGTTCGCACGCCAGTGATGGCGGTGGTACAGCGTGTGTCCTTCGACGGCGTCGTGCAACGTATCGCGGCTGAACATTTCGCCACCATGGCCGATGTCTACCGCCTGACCGGCCATCTGGACGCGGCGTACGACATGGCGGAAACCGCCGATGGGGCCGGCAAATCGCTCCAAGATTCTGCGCGCCGGCTGGCGCGTATGGTTGGGCGCGACCTGCAGGATGCACCGATGTCGGCGTGGCTTGAGTTGGCGCAGCACATCGCCGAGGCACAGCTAAAGGACCTCGCTGCCGCATTGCAGCAGGTCGCGGCTCAGGTGCCGGGGCCTCTGGTGGGGGCCGGCGCTGGACGTTTTTTGGTACGCCAACTGGCCCAGCATAGTGGGCGAGACTACGTGGATTTTTGCGAGCTGGTGCGTGGGGATGAAAAAGTTCGCGCCTGGGCTGCGGTCTGTGCACCGGCTTATGCCGTCGCCAGGCTGGTCGCCGTGGAGGGCACATGAGTGTGCTACTAGCCGAACTCCCCTATCCCCAAGATAGCACGATTTTGTTCGCGCGACTTGCAGCCCGCCCCTGGGCGATGTATCTGGATAGTGGGCGACCGGCTTCGGAACGTGGACGTTACGATATTCTGGTGGCCGATCCGGTCATCACGCTCACCACCCGCGGAGATCTCACCGAGATTTGTGGACCGACGGGGAGTGAAATCTCACGCGCGGATCCGTTCGGGCTGGTGCGCGATTATCTCGGACGACATGCACGAAACACGACGCATCTCCCTTTTTTGGGCGGTGCGGTGGGTTATTTTGCCTACGATCTGGCACGTCGGCTGGAGCGTTTGCCTACGCTGGCATCGGATGCGACAGGATTGCCGCAGATGCGGATCGGTATTTACGACTGGGCGGTCGTGGTGGATCATGAGCAGCGCAGGTGCTGGCTGGCGAGCTTTGGGCGGGCACCCCGTACGCGTCAGACCTGGGATGAATTGGTCGATTCGTTCAGCCGGCAGACGCGCTCCCCCAGCGGTACTTTCCGGGTCACGGGCGCACTTCGGTCCAACATGGACGAGGCTACTTATGGTGCAGCCTTCGATCGCATCCAGCGTTACATTCATGCGGGTGACTGTTATCAGGTCAATCTGGCGCAACGTTTCGCGGCGCCAGCCGAAGGGGATGCCTGGGCGGCCTATCTTGCCTTGCGGCGCATCAGCCCGGCGCCGTTTTCGGCTTATCTCAACCTGCCGGATGCGCAGGTTTTGTCCGTTTCGCCCGAGCGGTTTCTGAAAGTACGCGCAGGCCATGTCGAGACTCGGCCGATCAAGGGTACGCGGCCACGTTCTTTGGATCCACAACAGGATCGTGCGTATGCCGAGGCGCTGCGGGCCAGTTCCAAGGATCGTGCCGAGAATCTGATGATCGTCGATCTGCTACGCAACGACATTGGCAAGAATTGCCTACCGGGTTCGGTGCGCGCCGATCGTTTGTTCGAGCTGGAAAGTTACAGCAACGTGCATCATCTGGTGAGCACGGTCACTGGCCGGCTGGGACAAGGCCATGATGCGTTGCATCTGCTGCGGGGCTGCTTCCCAGGTGGCTCCATTACCGGGGCGCCGAAACTGCGGGCGATGGAAATCATCGAGGAGCTCGAACCGCATCGCCGTGGCGTATATTGCGGCGCCATCGGTTACATCGGTTTCGACGGCGACATGGACACCAACATTGCCATCCGGACCGCGCTGGTGGCGGGAGGAGAAATCAGTTTCTATGCGGGGGGTGGGATCGTGGCCGATTCCGACAGAGAGCGGGAGTATCATGAAACCCTGGACAAGGCGGCGAACATGATGGCACTCGTGGAGTATTGCCGTGTGGGTGGTTAAACTAGGCGGTAGCCTACTCGGTACCCCGGAATTACAGGATTGGCTGGACGTGTTGGTCAGTGAGGGGGACGGCCGGGTGGTCGTCGTACCAGGTGGCGGCCCTTTTGCCGATGCCGTACGTACTGCCCAGCGCGTCGTCGGGTTCGGTGATGCCATAGCACACCAGATGGCATTGCTGGCGATGGAACAGTATGGACTGATGCTCAAAGGTATGCAGCCTGCTCTGGCCGTGGCGACATCCGAGCTGGCGATCGCCGAGCGTGGTTGGCAGCATCGTGCCATGGTATGGCTACCCAGCCAGATGGTGATGGGAGATGAAACCATACCCAAAAGCTGGGAGGTCACCTCGGATAGTTTGGCAGCATGGCTGGCTGCCAAACTCGAAGCCAGTCATTTGATCCTGGTCAAACATGCGGGCAGGCTTGGGGACGTGATGCCGGCGGCATTGCTCTCCGCCGCTGGGGTGCTGGATGCTGCATTCGAGACTTTTGGGAAAAATCTGGCTTGTCCGGTGCGTGTCGTCGACAAATCGGAACACGCTGCCTTTGCGCGGGCCCTGCGGGGCGGGCCCCTGCCGGGAACGCGTATTGCAGTGAAATGAGGTGCATCATGGAACGTACTTATGATGAAACGGAAATCCGTGCTCGGTTGGCTGCTGAGCTCCCTCATTGGTATTACGAGGATGGCTGGATTCGCCGCAAGTACCGGACCAGCGGCTGGAAAGCCACGCTGATGGTGGTGAATGCGATCGGGCACTTGGCCGAAGCCGCTTGGCATCATCCCGACTTGACCGTGTCTTATGCATTCGTCATCGTCAAGTTGGTGACCCACAGCGCGAAAGGGGTGACGGACAAGGACTTTGCCTTGGCAAAAAAAATCGAGGAAGTGATCGACTGGCAACCCGGTAACGAAGGGGGGCCGCTACCAGGCACGCCCAATCACGATCCGCGCTTCAAGTACATCAAATACGACAGCGTGAAGTAAGCTTCAATACCTTCTGGTGTTGTGGGAAGGAATGCGGTGGCGTTCCTGCTCGGATTTCTGTCGCCCGGCTTCTGCTGCCTGGCGAACCTGTTGTTGGCGTTGTGCCTGCTCTTGCCGTGTCTTTTCGACGGAGGCGTTTCTATCCGTGAGGAATCGAGCTTCTTCGGCTTTCTTCTTTGCCATGTAATCCTGGATGTATTTCTGGTATTGGGCCGAGTTTTTCTGGCATGGCTCATCACACGGCGGTGGGGCGATTTCACTCGAAACGTCTTTCGAAGGTTGCTCCATCGGCGGTCGGTCGGCATAATGCACCCTGCCGGAGGCATCGCGCCATTTGAACACTTCTGCATGAACTGGCTGCCCTGTGGCTCCCACCGTGAGCCCCACCAGCAGCCACGTGCTTAACCGCTGCATGATGACACGCCCCAAGCTGAAATGGCTAGGTCGAAAACCTTACCCGGATCCAATCGTCCTGTTGCTCGAGTACTGCTTCAAGCCGGACCGTCACCGTGCTATGGTTGAGATGGGCGACGCTCAGTATCGCCCCCGCCACGTAATTGGCAATCGGCATCACCAGAGAAGCCGGCTGGTTTTCTCGCTCGGCATTTTCCATCAGGATCAGTGCCGGCGCAAGACTTTCCATCGCAGCGAGCGGGTTTTTACCGACACTCAAGCCATTGCCCCGGAGAGTGGAGGGGACTGAAACGAGCACCGGCGCCACCGTGCGTGCAATCACTTCGACCCCGACTTGGTATTCCTTGGCACTGAGGCTGCGAATGCTGCGCACCACACCGAGAAAAACCTGGCCTTTGCGGTCGTCAAAGACGGCAGCGACCAGGCGGCCGACCCGCAGGGCGTTGGCGGCGGTTTCGTCCACCAGCGCACCGAAACCATTGGCGCTTTCGTCCTGGACGGTCCAACGGTCGCCGGACAGCCAGGGCAGGGCGACGTTCGGGGCGCTACTCCGCAGCACCGTGTGGCGTGACAATCTCTCTTCAAAGCTTTTGTCGGGCGTTGCGAGATAGCCAGCACGATGTAGTCTCGATGATTCGATTTCCTTCGCCCATTGGTAAACGGCTTGCATGCCATGCACCACGTAAGCGAGTTTGGCGGTTTTGTTGCGGTTTTCGCGTCTACGTTGCCGACGGTAGTCCGTCCGAGACCATTCGGCGTAGAGATGGTCGAGCAATTTCTGGCATCTTTCGATCTCTTGCGTTCCAGCCGTGGTGTCGACATGGTTTTTGTCACTTTTTTGCAAGAGTTTGCGGAAATAGGGAATGCCATTCGCAATGCGATCGGTTTCCCAGAAGCGGCAGCTGTCGGTGGGGTGAAACTGCCGAATCCGGCGTGCTCCCCGGTCTTCCTCCAGATTGACATAGAAAAGGTGGCGTTCTTCGTTGTATTGCCGAGTCAGGACGATCCCTTTCATCCATAGTGTGAGCCATTCATCCACCCGGGCAATCTCCCATTTCTGCATGCCGGTGAAATTGGTGGTGTCCAGCATCAGGGCACGTACATAACGCTCCCCTATCGTGGTTTCGGTCCCGGAATACAATTTCAGATATTGGTTGTCGACCCCCAGTCGTTCCGCCAGCGCATAAAGCCTGTGGAGGATAAGCCAATTGCCGGAGGGGGTGGGCTGGTAACGCATCGCATGCCATCGCGCGAGGTTACACAGTGCATCCATGGCCTGGAGGATGAGGGTGGCCAGATGGGAAGGCTGCAAACCACTGTGCGCGGAGTCGGCCTCGTGGTGATCCAGGCATGCCTGAAAACCCTTGGCGAGATAGCGGTAGTAATTCTGCAGCGCGTTCCAGATCAGGTCATCCACCTTGGGGGCGAGTTTCTGCACACTGGTATATTGGCGTTCCAATACCGCAGCATACGGATGGCAGTTTTTGCCGAGTTGATACAGGGTGGAAACATGCTCTGGTTCGGAAGACAGGTCGGTATTCACCAGCATCCTGAGCTTGTCGAGAATGATCTCCATCGCGGCAGCGGCGTTACCATTCGGCAGGGACTCGATCCAGGAAAGATCACTGGGCGCTGGCTTGCCGGCTTTGCGCTTGAGGAAGGAAAAAATGGCCGGGACATCCTTTTTCAGGGAGAAAACGATCCCCAGCGTCCAGAAATCTGACATCGGTTCCATTGGGCCTGGCAGCATTTGGGTGTCGCTCGGTTGTTATCGTAGTGTCGGCATTGAGGTACAAGCAAATCTTAGGCCAGTGTTCATTGAGATGCTACCACTTTATAACTCTCTGAACCACTATGGAAAACGGTGTTCCGGCACGCCACATGACGCGCTGGCATGTCGGGTTTCCGACATCGAGGGGCTGCACTGACGATTATATCTTGCGCAACCAGCCGATCCGCGATGACGCCACCAGGTACAGCCGATGGCGCGTGTCGCGGTCGATCATGAAGTCTCCCATGTGAGGGTGGTTTTTTCGAATTTACCGAAATGTAGCATCAATGTCGGCAGGATCAGCAGATTGAGCAAGGTCGAGGTAAACAGTCCACCGACGATGATGGTGGCCATGGGGCCTTCGATTTCACGTCCCGGCTGGCCGCTGCCGGCTGCCAGTGGCAACAGGCCGAGCCCGGTGACCAGCGCTGTCATCAGGATCGAAGGTAGGCGCTCTGACGCCCCCTTGATCGCGGTTTCGAGGTTCCAGGCCAGGCCTTCCTCATCGACGAGGTGTTGATAGTGCGACACCAGCATGATGGAATTGCGCAAAGTGATTCCGAACAGCGTCACGAAGCCTACCAACGAGCCCAACGAAATCCAGCCACCGGTGAACATGGCCGCCAGCACACCGCCGATCAGTGCGAACGGCAGATTGGCAAAAGTGAGTAGCAAATTGCGCAACCGGCCGAACGCGAGGTAGAGCATCAGAAAAATGCCCACGCCAGCGAGCAAGGAATGCACGATCAGGTCTTCGCGTGCTTGGGCATTGGCTTCGGCCGCGCCGGTGAAGGTAGGATAGTGGCCGGGCGTGAACTGCACTTCGGCACGGATGCGTCTTTTCAGCTCGTCGGAAAAACTATCGATGTCACGATCCACCACGTTGCAGGTAATGGTTTGGACACGTTTGGCGCCGGCGTGCAGGATCTTGGAGCGGCCATTCGACTGGCTGATCTCGGCGACTTCGTGTAAGCGTACCAACCGCCCGTCCGGATTTTTCAGCGGCAGGTTTCCGACCTGGCCGATATGGCGGCGCTGTGCCGGATCGAGGATGACGGCGATGGCGGTGACGCGGTTGCCTTCATAAAGCTGCCCGGCTGGCGCGCCTTCATAAGCGGCCTGCACCGCCTGCAGCACGTCCAGTGGTTTCAGGCCCCATTGCGCCAGCCGGTCATGGCGCAGACGAATCGTCAACTGCGGGGTGCCGGGCGGTGACTGGATCTGGATGTCGGCGGCACCGGGAATGGCGGCCATGACGCTGGCCACGGCCTGCGCGTCCCGGTCCAGGGCGTCAAGATCCTGCCCGTAGATGTTGACGGCGATGGCCGAGGTGAAACCGGAGATGGTTTCCTCGATGCGCTCGGTGAGGAAGGTGTTGATGGCGAAGTTGACCCCGGGGAACTCCTGGCCGTTCTCGCCGGACAGCGTGGCGCGGATTTCCCGCAGGATGCGCGCCTGTTCCTCGCCGGACACGGTCCCGATCTCCACCTCGAACTCACTGTAATGGGTGCCGAAAGTGTCGGCGCCGTTCTGGGCGCGGCCGACCCATTGGGCGACGGAACGCACCCCCTTGATCTTACTGATCGCTTGCGAAACGCGTGCGCCAATGCGCAGCGATTCCTGCTCCGAAGTCCCGGGAACTGCCGTCATGTGCAGGATGTAGTGGCCTTCCTTGAGGTCCGGGATGAACTGTCCCTTGAACAGCGGCAGGATACCCAGCCCGAGTGCGATGGCGACGGCAGTGACGCCGATCACCAACCGGTAGTGCTGTTCGATGTGGCGCAGCACTTTGACATAGCCAGCCTTGATGAGACGGATCAGGGGCGGATCCTCGCTTTCCAGCCGGGCTCTGGCCAGCAGCAGGTAGCACAGCGCCGGCGTCAGGGTGAGCGCCACCAGCAGCGAGGCGAGGATGGCATAGATGTAGGACAGCCCCAGCGGAGCGAACAGTTTGCCGGCGACGCCCGACAGGGTCAGCAACGGGATGAACACCATGGCAACGATGATGGTGGCATAGACCACCGAACTGCGGACCTCCATCGAGGCTTTGAACACCACCTCGTGTACCGGGAGTGGGTTGGGCAGCAGTCGGTTTTCGCGCAACCGCCTGAAAATGTTTTCGGCGTCGATGATGGCGTCGTCCACCACTTCGCCCAAAGCAATCGCCAGTCCGCCCAGCACCATGATATTGAGGCCGATACCCTGATAGGCCAGCACCAGGATGGCGGTCAGTAGGGAGAGCGGGATTGCGGTGGCCGAAATGAATGCCGTGCGCGCATTGAACAGAAACATGAACAGCACGATGACCACCAGCACCGAACCGATCAGGATGTCGGTCTTGACGCCGCTCACCGCGGTTTCGATGAAGTTGGCGGGACGGAACAGGTCGGGATGGAGCTTGACCTGCTCGCGGGCAAGCATGGGAGCGAGTTCTTGCAGGGCCTTTTCCACACCCTGTGTGACGGCCTTGGTGTTGGAGCCGAGCTGCCCCTGCACCGAAAGGTAAACCCCCACCACACCGTTGATCTGCGCCGCGCTGATGGAGGGCGCCGCACCTTCCACCACCTTGCCGACGTCGGCCAGACGTATGGTCTGGCCATCCTTGTAGAGCAGCACTACCTGTCCGAGTTGTTGCGGTGTCAGCGCCTGGCCGTCGGTATTGAGCACGATGCGCTGGTTGCGGTTCTCGATGTAGCCGGCCCCCACCACGCCGCTGGCACGTTGTGCGGCATCGAGCACTTCCTGCAGACCGAGGTTGTAGCGGATCAACCGTTCTGGATCGACCTGGATTTGCAGCTGCCGCACCTGGCCGCCGAACACATTGACGTCGGACACGCCCGGCACCGCCAGCAGATGCGGACGTATGATCCAGTCCACCAGCGTGCGGATTTCGGCCAGGGAACGCTGCTCGGAGGTCAGGCCGATCCCCAGCACCGTGCTGGCGGAGGAAGACAGCGGGGTGATGGTCGGTGTGATACCGCGCGGCAGCTGGCCGGCCAGGTTGGCGAGCCGCTCGGCCACCACCTGGCGGTTACGGTAGATGTCGGTCCCCTCGTGGAAATACACCGTGACCACCGACAAGCCTGGGATGGACTGTGAGCGCATGTCGCTGACACCCACCGCGCCGGCAACGTTGTTCTCGATCGGTTGGGTGACCAGCATCTCCACCATTTCGGCGGACAGCCCGGGTGCCTCGGTCTGGATCACCACCTGGGCGGGAGAGAATTCGGGAAAGACGTCAAGATTGGTTCGCGTCAGGGTGTACAGCCCATATACCACGACCAGCAACGCCAGACCGACGATGACACCGGCATGACGGATGGAAAAGCGCACCAAAGCCGACATCATGCCGGTTCAATCCTCGTTTTCATTCTTGATCTGGTATTTGAGTTCTTCGGAGAGTAATAGTTGGGTACCGCTGGTGACCACGGCCTCACCGGGTCTGAAGCCGTTCATCTCGAACCAGCCATCGCCGACGGGTCTGGTCGTGTCGACCCAGGTCCGCACGAATTGATCCAGGCCTTGTTTGCGATATGCCCACGCTTTGCCGGCATACCATACCACTGCGCTACCAGGCACGACCACGCCTTCGGCTCGTTTGCCCGGGACATGTGCGCTGACTTCTACCCGCATGCCGGCCCGCAGTTCATGCGCGGGTGCCCGAAAGAAGTAAGTGCGGCCCTGGAGCGTGCTGTCGGTTTGGGGGGAGGGGGAGACATAAATCGCAGTCACGGGCTTGCTGCGACTGCCGGCCGGAACGACCTTTAAGGTTGAGAGCTTCTCTGGGGAGAGATCGTCGAACGGCAAAGCGATTTGTAACAGGACCTCCTGGCGCGCCATCAACTTGTCGAGTGGGCTGCCAGCAGGACCCGTCGCCCACTTGGCGAGGGTTTCTCCCCATTGCTGGCGTATGGCATCCCGGATGCCGGCGATGCTGGTTTCGGCGGCTGCCAGGCGTGCCTCGTCGGACTTCCAGGCGGCTTCCGCCATTTGCACTGCGCGGTCCGACACATTGCGGTTGTCGCGATTGAGTGCCAGCAGTCTTTGGTAGTCCTGCTGCGTATTGGCGATGGAAGCCCGTATCACGTTTGCTTCCGCACGTGCTGCCAGATAGCGTGTACGTAGCTCGGTGAGCGGTTCGATGCCGATGACCGTCCCATAGCTGATCAACTGGGAATGGTAAGTGGCAGGTTGCAAGATTTCCGTTGTGATGCCACTTGCTTGCTGTGCTTCGGGGGATAGGGTGATGACGGATCTGCCTTGTTCCTGGGACACGTGAGAGGGAGGGATGATTTCTTTGTCCTCTTGGTGCTGGTAAGCCTCGAATTCATCTTTGCCATAGAACACCAGGACCCAAGCCAACACGACGATGATGATGGATTGTAACCCGATGATGACCGCTGCTTTTTTATTCATGCGTACTCTCCTGCACGATGGTTTGTGCGATTTCCGGTAACGGGGCAGAACCATCGAGTGGTTGCTGGACTGCGTCTTCCAGCTGACCGAGCGCTCGTTGCGCGGCGAGCCGAGCAGCCAATACGCCGGCCTCGGCGATGACGAGCTCTAGTTCCGCGCCAGTCAGTTCGACCCGATCTGCGTAACCCGCATCGAACTGACGTCGAATTTGCTCCAGCCGGGCACGCTGCGTTTCGACCAGGGCCTGCGATTTACGGATTTCTTCATGTGCCGCCTGATAACGGGCCCATGCTTGTTCCTGCTCGCCAATGACCTGCGCTTGTAGAACTTGAAAGCGCGCCGCTTCTAAATCGCGTGCGGCACGCGCTTCCGCGATCGGACCTTCGTTACGGTTGAATAGGGCGAACACGAGCGACAAGCCCAGTGACCAGCGGTTGTCGCCTTGGTCCCAGCTGTAGCCGGGTGCCAAGTTGATATCGGGGTACTGCTTGGCGATTTCCAGTTTCAGTTTGGCTTCGGCTGCCTCATAAGTGGCGAGTCCTTTACGGATATCGAGACGGTTCAGCAGAGCGGCACGTTGCACCTGCTCGAACGGCAGCGGCATTGGATCGTGTTCGAAGGCTGCAAAAGAGAGCGTGATGCCGGTCAGTGCAGAAAGGGGAACTCCCACGGCCGCTGCGATTGCAGCCCGCGATTCGGCAAGGCGTGTGGTTGCCGTATCCAAAGCGGTACGGGTTTTTTGCAATTGCAGCCGGGCATCGGTGAGATCGGTCCCCGCCACCAAGCCCGCCGTCAGGCGAGCCTCCAGGAGTTCCACCAGCCGGGCGCGCAGGACGGCTTCTTTCCGTAACTGGGCGATTTCTTGTTGAATCGCGTAGGCAGCGAGCATCTGGGCGCGCAAGCGGCTTCTGACATTCCACGCGGTCTGGCCGATTTCCAGACGTGCAGCCTCGGACAAGGCGCGCGCTTGGTCGATGCGCGCCTCCCGCTTGCCGTGCGTCTCGACAGGGAGATCGATGCTTAGTGTCCAGGTCCAAGGTGAAATCCCTGGAGCGCGGCTATGGTGCTCGCCGCTGGCGGAAAAGGCCGGGTTGGGACGCTGCCCGGCGGTCAGCTCCGCTGCGCGCGCCGCCTTCCACTGCGCGCGTGCGGCATCCAGTTCGGGGTGCAGGCGTAGCGCCACTTGCGTCAGCTCTGGCAGTCCCCACGCGGAGACATCGCCCAATCCTGCATCCGCCAGGGTGCGTGCTTGGAATGTCTGGGTCGTTTTTTCCGGTTCGAGCGGCTGCGGCGCATAGGCTTGCATGGCGCAACCCGCCAGCCATGGCAACAGCATCGATGAAATGATCGCGCGATACTTTTCCACGATGAGTCCGCACAAAAAAGTGCGTCGATATTACATGCTGGAGGAATCGCGGGCAAACGGTAGCAGATGCTGGCCTTGTATAATCGGGACATGGCTACGATAGACATCAGTCGTCCCCATACGCTGGGGCTGGAGGCGGCAAAACGTGCCGCCGAATGGATCGCCGAGCGGATGCAAAACGAGCTGAAAGCCCGCTACCGGTGGCAGGGGAACGACTTGGAATTTGACTGTCCGGGGGCTTCCGGGCGGATTTGTGTCGGCAAGGACACGGTGCGCGTGGAGGTGCATTTATCGCTTCTGCTGCGGCCATTGCGTAACCGGATCGAGCAAGAGATCCTACGCCATCTGGAGGAAGCTTTGGGTTAGGTTGCACACATGCGGCAAGCCTCGTTTCCATGAGGATGGCGAGTGGTTGTTGCGCTTTCCCCGGCTCGGGTAAAATGTGGCCTCCACCATGCAGGCGGCGGTGGTGAAATTGGTAGACACAACAGGTTTAGGTCCTGTCGGGGGTGACCCTGTGGAGGTTCGAGTCCTCTCCGCCGCACCATCTCATAACAGAACAGCGCGAACATCATGGCCCAATACGTAATGTCGATGCTCCGTGTGAGCAAGGTTGTGCCACCCAAGCGCACGATCATCAAGGATATTTCGCTTTCGTTTTTCCCCGGTGCCAAAATCGGTCTGCTCGGACTCAACGGGGCAGGCAAGTCGACCGTGCTGCGCATCATGGCCGGTGTGGACAAAGAATTCGAGGGCGAGGTGCAGTGGCAGCCCGGCATTTCCATCGGCTATCTGCCCCAGGAGCCGCAGCTTGACCCCGACAAGACGGTGCGCGAAGAGATCGAATCGGGCCTGGGCGCCGTCATGGAGGCGAAGAAAAAGCTGGAGGAAATCTACGCCGCCTATGCCGAGCCGGATGCCGATTTCGACAAGCTGGCCGAGGAGCAGGCGAAATATGAAAACATCATCGCCACTGCCGGCGCAGACACCGAAACGCAGCTGGAAATCGCGGCGGATGCCCTGCGCCTGCCGCCGTGGGACGCGAAAATCGCTCATTTGTCAGGCGGTGAAAAGCGCCGTGTGGCGCTATGCAAGCTGCTGCTGTCCAAGCCCGACATGCTGCTTCTGGATGAACCGACCAACCACCTCGATGCCGAATCGGTGGAATGGCTGGAGCAATTCCTGGTACGTTTCCCCGGCACCGTGGTGGCGGTGACCCACGACCGCTATTTCCTTGACAATGCCGCCGAATGGATCCTGGAGCTGGACCGCGGCCACGGTATTCCGTGGAAGGGCAATTATTCCAGCTGGCTGGAGCAGAAGGAGGCGCGGCTGGAAGCCGAGCAGAAGCAGGTCGATGCCCACATGAAGGCGATGAAGGCCGAGCTGGAATGGGTGCGGCAGAATCCCAAGGCACGCCAGGCGAAGTCCAAGGCGCGGTTGAGCCGGTTCGAGGAAATGAACTCGTTCGAATACCAGAAACGCAATGAAACCCAGGAGATCTTCATCCCGCCGGGCGAGCGGCTGGGCGACAAGGTGATCGAATTCCACAATGTCTCCAAGGGGTTCGGCGACCGCCTGCTGATCGACAATCTTTCCTTCAGCATTCCGCCCGGCGCCATCGTCGGTATCATTGGCCCCAATGGCGCGGGCAAGTCCACCTTGTTCCGCATGATCCAGGGCATCGAGCGGCCGAATTCCGGCGAAATCGTCATCGGCCCGACAGTCAAGATTGCCGCAGTGGATCAGTCCCGTTCCGGTTTGCCGGACGACAAGACGGTGTTCGAAGCCATCTCCGGCGGAGCGGACGTCCTCACCGTGGGTAAGTTCGAGATGCCCAGTCGGGCTTATATCAGTCGGTTCAATTTCAAAGGTGCCGATCAGCAAAAGATCGTCGGTCAACTCTCTGGCGGCGAGCGTGGACGGCTGCATCTGGCCAAGACGCTGATTGCTGGTGGCAACGTGCTACTGCTGGACGAGCCTTCGAATGACCTCGATGTGGAAACCTTGCGTGCGTTGGAGGATGCGCTGCTGGAGTTCCCTGGCTGTGTGTTGGTGATCTCTCACGACCGCTGGTTCCTCGATCGCATCGCTACGCACATTCTGGCAGCTGAGGGGGATTCACAATGGGTCTTCTTCAACGGCAACTATCATGAGTACGAAGAAGACAAGAAGAAGCGCCTGGGTGAAGAAGGCGCCAAGCCCAAACGCATTCGCTTCAAGCCCATCAGCCGCTGATCAGGGTGAAAAAAGATGTGCGCCAGTCGTATCAAGCAGCCACCCTATTACCCGCAGGGCCCATGGGCTGCCGAGGGCGTGACAAGCTCGAAAAGCCTCCCTATACTGGGCTGGCACATGTTGCTCGGTGGGTCGGAAGGCTCGTGATGAAGCCAGAGGTCGAAAAAGTACCGTCTTACGATGCCAGGTATCGTCATCCGGGGGAGGGCGGTTTCCACTGGATCGGTCCAGAGGCAGGAAGAAAGCTGGAATGGGTGTTTCGAGTTGGGTCGTTACAAATACTGGAGAACCCGCAAAAGATTCGATTCCATGGCTGAAAAGCGACTAGAGGGGTGCTGGATGAAGCGATGGGCTTGGCTTTGTATGTTATGTCTGGCATTCCAGGCGAATGCAGGTGGCCGGGATCATGCTGTCGGAACTCTGCTCAAGACTGAGGGGTTGAGTGCCGACCCCAGGGCGGGCAGTCAGTCGATGGCGACCTTGGAGCGAGGCGAACGCGTCGAGATACTCGAACGCCAAGGGGGGTGGCTCAAAGTCAAGGCCAGACAAATCACGGGGTGGTTGCGTTATTTGTCCGTCAAGCATGGCGAAATGAGCAAAAGCGGTGTGGATGCGGGCGGTATTTTGAGCTTGGCCGGTGGCCGGGCCGGAACGGGAGAAGTGGTCTCCGTGGCCGGCATTCGGGGAATTGACGAAGAACAGCTCAAGTCTGCTCAGTTCAACGAGCGAGAGTACGCGAAACTGGAAGGTTATGGCGTAAGCCGAGAGGTCGCCCAGCAATTTGCTCGAAGTGGCGGGTTGCGTGCGCGTGTCGTGGAATATCCGACCCAGCCTGTGGCCGTCTCCCAACCACAAGGAATCCCACGATGAGAAAATGGGGTGCCATCTTGGTGCTTTTCGCGGCGGTGGCGATGGTTGTCCCCATGGTCTATGCTTTCGAACTCGATCTCAAAAGACTGGGCGATGCACTAAAAGGGGTCACGGGCAAAAAAAGCGATTCATCAGCCCAAGGTCTTGGGCTCGATCTGAATGACGTCAAGAATGTCCTGACCGCCGCCAGGATTTCTGAACAGGACGAGATTCGTATCGGGCGTGAAATTGCTGGCAATCTACTGGGTGTCGCGCCACTGGTCGAAGATGCGGCGCTGCAGCAGTATGTCAACAAGGTCGGTCGCTGGGTGGCCAGCCAGAGCGAGCGACCCGACTTGCCTTGGCGTTTTGGGGTCATCGACTCGACCGACATCAATGCGTTTGCCGCACCGGGAGGGCATGTCCTGATCACCAAAGGGCTGTATCGACTTTTGGACAACGAAGCTCAACTGGCGGGCGTGTTGGGTCATGAGATCGGGCATGTCGTCCGTAAGCACCACCTGGATATTCTGCAAAAATCCAGCATGATCGACATCGGCAAGGATCTGGTCAAGGACAGGGTCGGCGGGGGTGATGTCATCAAGAACCTGATCGGTAACGGGGCCGAAATCTGCGCCCGAGGTCTGGACAAGAATGCCGAATACGAAGCCGACCGCATCGGGATGATCCTCGCGGCACGTGCGGGTTATGATCCTTATGGGCTGGCGGACGTATTACAGGCGATTGGCCATGTCGCCAAAGACAGTAGCAGCATCAGGCTGCTGTTCAAGACTCATCCTTTGCCGGACGATCGCCTGCTCAGGCTGGGCGAGGCCATGGGAGAGCGTCTGGATACGATGACCGATGTTTTGCAGCTGCGGGAGCGCTTTTATCGCCTGAAAAACTAGGAAACCTCTGAATCCCCTGCTGCGTGGCCGGAGAGCGGGGCGGGTGGTGGGTTCAGCCGCTGCGTGGAGCTTAATGTGCGCTACCTGCACGCAAGCCCACGCCGCAACCTGCGGGTTGTGGCTCCTTTGCTTGACGCTCTGTTATGTCGCGGTCGCTTCTGCTGCGTTCGCGTAAGCCTTCAAGCTCTCGCATCGGTTTCTCAGGGTTTCCCTGGTGTAGAACATAAAGAAAATTTACACCTGCCCGGGTTCTTCCATCCCTTCAGCCATTGGAGTGACTGATGCCAGCATGGCAGCCCGGCTTTGCGGACTTTCCAGGCTGATTCTTCCCAGTGCTCCAGTGCGGTAATCCACCAGCAGCGTGATGGCCGCCTTGCCGAAATCTATCTCGCTGCCTTTGAGTCGGTAGCTGCGTTTCTGCGCGATGCCGGTGATCAGGCCGACCCCGTCTAAGCCAGAGACATCGAGCTTGTAGCGTGTAGCGAGTAGGGTGGGATAGCGCGTCAATAGCAGTTCCGCCAGAAATATGGCGACTTCTTCTTCGATCACGGCATTGCTGCCGATGGCGTGGCTTGCGGCTAGCATGTAACCGTCACTGGCATGGACGATCTTGGGCCACGTCATGCCGGGGGTATCGATCAGGATCAACTGGTCGGAAAGCTCGAAGCGTTGTTGGTTTTTGGTCACTGCAGGCTCATCCCCCACCTTGGCGGCACGCTTGTTGAGCAAAGCGTTGATGAGGGTGGATTTGCCCACGTTGGGAATGCCCATGACCAGCATACGGAGGGGCTTGAGAGGGGTCCCGCGGTGTGGTGCCAGCAGTCGGCACAGCTTGGGGATCTTGGCGGTCTCGCCAGGTTTCTTGCATGAGATCGCCACCGCCGTGCCCCCAGGCTGGGTGTCGTAGTATTCCAGCCAGGCCTGGGTGACGGCGGGATCGGCGAGGTCGGCCTTGTTGAGCACTTTGAGGCAAGGGCGGTTACGATGTTCGCGCAGCGCGCGGATCATCGGGTTGCTGCTGGCTTCCGGCAGGCGCGCGTCCACCACCTCGATCACCACATCGATGTGTTCCATGATGCGTGCGGCTTGCTTGCGCGCCGCGTTCATGTGACCAGGGAACCATTGGATAGGCATGCTCAATTCGTAAATCAAATCAAAGCGTTATTTTACCAGCGAAGAAGGGTAAAATACGCGCCTTCGCCGAAACCGGTGTGGCCCCATGCTGCGCATCAACGAACTCAAACTCCCCCTCGATCATCCCGCAGAAGCACTGCAGGCAGCGGTCCTCGACCGCCTAGGCATTCCCGCGACGGACTTGCTCGCGCTGAGGATTTACAAACGTAGCACCGATGCTCGCAAGAGGGATGCCATCCTGTTCATTTACAGTGTCGATGTGGAAGTCAAGAACGAGTTGGCCATTCTCGAACGGCTCAAGGGGGATCGGAGAGTCCAGCCGTCACCGGACATGGAATATCGTTTCGTGGCAAAGGCGCCGGGAGATTTGCAGGAGCGGCCCATCGTCATCGGTACCGGCCCCTGCGGCATGTTTGCTGGGCTCATTCTGGCGCAGATGGGCTTCCGCCCCATCCTGCTGGAACGCGGCAAGGCGGTACGTGAGCGCACCCGGGATACCTGGGGTCTGTGGCGCGGCCACAGGCTCGATCCGGAATCCAATGTGCAGTTCGGCGAGGGCGGCGCAGGCACTTTTTCGGACGGCAAGCTCTACAGCCAGATCAAGGACCCGCGCCACCTGGGTCGCAAGGTGCTGCAGGAGTTCGTGAAGGCTGGGGCCCCTGAAGAAATTCTGTATGTCGGCCGCCCGCACATCGGGACGTTCCGGCTGGTGGGCATGGTGGAACGGATACGCGCCACCATCGAGTCATTGGGCGGGGAAATCCGCTTCCAGAGCCGCGTGGATGACGTGCTGATCGAGGACGGGCGCATCCAGGGGGTGAAACTGGCGAGCGGGGAAGAACTGTTCAGCCGGCATGTGGTGCTGGCGGTGGGCCACAGTGCGCGCGACACTTTCCAAATGCTGTACGACCGTGGTGTGCACATCGAGGCCAAGCCGTTTTCCATCGGGTTCCGCATCGAGCACCCCCAGCGCATGATCGACCAATGCCAGTATGGTCGTCATGTCGGCCATCCCCTGCTGGGTGCAGCGGATTACAGGCTGGTACATCACTGCCAGAATGGGCGTACCGTATACAGTTTTTGCATGTGTCCGGGCGGCACCGTGGTGGCGGCGACTTCCGAACCCGGCCGCGTGGTGACCAATGGCATGAGCCAGTATTCGCGCAACGAGCGCAATGCCAATGCCGGTATCGTGGTCGGCATCACTCCGGAGCAGGATTATCCCGGCCACCCCTTGGCCGGTATCGAGTTCCAGCGCAAGTGGGAAGCGCGCGCCTTCGAGCTGGGTGGTGGCAATTACGATGCACCGGTGCAGCTGGTGGGCGATTTCCTGGCCGGTCGGCCTTCGGAAAAATTCGGCGAGGTGATCCCGTCCTACACGCCTGGCGTGCGTCTGACCGACCTTTCCACGGCATTGCCAGAGTATGCGATCGAGGCCATCCGCGAGGCGCTGCCCGCCTTTGGCCGGCAGATCAAGGGCTTCGACCGGCCCGATGCGGTGCTGACCGGAGTGGAAACGCGCACTTCGTCGCCAGTCCGCATCACGCGCGATCCTCACACCCTGCAAAGCCTCAATGTGCAGGGACTGTACCCGGCGGGCGAAGGGGCGGGCTATGCGGGCGGCATTCTGTCCGCTGCCATCGACGGCATCGAGGTGGCGGAAGCCGTGGCGCTGGACATGGTACGGAAGCGCGGAAAGTTGTAGTCTATTGTCGCCATGAACGAGCGACTGAACAAAACCTCGATCTGCAGCGTGGTGTTTCTCGATATCGTGGGATATTCGCAGAAGCCGGTGGAGGAGCAGATCGAGCTCAAGGACCGTTTCAACCAGCTGCTGAGCGAAGCGCTGGCCGGCGTTGCGCCGGCCGACCGTATCGTCTTGGATACGGGCGATGGAGCGGCCATCGCGCTGATGGGCGCGCCAGAAGATGCGCTATTCATCGCGCTTTCCGTACGCGACGGCATCATTGACGGGCGTGGCTGGGATCGACGGGGAGGGGGTATTGCCGACAACGTCCTGCCTACCCAGGTGCCGCGAAGGGACAAGCCGCTCCTCCCACTCGAAGTCCGCATCGGAATCAATCTGGGGCCGGTGCGTGTGGTCAATGACATCAACGGACGTCCCAACATCATCGGTGATGGCATCAATGTCGCGCAACGCGTGATGAGTTTTGCCCAACCCAATCAGATTCTGGTATCACGTTCTTATTACGAAGTGACGTCGCGGCTCACCAGCGAGCTCACCCAAATGTTCGTCTATTCTGGCGTCAAACAGGACAAGCATGTCAGAGAACACGAGGTCTATGCCGTGATGCCAACCAAAAACGGCCAAGCCGGTGACCTTCAGTCCCAAGGGGATTCGAAGCCAGTTTTAGGGGCGCATCTGACACGGAGGACCGTCATGTTGGGGACCACGGCCGTGCTCGCGATCACGGGCGTCGGTATGTTGTTGTATTTCTGGAATGCGCGCATGAACCCGCCTCTTTCCGCACCAAGCTTTGCTGACCGGCAGATGGAGACCGCCCCTTCTCCTCGACCGGTTGAGCCAGCTCAAACCGTTCCCCCGCAAGCAGCTTCCCAACCGCCCGTAAAAAAAGCCCAACAGTCGGATGTCCCATCGTCTGCGACACGAAAAAGCGCTGACCGTAAGAACGCCAAGCCCAAACGATCCGACACCGCTACGGCGCAATCCACCACGAGCACGCCGGATGCCCCTGCGGAAAGAACGACCGACACACCCAAGAAGCAAGATGGTGGCACTGAGTCGGGGTGGGAAAAATTCAAACGGAGCATCAAGCAGGGGAGAACGACGCCAGAGTGCACCGCTGCCCAGCGCAGCCTGAACCAGTGTCGATGAAAGGGGATGGTTTCGGGCCCGGAGGACTGCCGTGGTAAAATGCGCCCGCGCTCATGACCCCGCATTCCGCTCGCCAGTTGATTTCCCGGCTCGAAACGCAGTTGTCACAATGCATGCTGGCCGACCAGTTTTTTTTGCGTCGGCGTTTGCAGCAAGCCAGAGCATGGCTCGATCAGGGCAAGCCGCTGGATGTGATGCTCGGCGAAATCGCCACACACATCGACGCTTCCCAGCAGCGCTATCTCGAGCGTCGACAACGTTTGCCCAAACCGGCGTTCGCGCCGGATTTGCCCGTCAACCAGAAAAAGGACGAGATCGCTGCCGCGATCGCAAACCACCCGGTGGTGATCGTCTGTGGCGAAACGGGATCGGGCAAGACCACGCAGTTGCCGAAAATCTGTCTGGAACTCGGGCGTGGGGTCGGCGGGCTGATCGGCCATACCCAGCCGCGCCGCATCGCCGCGCGCTCGGTGGCTTCCCGTATCGCACAGGAGTTGAACACGCCACTGGGCGAGGTGGTGGGCTACAAGGTGCGCTTCAACGACAAGCTGCACGACACCGCCTACATCAAGCTGATGACCGATGGCATCTTGCTCGCCGAAACGCAAAGCGACCGTTTCCTCGAAGCCTACGATACCCTCATCATCGACGAAGCGCACGAGCGCAGTCTCAACATCGATTTCCTGCTGGGCTATCTCAAGCAGTTACTGCCTAGGCGGGCCGACCTGAAAGTCATCGTCACCTCGGCCACCCTCGATGCAGAACGATTTTCCAGGCATTTCGATAATGCACCGGTGATCGAGGTGTCTGGCCGCATGTATCCGGTGGAGGTGCGGTATCGGCCTTTGCAGACGGATGATGAGGATGCCGTCGAAGAAGCGATGGAGGAAGCCATCTGCGATGTGGTGGACGACCTGTCACGGCTAGGTGGTGGGGACATCCTGGTGTTCCTGCCCGGTGAGCGCGAGATCCGCGATACCGCTGAGCATCTGAGAAAGCATCATCCCAAGGGCGCGGAAATCCTGCCCCTATATGCCCGGCTGTCGATCGAAGACCAGCAGAAGGTGTTCCGGCCTTCCAGCGGGCGGCGCATCGTATTGGCGACCAACGTGGCCGAAACCTCGCTCACCGTGCCTGGTATCAAGTATGTGATCGACACGGGGTTGGCGCGCGTCAACCGTTACAGCCCGCGCGCCAAGGTCGAGCAGCTGCAGATCGAGAAGATTTCGCAGGCCGCTGCCCGGCAACGGGCCGGGCGTTGCGGGCGGGTGTCCAACGGCATCTGTGTGCGGCTCTATTCCGAGGAGGATTTCAACAACCGTCCCGCATTCACCGACCCGGAAATCCTGCGGTCTTCACTGGCCTCCGTCATCCTGCGCATGGCGGCACTGCGTCTGGGCGACGTGGTAGCGTTTCCATTCATAGACACACCCCATCCACGCCTCATTGCCGATGGCTATCAGTTGTTGCAGGAGCTGGGAGCGGTCGATGAGCAGCGCCACATCACCGAACTGGGACAGCAGCTTGCACGGCTACCGATCGATCCCAGGATCGGCCGCATGATCCTGGCCGCGAAACAGGAAAATTGTCTCAAAGAGATTCTCATCATCGGTGCTGCGCTGGCGATCGAAGACCCGCGCGATCGCCCCATGGACAAGCGTGAGGCCGCCGACCAGGCCCATGCCAAATTTGCCGACGAGCGTTCCGATTTCATGAGTTTCCTCAAGTTATGGGACTGGTACGACGATGCCCTCAGGCACAAGAAATCCAACCGTGATCTCCTCAACAAATGCCACCAGAATTTCCTGTCCTTTCTGCGACTGAAGGAATGGCGCGAGCTGCACGGCCAGCTGACAGGCATCGTGGCCGACATGGGGTTGCGTCCCAATACTCAGGAGGCGAGTTATGATGCGATCCACCGGGCCTTGCTGGCAGGCCTTTTGGGCAACATCGGCTTCAAGGACGGCGAGGGGGATGGTTATCTCGGCGCGCGCGGCATCCGTTTTTTTATCGCACCGGGTTCTGGACTCAAGAAACGTCGTCCCAGGTGGGTCATGGCGGCCGAACTGGTGGAGACCGCCAAGCTATATGCCCGCTGTGTCGCCGAGATCGATCCGGATTGGATCGAGCCCTTGGCACGCGGCCTCACCCGGCGCCATTACAGCGATCCGCGCTGGGACAGGGGTAGGGCGCAGGTGGTGGCCTGGGAGCGTGTCAGTCTGTACGGGCTGACCATCGTGCCCAAGCGCCGTGTGCACTATGGGCCGATCGCTCCCACCGAATCGCGCGAAATCTTCATTCGCGAGGCGCTGGCGAACATGGAGTTCGACACGCGCGCCCCGTTCTTTGCCGCCAATAAAAAGCTGATCGCCGAAGTCGAGGAGCTGGAGCACAAGGCGCGGCGGCAGGACGTGCTGGTGGACGAGCATGCGCTCTATGCCTTTTACGATGCGCGTATCCCGGCGGGCATCCACAACGGCATCACTTTCGAAAAATGGCGGCAGCAGGCGGAAAAGGATCAACCCCGGCTGCTCTATCTGACCCGTGAGGACCTGATGCGCCATACGGCAGCCAACATCACCGAGGCCCAGTTCCCCGAGCTGCTTGCTCTGGGTGGTGTCGAGGTACCGCTCAAGTACCGCTTCGAACCGGGACATCCACTGGATGGCGTGACGGCCACCATCCCGCTCGCCCTGCTCAACCAGCTCGACCCGACCGCGGCCGAATGGCTGGTGCCGGGCATGATCCGCGAAAAGATCACCTACCTCGTCAAAACGCTGCCCAAGACGGTACGCCGTGTGTGCGTACCGGTGCCGGAATTCGTGACCGGCTTCCTGGAGCAGGTGAAAATGGGTGAGGGTAAGTTGCTGGAGGCGCTCGCAGCCTACATCCAGCAGCGCACCGGCCTCAAAGTGTCGGCTTCGGACTGGGATACGGTGATGTTTCCCCCGCATCTTTTGATGAATTTCCGCATCGTGGACGACGCTGGGCGCGAGCTGGCGATGGGACGTGACTGGGCGGCACTCAAAAAACAGCTTGGACAAGCCGCGCAGCTTTCGTTTCGCAACGCTTCGCCGGACATCGAGCGGGCAGGCCTCAAGCAGTGGGATTTCGGCGATCTGCCAGAAAAGCTCGATTTCACCCGCAACGGGCGCCAGATGACCGGTTACCCGGCGCTGGAAGACAACGGCGACAGCGTGGCCGTCAAGTTGTTCGATACCGAGTCGGCGGCGCAGGAATCCCATCGCAAGGGGGTACGTCGCCTGATGCGCTTCGAACTCAAGGAACAGATGAAACAGCTCGAGAAGGGCCTGCCCGGCTTCAACCAGACCGCCCTGCTGCTGCGCCACATCATGTCCCCAGACGAACTGCGCGAGGACATGCTCACCGCGATCGCCGACCGCGCTTTCATCGGCGAGGATGATTTGCCCCGCACCCAGGCCGAATTCATGCAATTGAAGCAGCGCGCTCGCACACGTCTGCCCGCCGTGGTGGAAGGGGCTGCGCGGCTGGCACAGGCGATTGCCGCCGAGCTCCAGCCGCTCGTGCAAACACTATCCAGCCTGCCTGCGGCGCAATCGCGGCTGAAGCGCGAAGCCGAAGAACAGCTGGCGCGCCTGTTGCCCAAGCGCTTTTTCAGCACCACTCCCTGGGCGCGGTTGCAGCATCTGCCGCGCTACCTCAAGGCGTTGCGGCTGCGGTTGGAGAAATCCCCGGCCAACCCGGAGCGCGATGCGCGACATGCCCAGGCCATACAGATGCTCTGGCAACGTTGGGAAGAGCGCATGGTGGCCGCGAAAAAAACCGACAGTGTCACGCCAGCACTCGAAGACTTCCGTTGGCTGATCGAGGAGTTGCGCGTGTCGCTGTTCGCGCAGGAACTGAAAACCCCCTTCCCGGTTTCCGTGAAGCGGCTGGAGAAAATCTGGGCGGAATTGTCCCATTGAGGACGGAAGGTGAACGTTTTCTACGAAGAAGAAGGCAACTTCAAGGTGGCCGCAGTGATGACCGAGAATCCCGGCTCGCTGCAGGTGGAGTCAGTTTCCGGCAAGCGCTCCAAAATCAAGGCAGCCAATGTGCTGCTCAAATTCGAGGGTACGCTGGCTGGCTTCATGGAACAGGCACAGGCGGAAGCCGAGACGTTGGACGTGAATCTGTTGTGGGCCTGTTGCGGCGGCGAGGAATTCGGTTTCGAGGCGCTTGCCGCCGAATACTACGGCGGCCAACCGAGCCCGGTGCAGGCTGCTGCGATGGCCATCGCCCTGCATGCGGCGCCGATGTATTTCTACCGCAGGGGCAAAGGGCGCTACAAGGCGGCACCGGAGGAGAATCTGAAAGCCGCGCTGGCTGCACAGGAGCGCAAACGGTTGCAGGCCGAAAAGGTGGCCGCCTATGTCGAGGAATTGAAGGCGCACCGGCTGCCGGACGCATTCCGCGACCAGCTCGATGCGCTGCTCTACGCGCCGGACAAGAATACCCTGGAATGGAAAGCGCTGGATCAAGCAACCCGCGAAACCGGATTGTCTTACCTCAAATTACTGGAAGCGTGCGGCGGGATCCCTTCCGTCCACGATTACCACCTGGGTGCTTTTTTGTGTGAATATTTTCCTCAAGGGACGGGATTCGCTCCCCATGCGCCGGTCACCGTGCCGGAAGGTTTGCCACGGGCGGCGGTGGAAGCCTTCAGCATCGACGACAGTTCGACCACGGAAATCGATGATGCCTTCTCGGTGCATGACCTGCCCAATGGCAATACACGTATCGGCATCCATATCGCGGCACCCGCGCTGGGGATTGCGCCCGGGTCGGAACTCGATGCGGTGGCCATGCAGCGCCTGTCCACCGTCTATATGCCGGGGCACAAGATCACCATGCTGCCGGAGGATGCACTCGCCCCCTACAGTCTGCGGGAAGGGGAATGGCGTCCGGCCTTGTCGTTGTATCTGGAAGTCGCTCCCGATCTATCCATCGTCAGCACCGAGAGCCGGATAGAGCAGGTGTACGTGGCCGAGAATCTACGACATGAGACGTTGGAACCCTATTTCAACGAGCACACACTACACCGACATAGCGGTCACAGTCATTGGGAGCGGTTGCTGGCGCTGCATCAGCTGGCCGAATCGATGGAAAAGGCGCGCGGCAAATATGACCCCAGCCGCCCGCCGCAGGTGGATTACAGTTTTTATGTCGAAAACGGCAAGGTCCGCATCGTCGAGCGCCGCCGCGGTTCGCCCATGGACAAGCTGGTGGCGGAGCTGATGATCTATACCAATGCCTACTGGGGCGGCTTTCTGGCCGAGCACGGCATCCCTGGGATCTATCGCGCACAGGCTGCTGGCAAGGTGTATATGACCATTCGTCCCGAGCCGCATCAGGGACTGGGCGTGGCGCAATATGCCTGGTGCACGTCGCCGTTGCGCCGGGCAGTGGATCTCATCAACCAGCGTCAGGTGATTGCCCTGCTGCAGGGAACCGACGTGCCGTATCCAGCGGGCAATGCGACACTCGCCGAGATCTTGCACGCTTTCGACCTTGTCTACAATGCGTATGGCGAGTTCCAGGCTCGCATGGAGCGCTACTGGTGTCTGCAATACCTGATCCAAGAGAATGTGCAGGAGATCGCGGCTACCGTCTGGCGGGAAAACCTGGTGCGGCTGGATGGCATGCCCTATTTCGCCAAGGTGTACAACCTGCCTGAACTGGCGACGGGTGAGCGGGTGAGACTCGGCATTCATCGAGTCGATCCCCTGCTGATGGAACTGGATGTCCGGTTCTTGGCAAAATTGGACTAGAATGGCCCTGATGAGGGAGCATGACCATGCCGGTGCTATTCAAGGGGTTGCGCGACAAGATGCTCGCCGTCATGGCGATGCGCATGTTCATCCTGTTCGGCGCTCAGTACTTCATCGCCAGCCATGTGATTCTGGGTAGGTATGTCGCAGTCGAGGAGAGCGTGACGGCAGCCTCGGTGCGGCGTGTGATGGAGGTGCTGCAGGAAAACCGCCTGCAACTCGACAGCCTGGCCAGTGACTGGGATGGCTGGGACGATGCCTACCGTTTCCTGAAGACGCGTGACAAACGTTTCATTGCCTCGAATTTCACACCCAGCACCTTCGAGCGCCTGGACATCGATGGGGTCGCCATCGTCACGATGGATGGCACGGTGTTGTACCGGGCGTTCAGGGCGGCCGATGGATCGCCGGCGCTGGCCCCTTCACCGCTGATCGATCTCATGGGGCGCGGCGGTCTGCTGCTGCAATTCTCGGAAACACGCCCTCATGTTTCGGGGCTGCTGCCCACGCCACAAGGAAATCTCATGGTTTCCTCCTTTCCTGTGACGACCAGTGATGGCAGGGGTCCTGTCCTGGGTGCGATGATCATGGTGCGTCACCTTCAAGGCCCTCTCATCAGCCGCCTGTCCGCCATCAGCCATGTCAATTTCACCCTGCTTTCCGTAGATTCCCCCCATCTTACCCAAGCGGCCAAGGCTGCAGTTTTAAAGCTGAAAAAGGCAAAGCAATCGGTGTTCGTCCAAGCCATCGACGAACACCGGATGGGTGGATATGCGCTGCTGTCGGATCTGCTCGGCCGACCGAGCGTCTTGCTGCAGGTCATGGCGGAGCGTGATTATTTCGCGCAGGGGCAGGTTGCCGTCAACTACATGGTTTGGACCTCGCTTTTGATCGTCATCGTGCTGGGGCTGGCCAGCTGGCTGTTCGAATCCGGTTTTTTGTCCAGACTTAGCCTGTTGAGTCGTACCGTGCAACGTATCGGCGATTCCCAGGATGTCACCATCCGTATCCCGCCCGTGTCGGGACGGGACGAACTGTCCAGGCTGGCAGAGAACATCAATGACATGCTGGAGAGGCTGGAGGCGTCGCAGCTGCGGTTACGCGAAAGCGAAGCACGCCACCTCGCCATCTTTTCCAGCCGGAGCGTCATCAAATTTTTTCTTGATCCCGCCAGTGGGGTGATCGTGGAAGCCAATCCCGCCGCATCCAGTTTTCTAGGACTGGAGGCATCACGACTCGCTGGCATGAAGCTGGGCGATTTCGTGATCGAGGACGACCGTGCTCGTTTCATGGAAGCCATGGCGGAACACCAGACTGACATCGCTTTTCGCATCAGGCCGAATCATGGTGAAGTGAGGGAAATCGAGCTCCATCCCAGCCCGTTGACGGTGGAGGGCAGGCAGATGCTCTACGCGATTGCCTTCGACGTGACCGAACGGCGCCAGTTCGAGAAAGCGCTCAATATCGAAAAGGAACGGGCCCAGACCACGCTGGCCTCGATCGCGGATGCAGTGCTCACCATCGATGAGGCCGGACGCATCATTTTCCTGAATGGTGCGGCGGAGCGCCTGATTGGACTGGATTCGAGCGAGGCTTACGGCCGTCCGACGGCGGAGGTGATCCGCCTGTTCGATGCCGAGAGCCAGCAGCCGCTGGAGAGTGGCTGGTTGACCGAAATGGGCAGTACTTTGTCTGAGGCCGTCGTCGAACGCCCGGATGGTGAGCGTTTCGTGGTCACCAAATCGACTGCCGAGCTGCGCGAGAACGACGTCTGTGTCGGGGTGGTCACTGTGCTGCATGATGTCACCGCATTGCGCGCATTATCCAAACAGTTGAGTTACCAGGCCAGCCACGATGCCCTCACCGGACTGGTCAACCGTTACGAGTTCGAGCGGCTGGCGCAGCATGCCCTGGCCGATGCCAAGGCCAACCAGCGCATCCACTGTGTCGCCTATATCGACCTCGATCAGTTCAAGGTGGTAAATGACAGCTGCGGTCATTTGGCTGGGGATGTGCTGTTGCGCCAGATTGCCGAGCAGATGCGCGCCAGGGTGCGTGATTCCGACTCGCTGGCACGGTTGGGTGGAGACGAGTTCGGCCTGCTGCTGATGGGTTGCCGTATCGACGATGCCCAGAACATTCTGGATCAGGTGTTGCGGGCGATCCGGGAATACCGCTTCACCTATGACGGCAAGATGTTCAAGATTGGGGCCAGCATCGGTCTGACGGAAATCGATCCGGAACAGACGGGGACGCTGTCCGAGTTGCTGACCACCGTCGATTCCGCCTGCTATGCAGCGAAAGAGGATGGAGGCAACCGCATCCATGTCTATCAGGCCAACGATCAGGAGTTGCGCACCCGCTACAGCCAGCTGGAATGGGTGTCCCGTATCCATGAAGGCTTGGAGAAAGGTCTGTTCCGGATCTATTCCCAGAGCATGCGGGCATTGACGCCTGGTGGTGAAGCACATTGTGAATTGTTGATCCGCATGCATGCCGAGGATGGCACCATCTATTCCCCCGGCTATTTTCTGCCGGCGGCGGAACGTTACCATCTGATGCCCCAGATCGACCGTTGGGTGGTCAAACAGGCCATCGCCACGCTGGCTCGCAGAAAGGGGGTATTCGCTGGGGTGTGCGCCATCAATTTGTCTGGCCAGACCCTCTCGGAGGAAGATTTTCTTGATTTCGTGACTGCCGAGATCGCGGCTAATCGGCTGGATGCGCGCTGCCTCTGCTTCGAAATCACGGAAAGTGCCATGATCGCCAATCTCAATAAAGCCAGACAGTTCATCCAAACCCTGCGCCAGATGGGATGCCGATTTTCACTGGACGATTTCGGCAGTGGGCTGTCCTCGTTTGGCTATCTGAAAACCCTGGATGTGGATTTCCTCAAGATCGACGGTATGTTCATCAAAAACATCACCCAGAGCCAGGTTGACCGTGCCATGGTCGAATCCATCAACCACATCGGCCATGTCATGGGATTGCACACCATTGCCGAGTTTGCCGAGGATGATGCGACCATTGCGGTTCTTGCCGAAATCGGCATCGATTACGCTCAGGGGTATGGGGTGGCCAAACCGGAACTGTTCATCTGACCTCTGCCGATTCTGACATGAGCGCTGTGGTCGACATCGAACGGCATGTGGAGCTGTTGCGCGCCAATTACCGGCGATGGCTTAAGCATGATTTCATCGACGCTGCGCTGCGGGGGCGGGACGCCGTGTGCTGGCTGGATGATGCCCCATTTGCCTTGGTCTCGCACGGGACGGAGGCCGATCCCATTTTCAATTATGGCAACGCCACGGCGTTGCGGCTGTTCGGCATGGATTGGGCTGCTTTCACCACCCTGCCGTCTCGACTCTCCGCCATGCCGATGGATCGTGCCGAGCGTGCCAGAGTGCTGGCATGTGTGGCACGTGACGGTTACATCGATGGCTATACGGGTGTGCGCGTGAGGGCGGATGGCCGCAGGTTTCGCATCCAGGGAGTGACGGTTTGGAATCTTGTGGACGAACGGGGTGCCCCCTACGGGCAAGCCGCCCTGATTCGTGAATGGACGGACTGGGACGAGGGCGGATGATGTTTGGACGTGGTACACGCAGGCCTGGCCGGTTTTTCCATCGTCATCAAGCGCCCATGGAGATGGCCACCGTTGACATCAGCGAGAAGGATGGTGTGCGCGCGCTGCATTTGGGGAGTGTGACGGTGCAAAGTGCGATGCGGGTATCTGCCCCATTCGAGCTGGAGCTCGCTTATTCACGCGGGGTGATGGCTTTCCTGCTGTTCCGCCAGGACGCGCGTGACGTTTTGGTGCTTGGTCTGGGCGGTGGTTCCATTCCCAAATACATTCATCGTTACTTGCCGTCGATGCGGGTCACGGCGGTCGAACTCAACCCGGCTGTGGTGACAGCTGCACGTCATTATTTTTATCTCCCCGAAGACGATGATAGACTGCGAGTGGAGATCGGCGATGGCGCTGCCTATGTACGCGATCACCCTGGCTGCACCGATGTGCTGGTGGTGGATGCCTTCGATGCCAAGGGATTGGTGGCTGATTTCGCAACCCAGGCATTCTACGATTGCTGCCATGATGTCTTGAGGAAAGATGGCCTACTGGTCGTCAACCTGTGGGGGAGCGACAAAAACTTCGATGTCTACCTAAAGCGCATCGAAACGAGTTTCCAATCGCGCGTACTCATGTTGCCCACCGGACGTCCCGGCAACATCCTGGTGTTTGCCTTCAAGGATGCGCCGGCTGCATTGAGCTGGGCATTCTTGCGTAGACGCGCTGCCGAGTTGCAGCAATCGCATCGCATCGAATTCCTGGAATTCGTCGAGCGCTTCGCCGACCATCACGACGGAACTCTCATCAACATGCGTTAGGAAATGACATGCCCACTTTGAACCAAACCGAAAAACAACGTATTGCCGAAGTCTTGAAACGGCGTCACCGGGCGCTGTGCGATGAAATCCACTCGGAGCTGGAGCGTTCCGGACACCAGCACTATGCCGATCTGGCGGGCGAGGTGGCCGACGCCGGAGATGCCTCGGTGGCAGATATGCTGGTGGATCAGGACATCGCCATCGTGCGACGCCAGGTGGAAGAGCTGACCCAGGTGGAAGCAGCGCAGCAGCGTCTCATGGACGATGACTTTGGTACGTGCGAGGACTGTGGTGCCGACATCGGACTGCCGCGGCTGCTGGCGGTGCCTCATGCCACGCGCTGCATCGCCTGTCAGGAGCAGCATGAGAAGACGTACGCCCACGAAGCCAACCCCAAGATGTGATGGTTTCCGCCCAGCAGTTTTTCGCGACCTGTCCGCGCGGACTTGAAACCATCCTACACGACGAGCTGGTCCGGCTGGGCGCCGTGAGGGTGGTGACCACGGACGGAGGCGTCCACTTCGAATGCGATCTGCCGCTGGCCTGGCGCGCCAATCTGGAAAGCCGGGTCGCGACCCGCATCCTGTGGCGGGTGGGCTGCACCCCGTACCGCAACGAAGACGACATCTACAAGGCGGCCTATGTCCTGGATTGGCCGGCCTGGTTCGATGTGGGCCATACCCTGATGGTCAAGGTGACGGCAGTCAAGTGCCCGCTGAAAAGCCTGGAATTCATCACCTTGCGCATCAAGGACGCCGTCTGCGACAAATTCCGCAGTGTGGCGGGCAGCCGCCCCAGCATCGATACACGCACCCCGGATGTGCGCATCCATGCCTTTCTGACCACCCATGAATGCCAGTTTTATCTGGACACTTCCGGCGCTCCCCTGTACCAGCGCGGCCATCGCAAGGCCAGCGTGGAGGCGCCGCTACGCGAGAATCTCGCGGCCGGCATCCTCATTCTGACCGGCTGGCAGCCTGGCATGCCGCTACTGGATCCCATGTGCGGCAGCGGGACGTTCCTGATCGAGGCGGCGCTGATGGCGCTGGACATCGCACCGGGCCTGCGGCGCCACTTCGGCTTCGAAAAACTGAAAAATTTCGATGCGACTGCCTGGGACGCGATCAGGAAAGCGGCGCAGAAGCGTGCCAGACCCGCATCGCCCCTGCCGATTTTCGGCAGTGACAATGACCCGCGTGCAGTGCGCGCCGCACGCCAGAATCTGGAAGCCGCCGGGCTGTCGAACGCGGTGCAGGTGCAGCAGATCGATGTACTCCATGTGCCGGCTCCGGCGCTGCCGGAAGGCGCGACCGGGATTCTGGTCAGCAATCCGCCTTATGGCGAGCGCATCGGCGAGCAGGAACAACTGGCTGCATTCTATCCGCAGCTGGCGACGTCGCTGAAAAAACATTTCGCTGGTTGGAATGCCTTTTTTCTCACTTCCGACCTGCGCATGCCCAAGCTGATGCGGCTCGCGCCTTCACGCAGAATTCCTTTGTTCAATGGGCCACTGGAATGCCGGCTGTACGAGTTCCGCATGGTGGCCGGCAGCAACCGCCGTCAGAAGGCTGCCCATGGATGACCGTCTGGAAGCGTTGCGCGAACGCTTGCGTCATTTCGTGCGCGAGCGCGACTGGGAGCAGTTCCATTCCCCCAAGAATCTGGCCATGGCCATGATCGTGGAAGCAGCCGAACTGGTCGAGCACTTCCAGTGGGCCACGGAACAAGAAAGCCGCGATTTGTCGCCGGAAAAGCGCGCCGAAGTGGCGCAGGAAATCGCCGATACCTTCATTTACTTGCTGCGCCTGTCCGACGTGCTGGACATTGACCTGATCGCTGCGGCACACGCCAAGATGGATCATAATGCGCAAAAATATCCGGCGGATCAGGTGCGTGGTCGCAACGACAAATACACGGCCTACCGGAAAACCGACTGAACCATGGCGATCGTCACCCGTTATTCCGACAAAAAAGTGCTGATCATCGAGCACATTCCGAGCATGCGCACGCAGCTTCAGCTCATGTTGACCACCTTCGGGTTCAACAAGCTGCATGCCGTCCCCAGTATTCGTGAGGCGCTCAAGCGCATCGCAGAGGAAAAATACGACATCTTCCTGTGCGATTATGACCTGGGCGAAGGCACCAATGGCCAGCAGTTTCTGGAGTATCTGCGCATGCACGATTTGATCAGCCGCCATGCCTTGTTCATCATGGTGACGGGGGAGGGCAGTTATGACAAAGTGATGCTGGCGGCCGAGTGTGCGGCGGATGATTATCTACTCAAGCCGTTCACTGCGGAAGATTTCAATATCAGACTGGAAAGCCTGCTCGAGCGCTGTGATGTCTTCGAGGAGGTCGATTTGGCCTATGACCGAAAAGATTGGGCCAAAGCACTGGAGGCATGTGACCGCATCATCGCGAAAAAAGACAAGTATTTCCTTTATGCCAGCAAAATCCGTGGGGCCCTGCTGCTCAAGCTTAATCGACCCCAAGAGGCTGCCGTACATTATCAAGAAATATTGGCCATCAAGTCGCTGCCTTGGGCCAAGTTGGGACTGGCCAAAGCGCACGCCATGATGGGTGATATGCAGCAAGCCGAAGCGATCGCGCGCGAGGTGCTGCAAGAAACTCCCCACTATACGGCGGCATATGATTTTTTGGCACAGATTCTGGCCAAACGGGGAGAGAAGGACGGCGCACTGGAAGTGTTGCGGCAAGCGCGTGAAATCAGTCCTGGGACCATGAGCCGAATACGCCACCTGAGCAGTCTGGCAGTGGAGACCGGGCGGCACGACATCGCGGAACAGGTCATGCAGGAGGCGTTGCACCGACATCGATATTCACCGGTACGTGAGGCCGGTGATTTCGTGCTGCTGTCCCATGCACTGAGTGGACAGGGCAAGCAAGATCAGGCGATCAAAACGTTATCTGAAGCCAAAAGCAGTTTTCGTGATGTCACCAGTCAGGCGCTCATCGCGGCCAACCAGTGCATAGTGCATCATCGCAGGGGAGACCGGGCACAGGCCGAAACGGCGCTCTCCGAAGCCTTGGCAGCGGTAGAAATAGGAGGTGGGGCGGCTGCTAGTGTGGCCGAAGCATGCTTTGCCCTGGGCCACGAGGACAAAGCACACGAGCTACTCAAAAATCTCATCCAGAATCATCCCGAAGACGAAGGTGTGCGCAACCGGGTTCATGCCGTGCTGTCATCCGCGGGCAAAGACAAAGCCGAGGCCGATGCCATCATCGAAGCCAATGTCCAGGAAGTCATCCGGATCAACAACGAAGGCGTGCGTCATGCCGAAGCCGGCGAATTGGAAGCGGCCATCGCGCTACTAACCAACGCCGCCGATCGATTGCCCAACAATCTGCAGATCGTGAGTAACGCCGCCTTGGTGCTGGCACTCGATCTGGCACGCAATGCTTTCAGCCCCGAGCGGCTGAACGCTTGTCTCAAATACCGGGAAATCGTTGCCAACAAACAACCGGCCTACCCCAAATTGGCGCAGATCGACGCTTTGCTCAAACAGATCAAGCGTCCTTGAAGTGATGTGCGGGGAGTGGATGCGGTAAAATCATTCCATGCCTTCCCCGACGTTCGTCCACCTTCGATGTCACAGTGAGTATTCCATCGTCGATGGCATGATACGGGTGGATGAAATGGTCGAGCGCGCCGTCGCGGATTGCATGCCTGCGCTGGCGCTCACCGACCTGGCCAACCTGTTCGGTGCGGTCAAGTTTTACAATGCGGCACGCAGCAAGGGCATCAAGCCGCTGATCGGCTGCGATGTGTGGGTAGAAAACGAAGCCAACCGGGACCAGCCTTTTCGTCTGTTGTTGCTGTGCCAGTCTCATACCGGCTATTTGCGATTGTGCGAGCTGCTCTCTCAGGCCTATCTGCACAACCAGCATCGCGGACGTGCCGAAATCAAGAAGCAGTGGCTGGAGACGGGCAGCGATGGATTGATCCTGTTGTCTGGCGGCTTGCGCGGGGATGTCGGGCAAGCATTGCTGCAAGGCAATCTGGACATGGCCCGACGGTGGGCGACGTATTGGAGTAACCTGTTTGCGGGCCGTTATTACATCGAATTGCAGCGGGCCGGGCATCCCCAACAGGAAGTCTATGTCGGTCAGGCATTGGCACTGGCCGCGGAACTTGGTTTGCCGCCGGTGGCCACCCACCCGGTGCAGTTCCTCGAGACCAGCGATTTCAAGGCGCATGAGGCGCGTTGCTGTATCGCCCAAGGATACATTCTGGCCGATAAACGCCGCCCGCGCGATTTCACCGAGCAGCAATATTTCAAGACGCAGGCGGAAATGGCCGCCCTGTTTGCCGACATTCCCGAAGCGTTGGCCAACAGCGTGGAAATCGCCAAGCGCTGCAACCTGACGCTGACTCTGGGACAGCATCATCTTCCGCAATTTCCGACTCCTAACGGCGAAAGTCTGGAGGATTATCTGAAATCCCAGGCGACGGCCGGGCTGGAAAGACGCCTGCAGGCCCTTTACCCCGATCCTGCGGTGCGCGATGCCAAGCGGCCGGATTATTACTGGCGGCTGGATTTCGAAACCAGGACCATCATTGCCATGGGGTTTGCCGGATACTTCCTGATCGTGGCCGACTTCATCAACTGGGCCAAAAACAACGGTGTACCCGTCGGCCCCGGGCGTGGCTCCGGTGCAGGTTCTCTGGTGGCCTATGCACTGGGCATCACCGATCTCGATCCATTGCAGTTCAATCTGCTGTTCGAGCGGTTTCTCAATCCGGAACGGGTGTCCATGCCCGATTTCGACATCGACTTCTGTCAGGATGGCCGGGATCGCGTGATCGATTACGTCAAGCGCAAATACGGCCTGGATGCCGTCTCGCAGATCGCCACCTTCGGCACCATGGCGGCCAAGGCGGTGATCCGCGATGTCGGCCGGGTGCTCGATCTGCCCTTCAATTTCGTGGACGGCATCGCCAAGCTGGTACCCAAGGAGCTCGGTATCACACTGAAGGAAGCGCTGGAGCAGGAACCGCAGCTGAAAGAGCGGCAGGAAAAGGAAGAAGAGGTTCGGGAGCTGCTGGAACTGGCCCTGCGGCTGGAGGGGCTGACCCGCAATGTGGGTATGCACGCCGGGGGAGTACTGATTGCGCCGGGCCGGATTACCGATTTTTGCCCCGTGTATTGCCAGCCGGGCAGCGACAGCGTGGTTTCCCAGTTCGACAAGGATGACGTGGAGGCGATCGGACTGGTTAAGTTCGACTTCCTCGGCCTGCGTACCCTGACCATCCTCGACATGGCCGTGAAATGGGCCAACCAGCAACGTCAGACGCGCGGAGAGCCACCCATCGACCTTGCCACGCTGACACTGGATGACCCCGATACCTACAAGTTGCTGCGGAATGCCAATACCACGGCGGTATTCCAGCTGGAATCCTCCGGCATGAAGGATATGCTCAAGCAGGCCAAGCCGGACTGCTTCGAGGACATCATCGCGCTGGTGGCGCTGTACCGTCCGGGGCCGATGGACCTGATCCCGGATTATTGCCGCCGCAAGCATGGCCTGCAAAAGACCGAATATCCCCACCCGGCCACGGAACCCATCCTGAAGGAAACCTACGGCATCATGGTGTATCAGGAGCAGGTGATGCAGATCGCGCAGGTGGTCGGCGGTTACAGTCTCGGCGGGGCCGACTTGCTCAGAAGGGCGATGGGCAAGAAAAAACCGGAGGAAATGGCGAAACAGCGTGCCATTTTCATCGAGGGGGCCGCCAGAAACGGTACATCCGAACAGCAGGCCGGTGAAATATTCGATCTGATGGAAAAGTTTGCCGGTTATGGCTTCAACAAATCTCACGCCGCCGCCTATGCATTGGTGGCTTATCACACTGCTTTTCTCAAAGCGCATTACCCGGCAGCTTTTCTGGCCGCGACGATGTCGGCGGACATGAACAACACCGACAATTTGCACGTGTTCTACAAAGACTGCCTGGCGAATGGCATCCAAGTATTGCCCCCCGACATCAACCGCAGTGATTTCCGTTTCACTCCCCTCGATGAACGCAGGATTCTTTATGGACTGGGCGCAATCAAGGGCACGGGTTGGGCAGCGATCGAAGTGAT
>JANZZG010000039.1 GCA_026419515.1 Methylophilaceae bacterium
ATAGCGCCGGAAACTACGCTCACACCCCCCCCAGCAGCCAGGCCGCCTCCTCTTGCGTCAGCCGCCCTTTCTGCCAGCCTTCATACGCTTCTTCAAACCTCATCTGCCGTAACTCCTGTAGCAACTGCGTCCGTCTCATCCGGCACCTCCTCGGCACCAGTTAAACCGGACAAACCTCGTGCTACAACTCCGAACAGTTTATTTGCTCTCTACACTACTTAAACGCGTGACTTGCGTCTTATTTTCTTGTGTCTTATTTTATTAAGCTTTAGCATATACCCCAACCTTAAATATGGGATATGTGGCTATTGCCACAGGGAGGAGAGATGCGCAACATCTCGCTGTATGACAAAGATGGGCACCGCTTCGTGCTGCTCAATGAAAGCGAGCCGGGAGAAGAGGAGGGCGTGCGCTCCAACCAATATCTCGTCATGCATGAAGGCGCTGGGGTGTTGCTGGACCCTGGCGGCTTCGGCGTCATGCCGCGTGTGCTGGCCGAGATGTTGCGCTACCTGACGCCCAGCGACATTCGCGGCATTTTTCTCTCCCACCAGGATCCGGACATCGTCGGCGGGCTATCCACTTGGCTGGAATTGACCGATTGCCCCATTTACGTCTCCCGCATCTGGTTGCGTTTTCTGCCCCACTATGGCCTCAAGGAGATGACACGCTTCGTCGGTGTTCCCGACGAAGGCATGCCGCTGGAGGTCGCGACAGACTTCAAGCTACAGATCGTACCCGCTCATTTCCTGCACTCCGAGGGCCAGATCAACCTCTACGATCCTATAGCGAAGATACTTTTCACCGGCGACATCGGCGCCGCCATGCTGCCGACGGAGCAGGACGATCCCTTCGTGGACGATTTCGAGCGTCACCTGCCCTACATCGCCGGCTTCCACCGCCGCTACATGTGCTCCAACCGCGCCATCCGCTGCTGGCTGGAGAACATCGCCGGGCTGGAGATCGACATGATCGCCCCGCAGCACGGCCCGGTCTATCGCGGCCAGGCGGTACCGGCCCTGCTCGACTGGCTGCGCGAGTTGCAGTGCGGCGTCGATCTCATGCAAAGCGGCGGCCGGTTTCCCGCATGAGCAAGATTCCGTCAAGTCGTCTGGAGCAGACCCGCCTGCGGGTGGTGGACCGCATGGCGGCGCTTCTGGAGAGCCAGACGCGCACCAAGCTGTTCGGCAGCAACGTGCATGCGCTGGTACAGGCCGTGCATGATGAAATCATGGCGCGTTTGCGTGACATTGCGGCCCGGGAGAATTCCACCGAGCTGGCACGAAGCCTGGAGGATGCCCTGCAAACGTGCAGGCGGCTCGATGCCTGCCTCGGGTTGCTACTGGAGGAGCGGACGCGCCAGTGGTACCGCAATGGCGACTATGTGCAGGAAACGTTGCGGGAGTTCAATCAGACATTGGCCGAGCTGGCCTCCACCCTGATCGAAAAAGACTTGTTTGAACGCCAAAGTCAGGTGCTGGGGCATATCATCCTGTCGCACGAGCACATCTCACAATGGAAGGAATTCGTGCAGGAAATTCTGACTCGATTCCATGCCATATTTCCTTTCCAGCTCTTTTTCATCGCTTTTGCAGAAGAACACAGTCTATCCTTGTATATCTACTTTCTCGGTAAGCACACCAGGCAAGTGCGTGAACTTGCGCGCCACGAGTTGTCGCAGCAGATGTTGAAGAATCTGGGCTTGCCCGTCGATGCCCCGGTCGACATCGAAGAGTTCGTCATCCCGCAAGCAGGCCCGGTCGCTTCAGCCCAAGAGATGGCGATGATCACGGTGGCGGTTCCCAAGCATACGCCCAATCTTTCGGGCATGTTGGGAGTCGCTTACGCTTCTTCTCAAGCACTGACCCCCCAGGAGGAGAGTGTAATTCGCGCCATCCTGTCGGTGATGGTGATGGTGGTAGGCTCCAGCAAGGCACTATCGCGCACCATGGCAGAACTGGAGTACTACTCCATCCATGATCCATTGACCGGTTTATATAACCGGCGCCACTTCGAAGCCATGCTAAAGTATGAAATCGGGCGTTCCGAGCGGCACCACCACGAGTTTTCCATCCTGCTATTGGATTTGGACGACTTCAAGGATATCAACGATACCTATGGTCATGCGACCGGCGACAAGGCGTTATGCCATGTCGCCAACATCATGCAGGCACATACCCGCAAGGGGGATCTGGCAACCCGCATCGGGGGCGATGAATTCGCCATCATCTTGATGGAGACCGGCAAGAAAGGTGCCATGACGGTGGCTGGTTCGCTGGGTAAGACGCTGCGTGAAACACCGCTGGTTTCGCCTGAAGGTAAATATTTCCACTTGACTGTTTCCATCGGCATCGTCACCTATCCGGCCGATGGCCAGAACGAGACAGACCTGATGGCGGGGGTCGACCTGGCCATGTACCGCGCCAAGGAGATGGGCAAGGATGGTGCTTGTACGCTGGACGCCGTGGGGGGTGGGGAGCGTGTCCATGCGACTCGGAGCACACGTGACTATGCCGAGCAGTTGCGCGAGGCATTGCGCCAGAATCGCATGATTCCTTATTTTCAGCCCATCATTCACTGTCGGAGCGGCGAGATATTCGCCTATGAAACCCTGGCGCGCTTTCGTCAGGACAATGGGGAGACGGTATCGGCGGGCATGTTCATCGAGGCCATCGAAAAATATGGGCTGGGCCGCGAGCTCGACCGCGCCGTCATCAGCCAGGCGTTCGCCGCACGCAAGGCCCACATGGCGCAGGATGCCACCAGCAAGCTGTTCATCAACCTGTCTTCACAGGAAATCCAAGGCCGCAATATCTTAGGTTATGCCGAGGAGCTGTGCGAACGGCTGGAGTTGCCGCATCACCTCATCGTGTTCGAAATCCTCGAACGCGATGCCATCGGCGACATGAGCAACATGCGCAGGTTTCTCAACAGCCTACGGCAAAAAGGTTTTGCTTTCGCACTGGATGATTTCGGCAGTGGCTACAATTCATTTCACTATCTGCGCGAGTTGCGTTTCGAGTTCGTCAAGATTGATGGTGCTTTCGTGCGCAACATTCTCGAATCGAAAATCGATCGTGCCTTGGTGCACAATCTTTCGCGCCTGTGCCAGGACATCGGCATCCAGACTGTGGCGGAGTTCGTGGAGAACCAGGCAATTCTCGATGCCTTGCAGGAGATGGGCATCGATTATGCGCAGGGTTACCACATCGCCCTGCCAGGCTCATCCTTCTGAACTTTGTTTACGTTAAGCCTTCGTTAAGAGTCAGGGACTAGAGTGCACCTACCGTCATCCCACGGAGGTGCACCATGGAAACCCTGATCTACCACAGACGCAAGGTCTACGATCCGATCCTGCGCATCATCCATGCCTGGAACGGGCTTTCCATCCTGATCCTGATGGCCACCGTGTGGCTGTCCGACCTGTTCCCCAAGGGAGCGCAGGAGGATGCCCTGTGGCAGGCCCACATCATGGTGGGCTATGCCTTGGTGTGCGGCCTCGTCGCCCGCCTGGCCTGGGGGCTGGTCGGCCCGGCCCATGCACGCTTTACCGATCTGTGGCATCCCGCCGCCTGGTGGCAGGCGGTGCGTCATCTCGACCTGCAAAAATCTCCGCGCTTCGGTCATGACCGGCTGGCCAGCGGCGTCTATCTGCTGGTCTATCTGCTGCTGCTGGTGATGGCCGTCACCGGCCTGGGGCTGGCCGCCGCCGAACATGGCACGGGCCCATTCAACGCCTGGTGCGGTGACATGCCCGGCCTCAAGGAAGTGTTCGAGGCGCCGCACGAGGCGATCTACAACCTGCTCATCGCGTTCGTCATCGTGCACATCGGCGCGCTGATCTGGCACGAGCGCAAGGACAAGACGCCCCTCGCCCAGGCCATGGTGAGCGGTTATCAATACCAACTCGAGGAAACGAAAGGAGCAACACATGAATAAGTGGCTTCTGATCACCGGCTGTGTGGCCAGCTTCAGTGCGTTCGCAGCCGCGCCGCAGGAATTGCTCCGGCAGTACGAGGCGCAGGCCAGACAGGAAAATGCGGCCTTTGCCGGATTTTCCGCCGCGCGCGGCGCCACCTTCTTCAAAACCGAGCGCACCCGCAGCGACGGCCAGACGGCGAGCTGCGCAACCTGCCATACCGCCGATCCACGCAATCCGGGCAGGACGCGCGCCAACAAGGTGATCGAACCGCTGGCGCCGGTCGCCAACCCGTTACGCTTCACCGACCCGGCCAAGGTCGAAAAATGGTTCGGCCGCAACTGCAAGGACGTGCTGGAACGCGCCTGCACCGCCCAGGAAAAAGGCGATTTCATTCAATACCTGATTGACCTGAAATAGGAGGATGGCCATGAAAAAGTGGATGCAATTCCTGATTCTGTTCGGCAGCGTGTCGGCCGCCGGAACCCTGCTGGCCAGTGGCGGCGGCGAAGGGGACGGCGGACGCGCCCTGCCGCCGGTGAGCAATGCCAGGTGGAAAGCCGAATGCTCCAGCTGCCACATGGCCTACCACCCCGGCCTTCTCCCGGAACGTTCCTGGCGCAGGATCATGGCGGGATTGGACCGGCATTTCGGCGAGAATGCCGCGCTGGATGCCCCGACGGCCGCCGATATCGAGCAGTTTCTGGTCGCCAACAGTGCCGACCGGCAGCCCGCACGCAGATCGCAGCGCATCCTGCAGTCGATTCCGCCTGGCGCTGCGCCGCTACGCATCAGCGAAACGCCGTATTTCCGCGCCAAGCACGACGAGATTTCGCCCGCCACGTTCAAGCGCAAGAGCATCGGCAGCCCGGCCAACTGCAGTGCATGCCATCAGGGGGCCGAAAAAGGCGATTTTTCTGAGCGGCTGGTCAAGATTCCGCGCTAAACTTGGCGTATGCGCTTACTGCTGGTCGAAGACGACGCCCTGCTGGGCGATGGAATCCGGGCCGGCCTGAAACAGGCCGGCTTCGCCGTGGACTGGGTGCAGGATGGACGCGCCGCGCAGCTGGCGCTGGAAACCGGGGACTACGCGCTGCTGGTGCTGGACCTCGGGCTGCCGCGGCTGTCCGGGATGGCACTGCTCAAGTGGCTGCGCGGCAAGGGAAGCGTACTGCCCGTGCTGATCCTCACCGCGCGCGACACCGTGGCCGACCGCGTGGCGGGACTGGACGCCGGCGCCGACGACTATCTGATCAAACCGTTCGATCTGGATGAGCTGGTCGCCCGTCTGCGCGCCCTGTTGCGTAGAAGTGGCGGGCAGGCCGCGCCCATTCTGCAACATGGGGACATCGAGCTCGATCCGGCCGCCCACCAGGTCCGCAAAAGCGGGCAGGTCATCGAACTGTCGGCGCGCGAATTCAGCCTGCTTCACGAACTGCTGCTCAATGCCGGCCGCGTCCGCTCGCGCGAACAACTGGAACAGCACCTCTACGGCTGGGGGGAGGAAGTGGAGAGCAATTCGGTGGAAGTGCACATCCACCATCTGCGCAAGAAGCTGGGTGCTGACCTGATCCGCACGTTGCGTGGGGTGGGTTACATCATCGACAAGACATGAAGTCGCTGCGCCTGCGTCTGGTCGTACTGCTCTCGCTCGCCTTGGGCCTGGCCTGGGTGACCGCGGCCTGGTTCACCCATCGGGAGGCGCGTCGTGAGATCGACGCCTTGTTCGATGCACAGCTGGCGCAATCGGCCCAAGTGTTGCTGGGGGCCACCCGCCATGAACTGCACGAGCGGATGGAGCATGGGGATGACCATGAGGTACCTCCCTTGCACCAGTATGAACAAAAACTGATGTTTCAGGTATGGGACCAAGAAGGGCTCTTGATACGTTCCGCTACGGCGCCGGCCAGTCCTCTGGCAGGCCCAACGTCTGGCTACGGCGAAACCCGGATCAATGGCGTAGCTTGGCGGGTACTGACCCGTTGGGACCCCCATGGTGAATTCATGATCCAGGTCGCCGAGCCGCTGGCCGCACGCGAGACACTGGCGCGCCACATCGTTCTCAAGATGCTGCTGCCTATCTTGCTCATTCTGCCGCTGCTCGCCTTTTTGGTTTGGGTGGCAGTGGGCGCTGGCCTGAAACCACTGCAGCGCCTGCGGCAGGAGGTCGGACAGCGTGCCCCCGGCAATTTGCAGCCATTTGCCACGACCGGGGTGCCGGATGAAGTGGCACCATTGGTCAGCGCCCTGAATGACCTGTTCGCACGCCTGCAGCGTGCCTTCGACAGCGAGCGGCGTTTCACTGCCGATGCCGCCCACGAACTGCGCACCCCTCTGGCCGCGCTCAAGACACAGGCCCAGGTGGCGATGCGGGCGGCCGACGCGGACGTTCGCCAGAATGCGCTGGGCAACGTGTTGCGCGGAGTGGACCGAGCCACCCACCTGATCGAGCAGCTGCTGACTCTGGCGCGGGTCGATCCCGAAGCGGCGGAAACCCGGCACGTTCCGGTCGATCTGCGTAGCCTGGCCACGCAGGTGCTGAACGAGCTCTCGCCGCTGGCACAGGCCAAATCGATCGACCTCAAACTGGAAGGCGATGGGCCTGTATCCGTTTCAGGCAACGCCGCTCAACTGGCCGTGTTGCTGCGCAACCTGGTGGACAACGCCATTCGCTACACCCCAGCGGACGGGGCCGTCACCGTGCGGGCCGAACCCGGACGGCTGGAAGTCTGCGACAGCGGGCCGGGTATTCCCCCATCGGAACGTAGCCGCGTCATGGAGCGCTTCTACCGCATTCCGGGGAGCATCGCAGAAGGCAGCGGGCTGGGGCTTTCCATTGTGCGCCGCATCGCCGAACTGCACCATGCGCGCCTGGAACTGGGCGATGCACCGGGCGGCCGTGGGCTGCGCGTCGAGGTGCTTTTCCCGGCGCAGGAGTAAAATTCACGGATGGCCCTCCTCACCGTCCACGACCACACCCGCGACACCGCCGGCCACAGCTATGTGTACCCGGTGGTTTCGCGCCGCGCCGGCGGCGTTTCGGTCGGCATCAACCTCAATCCCAACAATGCCTGCAACTGGGCATGCATCTACTGCCAGGTGCCGGGTCTCACGCGCGGGGATGCGCCGCCCATCGATCTCGCGCGGCTGGAGGCCGAACTGCGCGAATTTCTGGAAGACGCACTGCATGGGGACTGGCTGGCGCGCCACGCTCCGGAGGAGGCGCGCATGTTGAAGGATATCGCGTTTTCAGGCAATGGCGAACCGACCAGTTCCCGGGAATTTCCGGAGGCAGTAAGGCGGGTCGGAAAAGTGCTGGATGACTGCGGCGTGACTGGAATGCTGAAAGTGCGGCTCATCACCAACGGCAGCCTGATGCACCGCGGCACGGTGCTGGATGCGGTGGCCGCGATGGCGGCCATGAACGGGGAAGTGTGGTTCAAGCTCGATCGCGCCACTTCCCGCGGCATGGCCGAGGTGAACCGGGTTCGGGCCAGCATCGCTGGTGTGAAGCGGCGTCTGCTGGCCTGCGCCGGACGCTGCCCGACCTGGGTGCAGACCTGCTGGTTCGCGCTGGATGGACAACCGCCTGCCGAAGCAGAGGTCGAAGCGTATCTCGACTTCATCGAAGCAGTGGGAGCGGCCATTGCGGGGGTTCATTTGTATGGCATCGCCCGCCCGTCCATGCAACCGGGCGCGGAGCGGCTGTCGCCGCTCCCCCTGGAGGTCCTGTCCGCCTATGGCGAACGCATTCGCCAGCGGGGGGTCGCCGTCACCGTCCATGCTTAAAGGAATCGAAATGCGCCTCGTGTTGTTGCTGTTCGTGTTGTTTGCGTGGCGGCCAGCCTGTGCAATGGAATTCGAGACTGGCGGGGATCTGTATACAGTCTGTCGGCAAGCATCCGATCCCGATCAGCGCAGCAATCTGGCTTTCGGATTATGTCTGGGTTACATCGATGGCTACATCTCGGGCTATCGCTTCAAGCGTGAAGTACCGAACAGTCCGCCCATCTGCGATGACATCGAACAGCGGTCCAGGCGCCAGGTACTGAAAGCGGTGATCGATTACCTGGAAGATCACCCGGAAAGTCAAAAGGAACTGAAGAGCATCGCCATGTACCGGGCGCTCATGGAGAAACTGACCTGTCCGGGCAGGCAATGATGCCCCCCCCCAGGCAAACGTTGCTCTCATAGACCACCACCGACTGTCCGGGCGTCACCGCCCATTGCGGCTGGGCAAAGCGGATTTCGCAGCCATGCGCGGTGATCGATTCGATTTCGCATGGCGCATCGGCTTGCCGGTAACGTGTCTTGGCACCATACACCCAGTGAGTGCGCGGCACACTGCCGGAAATCCAGTGCAGATTTTCCGCCCACAGGCGGTCGCTCAATAGCAGGGGGTGGTTGTGCCCTTGCACCACGACGAGCACGTTGCGCGCCATGTCCTTGCCGGCGACGAACCAGGGCTCACCGCTGTCTCCATGCCCACCACCGATGCCCAATCCGTGGCGCTGCCCCAGGGTGTAGTACATCAACCCTTGGTGTCGGCCCACCACCCGTCCTTCTGGTGTCTGCATCTCGCCAGGCTGAATGGGTAAATAGCGTTGTAGAAACTCGCGGAACGGCCGCTCGCCGATGAAACAGATGCCAGTGGAATCCTTTTTTTCGCTGGTCGGCAAGCCGGCCTTGCGGGCGATTTCGCGCACTTCGCGCTTCAATAGCGTACCAAGGGGGAACAGCGTGCGCGAGAGCTGCTGCTGATCGAGGCGGTAGAGGAAGTAACTCTGATCCTTGCCACCATCCTCGGCGCGCAAGAGCTGATATAGGCCGTCCACTTCGCGCACCTGCGCGTAATGCCCGGTCGCGATTTTGTCGGCGCCGAGGCCGAGGGCGTGATCGAGGAAGGCACGGAACTTGATTTCGGAATTGCACAGGATGTCGGGGTTGGGGGTGCGCCCGGCCTGGTACTCGGCCAGAAAATGGGCGAACACCCGCTCCTTGTATTCTTTGGAGAAATTCACCGCCTCGATTTCGATGCCGATGCGGTCGGCCACCGACACGGCGTCGATCAGGTCCTGGCGGGAGGAGCAGTATTCGTTATCGTCATCGTCCTCCCAGTTCTTCATGAACAGGCCGATCACCTCGTATCCCTGCTCCTTGAGCAGCAGGGCGGCGACCGAGGAATCGACGCCACCCGACATACCGACCACGACACGCTGTTTTTTCTTCATAGGTGTGTCACCATGGACAGAGGAAAGCGCTGACCCGCCAGGTAATGCTCCACGCACTTGAGTACCTGCGGGCTGCGGTGCCGGTCCTGCGCAGCACGGATTTCAGCGGGACTGAGCCAGACCGTGCGCAAGATGCCGACGTCCAGCGGCCGGGCCGGATCGTGGCCGGTCACTTCACCGACGAAGGCAAACCGCAAATATGTGAGTTTTTGTTGCGGATGTCTCCAGTGATAGACGCCCAACAGACCATGCGGCTCGAAACGGTATGCGGTTTCTTCCCAGACTTCACGGCACACGCCCTCGATCAGCGTTTCATCCTTTTCCAGATGACCGGCGGGCTGGTTTAAACGGATACCGTCTGGTGTTTCTTCCTCTACCAGCAGGAACCGCCCCTCATGCTCGATGACGGCGGCGACGGTGACATGGGGTTTCCAGCTCATGCAAGAATAGGAGGTAAAAAATATAATTTTACTCGGTCAACAGACCAGGGAACAGGCGACCCAGTCCGCGCGCCATGAACTCGATGGCCATCGCCGCCAGGATCAGCCCCATCAAGCGGGTGACCACGTTGATGCCGATGGTGCCGAGACGATGCGCGATACCGACCGACAGCATCAGGATTACCCAAACCAAGAAGGAAACGACCGCCACCGGCAGGATTAACATCACATGTCCCCAGAAACTGCCACTTTGGTCGGCAGCGATGATCATACTGCTGATGGCACCGGGTCCCGCCAGCAAAGGAATGCTGAGCGGTACCACCGCCACTGCTTCACGCTCCGAAGCGGCCCGCATTTCTTCGGGGGTGTGACGAAAACCGCTCTGATGCGCATGCATCATGGAGATCGCCATCAACAATAGCAAAATACCCCCCCCCACCTGGAATGAAGCGATACTGATGCCGAAAAACTGCAAGATACGGTCGCCCAGGAATACCGCTGTCACCAGTACCATGAACACGGTCAGCGCCACGGTACGCACGGTGCGGGCACGGTCGACGTCGGACCAACCATTGGTAGCGCTCAGAAAGATCGGCACGCTGCCAATCGGATTCACGATGGCAAACAGTGCAATGCCGGTTTTGAACAGATGTGACCATTCGCTCATTTGATGGCCCATGTCGAATTGGGTTAGTATCAATAGGCTTCAATCTTACTGTAAGGGAGCCGATATGCCCAAGGTATTGCTGCCATTGGCGAATGGGTGCGAAGAGCTCGAGGCGGTGACGGTGAGCGACATTTTGCGTCGCGCCGACATCGAAGTCACCACTGCCGGCCTGGAACCCGGGCCGGTGCGCGCCAGCCGGGGAACCGTATTGGTGCCGGACACCACCTTGGCCCAAGCCATGATGAGGGCTCCGGAATTCGACATGATCGTGCTGCCGGGCGGCATGCCGGGGTCCGAGCACCTGAAAAACGATGCACGCATCATCACCCTGCTTCAGCGCATGGCGGCAGCTGGCAAATATGCCGCCGCCATCTGCGCCGCACCGATGGCACTGCATGCCGCTGGACTGTTGGAAGGGCGACGCGCCACCAGCTATCCCGGCGTGCTCGACCGTCTGCCGGGGTCCCATCATTATGTGGATGAGGCCGTGGTGGTGGATGGCCACATCGTGACTTCACGCGGTCCGGGGACTGCAATGGATTTCGCGTTGACGCTGGTCGAACTGCTGGCCGGCAAAGCCCGACGCCAAACCGTGGAAGCTGGACTGGAACGTCACCCGCGATGACGGTCCAGATTTACCTGGCCTCGCGTTCGCCACGCCGTGGTGAGTTGCTGCGCCAGATTGGCGTGGCGTTCGAGGTTTTGCCTGCCGACATCGACGAGACGGTTCGAGAGGGTGAATCTCCTGAGCATTATGTACTGCGTTTGGCCAAGGAAAAGGCGGAGACGGGTGTCCGCCGTATCCTGGCCAGCGGTCGGCCGATACTGCCAGTATTGGCGGCCGACACCACGGTATGCGCCGATGGCGAGATCCTCGGCAAGCCGGAAAACGAAGCGGCCGCCGCAGCCATGCTGCGGCGCATGTCCGACCGCTGGCATACCGTATTGACCGCCGTGGCCGTGGCGCACGGTGACCGAATGGAAGTCGCACTATCCAGCACCCAGGTGGAAATGGCCCCGCTCAACGAGGCGGAGATCGCTGCCTATGTCGCCAGCGGTGAGCCGCGTGACAAGGCGGGCGCCTACGCCATCCAAGGATTGGCCGGCACGTTCATCCGGCGTATCGAAGGCAGTTACTCGGGTGTGATGGGACTGCCGGTGTATGAAACCGCCCAGCTATTGAAAAAATTCGGAATCAGGGTGCTGTGATCGAGGAAATTCTGGTCAACGTCACCCCGCAAGAGACGCGGGTCGCCGTGCTGGAACAGGGAGTGGTGCAAGAGTTGCACATCGAGCGTACCAGTTCGCTTGGCCTGGTCGGCAACATCTACAAGGGGGAGGTGGTGCGCGTGCTGCCCGGCATGCAGTCCGCGTTCGTGGAAATCGGCCTGCCGCGCGCAGCATTCCTGCATGTGGCGGACCTTTTGGAATTCGATGCCGACCAGCATAAGCCGATCCAGGAACTGTTGTATGAAGGCCAGCCGCTATTGGTGCAGGTGGTCAAGGAGCCGATCGGCAGCAAGGGTGCCCGGCTCACTACCCAGATCAGCATTGCGGGCCGTTTTTTGGTGTACCTCCCTCAGCAGCGGCATATCGGGGTCTCGCAGCGCATCGAAGACGAAAGTGAGCGCGAAGCGTTGCGCACTCGTCTGCTCAGCCTACTGCCGGAAGGCGCCTCCGGCGGCTACATCATCCGCACGCTGGCGGAAACCGCCACCGACGCCGAGTTGTTGGCGGATCTCGAGTATTTGTACAAGGCTTGGGCCAACATCCAGGAGGCCAGCCGTAATGCAAAGCCACGCAGCCTGATCCACCAGGACCTCAATCTGCCGCTCCGCGTGCTGCGCGATTTTCTCTGTGACGAAACTTCCCGCATCGCCGTCGATTCGCGCGAAACTTATCAGAAAATGTGTGATTTCGCCCAGCGTTATGCGAAAGGTATGCTCGACCGCATCGAACACTACCCCGGCCAGCGTCCTTTGTTCGATTTGTATGGCGTGGAGGCCGAAATCGAGAAGGCGCTGTCACGCAAGGTCGAGCTCCAGTCCGGGGGGTATCTCATCTTCGACCAGACCGAGGCACTCACCACGGTAGACGTCAATACCGGCAGCTTCGTCGGCCACCGCACATTGTCCGACACCATCTTCAAGACCAACCTGGAGGCGGCTCAGACCATCGCGCGCCAACTCCGCCTGAGAAACCTGGGCGGCATCATCATCATCGATTTCATCGACATGGAAGACGAAATCCACCGTACCGCAGTGCTCGAAGAACTGCGCAAGGCGGTGGCACGCGATCGCGTACGTACTAGCATCCACGGCTTCTCCGGGCTGGGACTGGTGGAGATGACGCGCAAGCGCACCCGCGAAAGCTTGGCGCATATTCTATGCGAGCCTTGCTCCTGCTGCGGCGGGCGTGGCGAATTGAAGACGGCGCAGACGGTATGCTACGAAATCCTGCGTGAGGTGCTGCGCATATCGCGTCAGTTCGACGCACGTGAATACCGCGTGCTGGCCTCACAGAAGGTGATCGACCTGTTCCTCGACGAGGAATCGCAGGCGCTGGCCATGCTGTCCGATTTCATTGGAAAACCAGTATCGTTGCAGGCAGAGACGCAGTACGGCCAGGAAAACTACGATATCGTCCTGATGTAGTAAGCGCGTCGGCGCCCAGCCTGCAATCACACCGTCAACGACACCGTGCCTAACGTTGGAGCCCCCATCGTTTCGTTTGTGGCTGGCTTGGACGGCTCGGCAGCCGCGGCGGTCTGTGCCGCCTTCATCAGTTTGAGCAGAATTTGGTCGAGCGCAGCGCTTTGGCTTTGCAGCAGCGCATGATGTGCTGCGGCTTCTTCGATACTTTTTTGCAACGCGTCGAGGTTTTCATGGATTTTCATCAGCGACTCGGTGCGTTTGTCAAGCTGCGATTTATGCTCGGCGATTTGTAGCTTGAGGGGGGCCAGCAACCCCTTGAGCCAGACATGGGTATCGTGGTGGGCGGCCTCGAATGCGGCGCGTGCCTGCGCCACCAGGCTGAAAAAGAATTTGCGCACCAAGAAATGCTTTTCCGTCATCACATTGATGGGATCACTGCAAAATTCATCCGTGGTTTTGACCAGCGCCTGCATGCTATGGAGGAATGGGGTCATGTCCAACTTTGGCGGGGTACGTGCTTCGAAACCGTGCTTGGTGTGAAACAGCTGGTAGAGCTCATCCGCCAGGCTTTTGATCTCCATGCCCTGGTGGGTAATCTCTTCGGCCAGCGTGGTCGTCTGCGCAATCAGTTTTCGCATGCCCTGGTTGAGGCCATGCGTGGTCCAGGAGTCGCCGATTTCCTCGCGACTTCGGTCCAGCATCTGGTCCAGCCTGTCGAGGCTGAGCTGCTGCATGAGCAACTCGCCCAGTTGCATCACCTTTTGATTGGATAGAGTGTAAGTGCGCACTGACTCTTCATAGACCCGTCGGTCGGCGCTCACCTTGTCGAGCAGCTTCTGCACCACTTCGCGGTTCTTGCCACGCAGGGCGTTCAACTCTGCCAGCTGGGCGCGCGAAGCAGCTACACGTTGCTGGATGGTTTTGCGCGATGCTTTCACCATATTGCTGGTTTCCACCAGGATGGTGTCACGCAAGATAGCATGCTTGCTGGCGACTACATTTTGCGCCAATGCGTGCTCTACCTTTTCGATCCCACTTTTCGCCAAGAGCGCGTCATCGTTGCGTATTCTGGCCAGCAGCGCTTTTTGGGCGGAGATGGCGAACACATCCTGGGCGGGGATGTTCAATTGGCGCGCCGTGGCTTCCACTTGCGATTGGATCATCGCCTGCACTTCCTGCGGCGTTTTGAGATCGTCCCACAGGATGTCGATCTTGTTCAGCACCGCGATTTTTTTGCTGGCACGATCGCGGATGTAGTTGGTCCAGATCGCCATGTCGGACTTGGTGACTCCGGTATCGGTCGCCAGCAGGAACACGACTGCATGAGCGCTGGGAATGATGTTGATGGTCAGTTCCGGCTCGGTGCCCAAGGTATTGAGTCCGGGCGTATCGAGAATGACCAGCCCGCTTTTGAGCAGCGGATGTGGAAAGTTGATCAGCGCATGGCGCCACAGCGGAATTTCGACCTTGCCCTTGGTCTGTATCGATTGCACCATCATCATGTCTTGGTCATTCCACAGTCCGAGTGCACGCGCTTCATCGAGCGTGACCTCTTTTTTCTGTACCAGGGCATGAAAGGCTTTCTGCATTTCCTCGGGAGAACTGGTATCCAAGCGCAACTTGGTCCACGCCCCCGGGATACGCTTTAGCATGGTGATACTGTCATCGTTTTTGCGCGTCTCGATGGGAAGTAACTTGACGTAAGGCTCTTCGTTGGGATCCCAGAAGATTTCGGTGGGACACATGGTGGTACGGCCAGCATCGCACGGCAGCAACCGCGTTTTGTAATTGGAAAAAAACAGGGCGTTGATGGTTTCGGTCTTACCACGCGCAAATTCGGCCACGAAAGCCAGCACCAGCCGATCGCGGCGTACTGATTCCGCCATGTCGTACAACCGCAGATCTTGCAAGCCGTCGGAGGCGCCGGTCAGATCCAGCCAATCGCGGTACTCGGAGATCGCACTAGCGATCTGCTCACGCCAGGCCTTGTAGTCCTCGATCTGTTTTTCGAGTGGGTTGATCATGTCGTCGGGCGTATTTCAGAAACGCAAGTTACTTCTACGCGCTCCTAGGGTTTGGGTTGCGTCGTGTCCTAACGCTAGGAAACCTCTGAATAACCTGCTACGCGGTCGGAGGGTGATGTCTCGCATCAGCTTACGCCGCAACTTGGGGGTGTCGCTCCTTTGTCCAACACCTTTTTACCCTTCGCTAAGTGCGTGTAAAGTCCCAATGCCCCCTCACAATGAGTTTTCAGGGTCTTCCTAGCCGAAGTTCATCGACTTTAAATGATTTTCGCAAAAAACTCCAACTCGCCGCGTTGCGGCAGGTTCAGAGCAAGCGGTGCAATTGCAGTTCGGTGGGCTGGATCACCAACATCAGCAGCAATTGGGCGACGATCAGCACTACCAAGGGGGAAAAATCGATGCCACTGCCGGTGCCTAAGCGTCGTTGCAGTGGACGCAGCAGCGGGCGGGTCAGACTGTCGAGCACCGGCGCGGCCGGTGTGCGTGGATTGACCCAGCTGAGGATGGCTTGCAGCAGCACGGCGTAGAAGAAAATATAGACCGACAGCCGCAACATGGAGAGCAGCGCCAGCCCCACGATAGCCATGTAGACTGCCCCACCGGCCACCAGGAAGGGGTAGTCGCGCAGCCACAGCAAGCCCAGCTGCAACAACAGCTGCGCGATGAAGGCCAGTACCAGCGTGGAAAGGTCGAGTCCACGCCAGGAAGGCACCACGCGCCGGGCGCGTCGCACGGCAAAATTGGTCGCCAGCACCACGGCCTGCGAAATTGGGTTATGGAAAGGGGCGTTGACCAGCTGCAGGTAGAAGCGTAACAGCACGGCCAAAGTGAATAGGTCGAGCAGGGTATTGAGCAAGAACATGGCGGCTTGTGTCAGCATCAGTCACTCCCCAGTTGATCCCCAAGTTCCATAGAGCGGTGTGCCGCAGCATGAATGGCACGCACGATCGCGGTCTTGACCTGGCTGGATTCCATGGACAAGATGGCTTGCTCGGTCGTCCCGCCTTTGGAGGTGACTTGGGCGCGCAAGGTGGCGAAATCATGGGTGCTCTCTATCGCCAGCTTGCTTGCGCCGAGAAAGGTTTGTGTAGCCAGGATGCGTGCTTGCACCGGCGTGAGACCAAGCTCGATACCTGCCTGCTCTATGGCTTCCAGGAAATAGAACACATAGGCCGGACCGCTGCCAGAAATGGCAGTCACGGCGTCCATTTGCGCCTCATCATCCAACCAAACGCAGCGCCCTACCGCAGAAAGCAACTGGTTGGCCAACGCTTTTTGCTCAGCCGTGGTGCTGGCCGTGGCGTACAGTGCAGAAACACCCGCTTGGATCTGCGCCGGGGTGTTGGGCATGACGCGCACCACGGCGCCGTAGTTGCCCAGCCAGCGTACCAGATCGGCGCAGCGCACACCGGCGGCGATGGATACCACCAGCTGGCCATCCAGCAGACTCCCCAGGAAAATCGCCACATCGCGCAATTGCTGCGGCTTGACCGCCAATACGATGACATCGGCAGAGGCGGCGGCGGGAAGCTCGGCCGTCACGCGCACACCGAAATCCTTCTTGAGCCCCATGCGGCGGTCAGGATCGAGCTCCACCACCTGAATGTCGCTGGCAAGGGAGCCACGTGCCAGAAGACCGGAAATGAGGGCACGCGCCATGTTGCCACCACCGATGAATGCAATTTTCATTGAAGACCTTCGTTTGTCATTAGGAAGGAAAACCGTTTTTACGATGTGCTTGCGTGAATGGGCCGTTTTGCTCTTTCCCCGAAAATGGCGGTTCCTATCCTGACGAGAGTGGCCCCTTCTGCGATGGCGGCTGGAAAATCATCCGACATACCCATGGACAGCGTGTCCAGTACCAGCCCTTCGCTCTGTAACGCCTCGCTGAGCTCACGTAGCATTCTAAAGCGCTGGCGTTGCAATGCAATGTCGGTGGTCGGTTCTGGGATCGCCATCAGCCCGCGCAATCGAAGGCGTGGTAATGCAGCCACCGTTCGGGCCAGCGCCGGCAGGTCGGATGGCTCACAGCCACTTTTGCTGGCTTCACCGCTGATATTGACTTGGATGCAGACATTCAATGGAGGCAACCGTGGCGGTCGGCCGTCATTCAAGCGTTGCGCGATTTTGAGGCGATCCACACTATGTACCCAGCTGAAATGTTCGGCGACCAGCCGCGTCTTGTTGCTTTGCAGTGGACCGATGAAATGCCATTCGAGGGGAAGATCGGACAATGCCGCGATCTTGTTTAGCCCCTCCTGGGCGTAATTTTCCCCGAAACGGACCTGGCCCGCCGCATAAGCTGCGCGTATCGCATCGGTAGAATGTGCTTTACTGACTGCGAGCAGCACGACAGACTCCGGCGGCCGACCGGCCAAACGCGCAGCTTCGGCAATGCGGTTGCGGACAGCTTGCAAGCGTTCGGATATTGAGGTCATAATCCTTGCATGAGTTGCATCAATCTCGATGACCATTATATCAAGGGGGGCTCATGGACATTTCCGACCTGCTGGCGTTCTCGGTAAAAAATCAGGCATCCGACCTGCACCTTTCCGCCGGCTTGCCACCCATGATCCGTGTGCATGGGGATGTGCGTCGGATCAATGTGCCGGCGTTGGATCACAGCCAGGTACATGACATGGTGTATGACATCATGAATGACAGCCAGCGCAAGTATTATGAAGAAAACCTGGAATGTGATTTTTCCTTTGAGATTCCGAATCTGGCACGCTTCCGCGTCAATGCTTTCAATCAAAACCGGGGGGCAGGGGCGGTGTTTCGTACCATTCCCTCCAAGGTGCTGACTTTAGAGCAACTGAATGCGCCTCCCATTTTCAAAGAGATCGCGCAGAATCCCCGCGGGATCGTGTTGGTGACGGGTCCCACGGGCTCTGGCAAATCTACCACGCTGGCTGCCATGATCAATTACATCAACGAGGAGGAATACGGCCACATCCTGACAGTGGAAGATCCCATTGAGTTCGTACACGAGTCCAAGCGCTGCTTGGTCAACCAGCGTGAGGTCGGGCCGCATACTCTGTCCTTCGCCAATGCACTGCGTTCGGCATTGCGTGAGGATCCCGATGTCATCTTGGTGGGCGAAATGCGAGACCTGGAAACAATCCGTTTGGCACTGACTGCTGCGGAAACCGGTCACCTGGTATTCGGTACCCTCCATACCTCATCGGCGGCCAAAACCATAGACCGTATCGTGGACGTGTTTCCTGCAGCAGAGAAGGAAATGGTGCGGGCCATGCTGTCCGAGTCGTTGCGCGCGGTCATTTCGCAGACGTTGTGTAAGAAAAAAGACGGCTCCGGTCGCGTCGCGGCGCACGAAATCATGATTGGCACACCTGCCATCCGCAATCTGATCCGTGAGAACAAGGTTGCGCAAATGTATTCGGCGATCCAGACTGGCCAGAATGTCGGGATGCAAACCTTGGACCAAAATCTTGCCGAGCTGGTCCGCAAGAACGTGATTTCTTTGCAGGAGGCAAGAAGCAAGGCAGCCAACAAAGATACATTCGTCGGTTGAGGTAGCGTTGCGTAGGAGTGGAATATGGCGATAGATCCAGGGCAGGCAGAAAAATTCGTTTTCGACCTGTTGCGGTTGATGATCGCGAAAAATGCTTCCGATCTTTTCATCACCACAGGCTTTCCCCCTGCGATGAAGATCGATGGCAAAGTGACGCCGGTGACCAACCAGGCTTTGACTGCCCAGCAGTGCAGGGAAATCGCCCGCTCCATCATGAACGACAAGCAGGCAGCCGAATTCGATGCCACCAAAGAGTGCAACTTCGCCATTTCGCTGCCAGGGACGGCACGATTTCGTGTCAATGCGTTCATACAGCGCGGTTACACCGGGCTGGTGTTCCGCACCATCGCCACCAGGATCCCCACCTTCGAGGAATTGGGCCTGCCGGAAGTGCTCAAGGAGATCGCGCTGACCAAACGCGGCCTGGTCATCTTCGTCGGCGGCACCGGCTCCGGCAAGTCGACCTCGCTCGCCGCCATGGTGGGCTACCGCAACGAAAACACCTATGGACACATCATCACTATCGAAGACCCGGTGGAATACGTGCATGAGCACAAGAATTGCATCATCACCCACCGTGAAGTCGGTGTGGATACGGAAAACTGGTTTGCCGCGCTGAAAAACACCCTTCGCCAGGCGCCGGATGTCATCCTGATCGGTGAAATCCGCGACCGCGAAACCATGGATTACGCCGTGGCTTTCGCCGAAACCGGCCACCTTTGCCTGGCGACGCTGCATGCCAACAGTACCAACCAGGCATTGGACCGCATCATCAACTTTTTCCCGGAAGAGCGTCGCCAGCAGCTTTTGATGGATCTCTCCCTCAATGTCAAGGCCTTCATTTCACAACGCCTGATCCCGCGCAAGCAAGGCAAAGGCCGGGTGGCGGCGATGGAAATCATGATCAACTCCCCGCTCATTTCCGACCTCATCTTCAAGGGTGAAGTGCACCAGATCAAAGAGGTGATCGCCAAATCGCGCGAGCTGGGCATGCAGACATTCGACCAGGCATTGTTCGATCTTTATGAAGCGGGCCTGATCAGCTACGAGGACGCATTGCGCAACGCCGATTCGGTCAACGATTTGCGTCTCAGGATCAAACTGGAGAGCAAGGAAGCCAAAGATAAAGACTTGTCGGCCGGTCTTGGCCATCTCGATATCGTTTGATGGATGTTGTTTTGCGGGGCAGTTCCATCAAAAAATGGGCAGGTCGTGTCAACGCCAGAGGATGTAGGGGCGTTGAATGTTCACCATGAAGCGGCAAAGGGTGGGTTACAGGCCATTCCCGCCTATGCAGGCTTTGGTGTTTTGGATTATGATTGCATGCTTTGATAAAAAAGCATGCAAAGCCCGGGCGAGGACGCCGTTCTCGAGCAGTGATGCGCGGGTGCGCCCGTGGGATCAGGCCTGGCGGTATGGATGCATGGCGCATCATCAAGATGGGTCTGTGGGTCATGCCCTCTAATGCCGAAGCAATGCCGACCGAAGTCATGATTTGAATTCTGGTCGATTGGTTTAGTCTCGTTCATCAAGTAGAGGAGTCATACAATGAAGCAATTGTTGAGTGTGTTCGTCGCTGCTGGTTTGATGACCATTGCGGGTCAAGCCGCGGCTGACTTGGCGCTTGCGCAAAAGAGCGGCTGCATGATGTGCCATGCGATCGACAAAAAGGTGATCGGGCCATCCTACAAGGATGTGGCGGCCAAGTACAAGGGCCAGGCCGATGCCGAAGCCAAGTTGATCACTAAAGTGGCCAAGGGTGGCTCTGGCGTGTGGGGTTCGGTTCCCATGCCCCCGAACAGCCCCAAGGTCAGCGATGCCGACATCAAGACCCTGGTCAAGTGGGTGCTGGCGCAATAACCACGATTCTCTCTTGAAAAAGCCGGTCGTTTCCGACCGGCTTTTTTATTGCGCCAGCTTGCTGTGGCGGATCGAATAGGTGAAGTAAACGATCAGCCCGATCACCAGCCACACAATGAAACGTATCCAGGTGGTCTCTGGCAGGAAAGTCATTAGGGCACCGCAGGACAGCATGCCCAGAGCCGGAAACAGCGGGTTGAGTGGATTCTTGAACGGCCGGTGTAGGTGTGGTTGGCGAATACGCAGCACGATGACACCCAGGCACACTAGCACGAAAGAAGCCAGTGTTCCGATGTTGACCAGTTCCGCCAATGCCCCTAGCGGGAAAAACCCGGCACCCAGTGCCATGAGGATGCCGCACAGAACGATCACACGGATCGGTGTTTGGGTTTTCGCATCGAGCTCGGCGAAGAAAGGGGAAATCAGGCCATCGCGTGACATGGCGAAAATGATGCGTGTGAGGCCGTAATAGAGTACCAGCATGACGGTGGTCAGACCGGCGATGACCCCCGTGGCAACCAGGGCGGATGCCCAGTTGTAGCCCAGCAACTGTAGGGCGTGGGCGACGGGTGAGGAGACATTGAGGTCGGTGTAAGGTACGATGCCCGTGAGTAAACCCGAAACGGCGATGTAGATCACGGTGCAAAAGCCCAGTGAAGCAATGATGCCGATCGGCACGTCGCGTTGCGGATTTTTGGCTTCCTCCACTGCGGTCGATACCGCATCGAACCCGATATAGGCGAAAAAAACCAACGAAGCGCCAGCGAGCACACCAATGGTCTTACCATCAGGCAAAGTGTCAAACCAGCCATAAGGCATGAAAGGATGCCAGTTGCTTGGGTTGACATTGAAGGCAGCGATGCCGAGGAAGATCGCGATGGTCAGCAATTTGACGAAGACCATGGCTGTGTTGAGTTGGGCGCTCTGCTTGACGCCGATGATGAGCAACCCCATCAGAATCAGAATGATGCCAGCTGCCGGCAGGTTGATGATGCCGCCCAGTTCCGGGGATTTGGTGAGCGCTTCCGGCAATCCCATGCCCATCGCCGTTAAGGCATTGTTGAAGTAGCCCGACCACCCATTGGCCACTGCGGCCACCGAAACACTGTATTCCAACAGCAGGATCCAGCCGATGATCCACGCCACCACTTCCCCAAACGCGACGTAGCTGTAGCCATAAGCGCTGCCGCAACCCCCGACGGTCGCCGCGAGCTCTGAATACGCCAGCGCAGCGAACACACAGGCGATGCCGGAGATTACGAATGACAGCACCACGGCGGGTCCCGCCTGGTTGGCGGCAGCAATGCCGGTCAGCACGAAAATGCCGGTACCAATGATGGCGCCGATCCCAAGCAAGGTGAGATCGAATGCAGAAAGACATTTTTTGAGGCCAGTATCGACATGCTCGACCGGCTTGGTACGAAAGATGGGTAAAGCCATGCAGATTCTCCCTCGCGTTTGTTACCGATTATGCCCCAGACCTAGTCAGCCAACCAGTCCCTATTGATCAGGAAGTCGGTGTAGAGCTCGGCTTCGCGGGAACCTGCCTCCGGCTGCCAGTCGTAGCGCCATTTGACGATGGGGGGCAAGGACATCAGGATGGATTCGGTCCGTCCACCCGACTGTAGCCCGAACAGCGTACCACGGTCATAAACCAGGTTGAATTCGACGTAGCGCCCTCGGCGGTAGGCCTGGAAGTCGCGCTCACGCTCACCATAGGGGGTATCGAGTCGGCGCTGCAAAATGGGCAGATAGGCTTTGAGGAAATGGTCGCCCACACTGCGTGTCAATGCGAAACTTTGTTCGAATCCGAGTTCGTTGAAATCATCGAAAAAGATGCCCCCCACTCCACGCGGCTCCTTGCGATGCTTGAGGTAGAAATAATCATCACACCATTTCTTGAAGCGTGGATAGAGATCCTTGCCAAAGGGTGCCAGGGCATCCCGACAGATACGGTGGAAGTGCCGGGCATCCTCTTCGAACCCATAGTAAGGTGTCAGGTCCATGCCTCCGCCGAACCACCAAACAGGGGGCGTATGCGCTTTTTTTGCGATGAAACAACGCACGTTCAGATGTACGGTGGGTGCATAGGGATTGCGTGGGTGTAGCACCAACGACACACCCGCGGCCTCGAAGCCGCAGCCGGCCAGTTCAGGACGTGTGGCCGAGGCGGAAGAGGGCAAGCGATCTCCCATGACATGAGAGAAATTGACTCCGCCGCGCTCCAAAACGTTGCCTTCCTCTATGACGCAGCTAATGCCACCGCCGCCTTCCGCACGCTGCCAGGCATCATGCAAGAAATGTTTGCCATCTACATGTTGCAGGCTCTCGATGATGTGCTCCTGCAAACGTAAGAAATAATCCCTGACTGCTTCGAAATCCATGCGCAGCACCTACCTTCTAATGATTGCACCGGTGGCAAGATCACGAATGGTGGAGGGGCGGCGGCGCGCACCGATACGCCCCGGGATGACCAGAACCCGTTTGCCGAACAAGCGACGACATTCGGCGGCGGTTTTGGCGGGTTTACCGCCACTCAGATTGGCGCTGGTGGATACCAACGCCATGCCGGCCAGTTCACACAAGCGTGCTGCTGCACGATGCGCAGTCACTCTGACTGCGATCGTGTCATGTCGGCCGCGCAGCCAGGCTGGGCAATCGCGTGCGGCCGGAACCAGCCAGGTGTTGGGGCCTGGCCACAAGGCGCGCATGCGGTTCGAATCGGACAGGGACAGGGTGGCCAGGTAGGGGCGCAATTGTCTTACGCGGGACGCAATGAGGATCAATCCCTTGGCCACGCTGCGCCGCTTCAGTGCCAGCACACGCCGTACTGCGCGACGGTTGCGCGGATCGCACCCCAACCCGTAGCAGGATTCGGTCGGGTAGGCGAGCACGCCTCCCCGTATCAGAAACAGGCGCAGGCGTCGGGCGTCCATGTTGGAGTCAGCCCCGGCCGATCGCGCGCCAGCCGATGTCACGGCGCATCTGGCGGCCTTCGAAGTGGATACCCTCGGCAATTGCATAGGCACGTGTTCGTGCCTCTTTGACCGTATCGCCCAGCGCGGTGACACACAGGACACGTCCGCCGCTGGTGACCACTTGCCCATCGACCAGTTTGGTCCCGGCGTGGAATACGTGCGCATCTTGCAGTGCATGCGGCAGGCCATGGATGATGTCGCCGGTGCGCGGGGTGTCAGGATAGCTGGCAGCGGCCAGCACCACGCCCAGCGCCACACGGCGGTCCCATTCCACCTCGGCGCGGTCCAGGGTGCCATTCACGGCATGCTCGACCAGATCGACCAGGTCACTCTTGAGGCGCAGCATGATGGGCTGGGTTTCCGGATCCCCCATGCGGCAGTTGAATTCCAATGTTTTGGGATTGCCGTTGGGGTCGATCATCAGGCCGGCGTAGAGGAATCCAGTATAAGGAGTACCTTCCTGCGCCATGCCCTGCACCGTTGGACGGATGATTTCCCGCATGATCCTGGCGTGAATTTCCGGGGTCACCACCGGCGCGGGGGAATAGGCGCCCATGCCGCCGGTATTGGGGCCGAGATCGCCGTCCAGCAGGCGCTTGTGGTCCTGGCTGGTGGCAAGCGGCAGGATGTGCTCGCCATCGACCATCACGATGAAGCTGGCTTCTTCGCCCTCCAGAAATTCCTCGATCACCACGCGCGCTCCCGCGGCCCCCAGCTTGTTGTCGGCCAGCATCATGTCGATGGCGTCATGGGCCTCGCTTTCGGTCATGGCCACCACCACTCCCTTGCCAGCGGCAAGCCCGTCCGCCTTGATCACGATCGGCGCCCCCTGCCGCCGGACATGGTCGTGCGCCGCCACAGCCTCGGTGAAGGTGGCATAGGCCGCAGTGGGAATGCCATGGCGTGCCATGAAAGCCTTGGCGAAATCTTTGGAGGATTCCAGCCGTGCGGCAGCCTTGCTGGGGCCAAAAATTTTTAGACCGGCCCCGATGAAAGCATCGACTATGCCTTGTGACAGTGGCGCCTCGGGGCCGACCACGGTGAGGGCGATGTGCTCCTGCTGGGCGAATTCGACCAGCGCCGTGATCTCGGTAATGGGCACGTTTTGCAACTTGGGCTCGAGTGCGGTACCGGCATTGCCCGGTGCCACGAATACCTTGGAAGCACGCGGGCTTTGTGCCAGTTTCCACGCCAGCGCATGTTCACGTCCACCGTTGCCAATCACCAGGATTTTCATGGGTTCATCTCGACTAATGGCGGAAATGCCGGATACCGGTCATGACCATGGCGATGCCGTGCTCATCGGCAGCCGCAATGACCTCGTCGTCGCGTATGCTGCCGCCGGGCTGGATGACGCAGGCCGCCCCGGCTTCGGCCAATACATCCACGCCGTCGCGGAACGGGAAGAACGCATCCGAGGCTACGGCGGAACCCTGCAGCGACAGTCCGGCATTGGCCGCCTTGATGGCGGCGATGCGGGTGCTGTCCACGCGGCTCATCTGACCAGCGCCAACGCCCAGCGTCATACCGTTGCCGCAGAATACGATGGCATTGGACTTGACGAACTTGGCCACGCGCCAGGCAAACAACAGGTCGTCCAGTTGCTCCGGCGTCGGCTGCTTCTTCGTCACCACCTTGAGCTGGTCGCGGCCAACGTTGAAAGTATCGGGCGTCTGCAACAGCAGCCCCCCGCCGATGCGCTTGTATTCCAGCACGTTCTGGCCGCCGCCCAGCGGCACTTCCAGCACGCGTAGATTGGGCTTGCTGGCGAATGCGGCTTTGGCCTCGTCGCTGTACCCCGGGGCGATCAGCACCTCCACGAAGTGTTTGCGTGCGTTCATGGCGTTGACCACATCGATGCCGACCTCGCCGTTGAATGCGATGATGCCGCCGAATGCCGACGTCGGGTCGGTCTGGAACGCTTTTTCATAAGCCCCGAGCAACCCGCTGTCGATGGCCACACCGCACGGGTTGGCGTGCTTGACGATGACGCAGGCGGGAGTTCCAAAAGTCTTGACGCACTCCCATGCAGCATCGGCATCCGCAATATTGTTGTAAGACAGTTCTTTGCCCTGCAGCTGGGTAAAGTTGGCGAGTGAACCGGCGGGAAGGTTGATGTCGCGGTAGAACGCCGCATGCTGGTGCGGATTTTCACCATAACGTAAATCCATGACTTTGATGAATTGTACGTTGTAGCGGTCGGGGAAGGTCTGTTTCTGGTTGCGTGCATCCAGTGCAGTCAGGTAGTTGCTGATCGCACCATCGTATTCCGCAGTATGGGAAAAAGCCTTCTTGGCCAGTGCGAGGCGGGTTTCCGCGCCAATCGCCCCGCCGCTGGAAGCCATTTCCCGGGCCAGGAAAGGGTAGTCGTCTGGGTCGGTCACCACCACGACATGGGCGTGATTCTTGGCGGCGGCGCGTACCATGGCGGGCCCGCCGATGTCGATGTGCTCGATCGCCTCCTCTAGCGTGCAACCCGGCTTGGCCACCGTTTCGCGGAAAGGGTAGAGGTTGACCACCACCATGTCGATGGTGGGGATCCCTGCCTGCTCCATGGCGCTCACATGCGTCGGCAAGTCGCGTCGGCCGAGGATGCCGCCGTGGATTTTGGGATGCAGGGTTTTCACCCGCCCATCCAGCATTTCCGGAAAGCCAGTGTAATCACTGACTTCGGTGACGGTGACGTGGTTGTCGCGCAGTAACTGGGCCGTTCCCCCGGTAGACAGGATTTCGACGCCGAAGCCCTGCAGGGTCTGAGCGAATTCCACGATGCCGCGCTTGTCGGACACGCTGATGAGGGCACGTTTGATGATGGTCATGCGTGGACGATGGATTACTGAAGATTGTGCTGCTTGAGTTTCTTGCGTAAGGTATTGCGGTTGAGGCCCAGGATTTCCGCCGCTTTGCTCTGGTTACCGCCGGTATGATCCATCACGAACTGAAGCAATGGTTTTTCCACACACTGGATCAACATGTCATAGAGCGCATGGGGCTGCTCGCCATCGAGATCACGGAAATATTCTTCCAAAGATTGTCGGACGCACTGGTGTAACAGTTTGCTCATCAGGCTGCCTCCGCTTCCAGATAATAAAGACGGTCGTTTTGCTGGGCCAAGGTGTCGAAAAATCGCTCGATGCAATCCTCTTGTGCGGCGCGCGATTCGAGTTGATTCAAGGTGTGACGGAACTGGGCGGAACCCACCAAGCCTTTGGTGTACCAGGAAATGTGTTTACGTGCCACGCGTACACCGGTATATTCACCGTAGAAGTCATACAAGTCTTGCAGGTGCTCGCGCAGTACCTGGCGAATTTCGGAAATGGGAGGGGGAGGCAAACGTTCGCCGGTCTCCAAGAAATGAGCGATTTCACGGAAAATCCATGGGCGCCCCTGAGCAGCGCGACCGATCATGATGGCGTCCGCTCCCGTTTTTTCCAGCACGTAACGGGCTTTTTCCGGGGTCGTGATGTCGCCATTGGCGACCACCGGGATTTTGACGGTTTGCTTGACTTCGGCGATGGTGTCATACTCGGCCTCGCCGCTATAGCCACAGGCCCGTGTACGGCCGTGGATGGCCAATGACTGGATGCCACTGTCCTCCGCGATCCTGGCAATGCGTACCGCATTGCGGTGTTGCTTGTCCCAGCCAGTTCGGATTTTCAATGTCACCGGGACGGGCACCGCTTTCACTACGGCTTTGAGAATTTTTTCCACCAGCGCTTCATCGCGTAGCAGAGCCGATCCTGCCATCACATTGCAGATTTTCTTGGCTGGACAGCCCATGTTGATGTCGATGATCTGTGCCCCATTGGCGACGTTGTAGCGGGCAGCCTCGGCCAGCATGTCGGGGTCGGCCCCAACGATCTGCACCGCGATTGGTTCTACTTCGCCCTCATGGTTGGCGCGCCGCCGGGTTTTTTCAGATCCGTATAGCAGCGAATTGGATGCCACCATTTCGCTCACCGCCATGCCAGCCCCCATCTTTTTGCACAATTGCCGGAAAGGCCGATCGGTCACGCCTGCCATAGGGGCGACGATCAGATTGTTTTTGAGCGTGTAAGGACCGATTTGCATTGGATTACGTCATACCTTGGACGGGAGCCTACGCATGCGGGGCTTGCCGCCGTTCATTTTTCCGGACATACGGATGACTGACCGACAAAGAAACTTATTTTATACCCGAAGCCACGCGGGGTGGAACCTGAATTGCGACTTTGGCGATCTATGCGTATATTGCGGTCTATGAAGAACGCTGAGCTGCTGGCACGTTCCCTGGCCGCCGTCTGGCATCCCTGTACCCAGATGAAACAGCACGAAACCTTGCCCTTGATCCCCATCGCTCGCGGGGAGGGGGTCTGGTTGTATGACTTCGACGGCAACCGCTACCTGGACGCCGTGAGTTCCTGGTGGGTCAACCTGTTCGGGCATGCCAACCCCCGCATCAACGCAGCGGTCAAGGATCAGCTCGACCGCTTGGAGCACGTCATCCTGGCCGGATTTACCCACGAGCCGGTGGTGCAGCTGTCGGAGCGGCTGTCACGGCTGACCGGGCTGGGGCACGCTTTTTACGGCTCGGATGGTGCCTCCGCGACTGAAATCGCACTCAAGATGAGCTTCCATTTCTGGCGCAACAGTGGCAAGCCGGAAAAAACGCAGTTCGTCAGTCTGCAAAACAGCTACCACGGAGAAACGGTGGGCGCGCTGTCGGTCACCGATGTCGCCCTGTTCAAGGATACCTATGCGCCCTTGCTGCGGCAGAGCGTGCAAGTGCCCTCGCCGGACTGGCGTCTGGCAGAAGCCGGGGAGACGGCCGCAGCCTATGCCGCACGTTGTCTCAAAGCGCTGGAGCGCCATCTGCAGGCATGGCATGCCACCACGGCTGCTTTCATCGTCGAGCCGCTGTTACAGGGGGCCGCCGGTATGGCGATGTATCATCCGGAGTACCTGAAGGGGGCACGGGCCTTATGCGACCGTTATGGGGTGCATCTGATCGCGGATGAAATCGCCGTCGGTTTCGGGCGTACCGGCACCCTGTTTGCCTGCGAGCAGGCCGGCATCCGTCCCGATTTCCTCTGTCTGTCCAAGGGCATCACCGGGGGCTATTTGCCGCTGTCGGTCGTGCTGACGACGGATACGGTCTATCAGGCCTTCTATGACGACCGCCTCGCGCGCGGCTTCCTGCATTCCCACAGCTATACCGGCAACGCACTGGCCTGTCGTGCGGCACTGGCCACATTGGACATTTTCGAGCAGGATGACGTGCTGCACCGCAACCGTGACACCGCAGCCAAGTTGACCCAAGCGCTACAACCGGTAGCCCAACATGCCGCAGTCAGGAATTTTCGCCACCTGGGTATGATCTGGGCATTCGAGATAGAGACGGATGATGCACTGTTTGGCCGCAAGTTCTATCAGGCGGCGCTGGAGCGGGGGCTGCTGTTGCGCCCGATCGGCAACACCGTGTATTTCATGCCGCCGTATGTCATCGAGGAAGCGGAAATGAATTTCCTGGCCCGTACCACGATAGGGTTGCTCGAACGCCTCATTTGACCTTGGCCAGACCCGATTGGAACCGGTTCGATTGAGCGATGAAGGCTACCTCTTCGAGCGGAGCTCGGAAGCAATGAGGGATCGGACGATTGGAGTAGGTCGGTGGTGCCGGTGACCGGACTCGAACTGGTGACCTTCGCATTACGAATGCGCTGCTCTACCGACTGAGCTACACCGGCTACGACGGTCATTATAAAGGGTCGTTCCTGCTTCGGCAATTCACACTTCATTGGGGAACCCGATCACTCCCATCATTGCCCGAACCAGGGTATACATCAGCCAGGTTGCCGTGCGGTGTGCGAGGTTGGTGTGCCCCCGGTCGTGGGGCGGGACGCGTCGGGCATTGTTACGTATCGAAAGTTCGATGTCTTGGCGCAAGAGGGTGGCAAAATTTGTATCTTCCACGATGATGTTGGCTTCGCGTGCCAACAGCAGGCTGAATGGATCGATATTGGAAGAACCGACGGTCGCCCAGTGCTGGTCGATGACGGCCACTTTGGAGTGCATGAAGCTGGTGCAGTATTCGTAGATTTCGATGCCTGCTGCAAGCAAGTGATCGTAGAGGGCGCGTGAAGCATAATCCAGCCACCAGTATTCGGTGTGTGCCTGCAGCAGTAGGATGACGCGTACTCCTCGTCGTGCGGCACTGATCAGGGCTTTTCTGAACGTTCTGCCGGGGAGAAAATAAGCATTGGCGATGACGATCTCCTGTTGCGCTGCTTCGATTGCGGTGAGATAAGCCCACTCGATGCTACGGCGGTGTTTTGTATTGTCCCGAATCACGAACGCTGCTTCCATGTTTGTAGGGGTGGCGCTTCCGGCATGCCGGACACGGCTGGGCTGCACTCGGCGCAGGTGTGTCCATGACAGCCGTTCCCACAGCCGGCGCACATAGCGTTGCATTTCTCTGAGCAATGGTCCTTGGATTTGCACCGCATAATCGATGCGTGGTGGTGTGTGCCCCGGGGTATTCATGTCGTCGATGATGTTGATGCCCCCGACGAAGCCAATGCGGCCATCGATCACGGCAATTTTGCAGTGCAGTCGCCGCAACCGGTTGCGCTTGAGTGTCCAGGGGGAAATTTTGGGACGGTAAAACAAAACCTGGATCCCGTCTGCTTGCATGCTTCGAATGAAATCTCGGGGCAGGTTTTTGGATCCAAAGCCATCGAGCAATAGGTTGACTGTCACGCCGCGCCGTGCCGCCCGTGCCAATGCCGAAGCAATGCGGTGGCCGATCGCATCGGCTTCGAAGATGTAGGTTTGCAGATAAATTTCCAGGTCTGCTTGTTCGATGGCTTGCTCCAGCGCCGGGAAATATTCCGTGCCATTACGTAGCAAGACGATATGGTTGTGGGGGACGAAAACCGTCATAGCCGCGTCATGACGGCCGACAGGGCAGCGTGGTCAGAAAAACGCGCAAACTGCGGCCCGCCGTGGACTTGGGCGTGCTGGATATGAAAGCCTCGTACATAGATACGGTCGAGCCGAAACAAAGGGAGGACGGAGGGAAAACTGCGTGCTGGTTTGCCTCCAGTGGTTTCGAATACTTCTTTGAGCTGAAGACCGTCGGCCAAGATACGACCGGCGCGCATGCGCCAGTCGTTGAAATCCCCGGCGATGATCAATGGACAATCGGCGGGGACCAAACTTTCGATGCGGTCGCGTAACCAGAACAGTTGGCGCCTGCGCCAGCGGGCCAACAACCCGAGGTGCACGCAGATGCAATGCAGGTGTTTATCCCATCCGGGAATGGCGATTTCGCAGTGCAGCATACCGCGTTGCTCGATGACATGGGCGGAAATGTCCACGTTTTCCCACGCCACGATGGGATACTTGGACAACACGGCATTGCCATGATGGCCTGCAGGGTAGACTGCATTTTTGCCGTAGACGTAGTTTTGCCAGATGTCACCAGCCAGATATTCGTGTTGTGCGCCATTGAACGAACGCGGGTGGTGCGCATGCTCGCCCCGAACTTCTTGTAGAAACACGATGTCGGCCTGCAGCCGACGGATCAACTCGCGCTGTTCGTGCAATACCAAGCGTGCATTGAAACTGGTCACGCCTTTGTGGATGTTGAACGTCGCGATACTCAGCGTACGGTTCATGTGGCGACGGGGATCAGGAAACCTCCAGCATTCTATCCAACGCCAATTTGGCGAGTTCTGCTTCTTTCGGTGCCACCTGGATGCGGTTGACGATCTGGCCATGCGCTAGGTTTTCCAAGGCCCAAGCCAAATGTGGAGGGTCGATGCGCGCCATGGTAGAGCATTCGCAAATCAGCGGTGACATGAATTGCACGATCGTGCCATATGGCTTCATGCGCTCGGCCAGGCGATTGACCAGGTTGAGTTCTGTTCCCACCAGCCAGCGGGTTCCAGGGGGCGATTCGGTGATGGTTTTGATGATGAATTCGGTGGAGCCGACCGCGTCTGCCAGACGGCAAACCTCGAAGGGCGACTCGGGATGGGCGATCACTTTGCCTTCTGGGTACTGGTTGCGGAAGCGGGTGATGTGCTGAGGCTGAAACATCTGGTGTACGGAACAGTGGCCTTTCCACAACAGTACCTTGGCGTGGTCGATCTGTTGCCGTGTCAAACCGCCCAGCGGCAGATCTGGATCCCATACCACCATTTCATCAAGTGGTATCCCCATTTTATAGCCGGTCCAGCGACCAAGGTGCTGATCAGGAAAAAACAAGACTTTTTCACGCCGGGCAAATGCCCATTGCATGATTTTCTGGGCATTGCTCGAGGTGCAGACGATACCGCCATGTTCACCACAGAAGGCTTTGAGATCGGCGGCGGAATTGATGTAAGTGACGGGGGTGAAAGTGGCATCGAAATCGTAATGCGTCGACAGTTCGCGCCGGCAGCGTTCCACTTTGGCCAGATTGGCCATGTCCGCCATCGAGCAGCCTGCTGACAGGTCTGGGAGGATACAGATTTGCTCTGGGCGGGACAGGATGTCGGCCACCTCGGCCATGAAGTGCACGCCGAGGAAAACGATGTATTCGGCATCGGATGCTGCCGCAGCGCGCGCCAGCCGGAGCGAATCGCCAGTATGATCGGCATGGCGATACACACTTTCGTGCTGATAATGATGCCCCAGGATTACCAGACGATGGCCCAATTTTTGCCGTGCGGCCATGATGCTGGCTTGACAGGCTTCGTCTTGCGCGGCCTGGAAACGTTCGAATCGGATGACGGTGGATTGCATGACTGATCTGTCCCAAAGTACTTATTATCCTATAAACTGCAGCGTTAGCGGCGACGTTCTCCGAAATCGCAATCCCCTACTGGGGGTGTCCTTGACCAAAATCAAGCAAACGGTTAGTGTTCGAAGCTTGGCAAAATTTCGAGAACACCATAGTTTTTTGAATTTTTATGGAATTGACCGGCGCAGAAATCGTGATCCGTTGCCTGCAGGAAGAAAACGTGAAATTCGTTTTCGGCTACCCTGGGGGGGCGGTACTCAATATTTACGATGAAATTTTCAAGCAGGATCTTTTCAAGCACATCCTGGTGCGTCACGAACAAGCTGCGGTACATGCTGCGGATGCCTATGCACGAGCGACTGGCCAAGTAGGTGTGGCGCTGGTGACTTCGGGCCCGGGAGCGACCAATGCGGTCACCGGTATTGCAACAGCTTACATGGATTCCATTCCGCTGGTGGTGATTTCCGGCCAAGTTCCGACAGCCGCCATCGGTCAGGATGCTTTCCAGGAGTGCGACATGGTGGGGATTACCCGCCATTGCGTGAAGCACAACTTTTTGGTCAAGGACGTGAAGGATCTCGCATGCACTCTCAAGAAGGCGTTTTACATCGCATCCAGCGGTCGTCCTGGCCCGGTAGTGGTGGACATTCCCAAGGACGTGACGGCGCTTTCTACCAAATTTGAATATCCGAAATCGGTCCAGTTGCGCTCTTACAACCCCGTGATCAAAGGGCATCCTGGCCAGATCAAGAAGGCCCTCAAACTGCTGTTGGAAGCCAAGCGGCCCATTATTTACGCCGGCGGGGGGGTGGTGCTGGGCAATGCATCGGACCTGCTTACTCGGCTGGTGCAAAAACTTGGCTACCCGATGACCAACACGCTGATGGGACTGGGGGGCTATCCGGCTACGGACCGGTTGTGTCTAGGCATGCTGGGGATGCATGGCACACTGGAAGCCAACATGGCGATGCATGAGGCCGACGTGATCCTGGCCGTGGGCGCACGGTTCGATGACCGCGTGATCGGCAATCCAGCGCATTTCTTCCAGAATCCCCGCAAGATCATCCACATCGATGTGGATCCTTCTTCCATTTCCAAACGGGTGAAAGTGGACGTGCCCATCGTCGGTGATGTGAAACATGTTCTCGCCGAGATGCTGGCCTTGCTCGACGAGATGGACAAAGGCCCCAATGCGGCTGCCCTCAAGGTGTGGTGGCAAAAGATCGATGCCTGGCGTGAAAAGAAGTGCCTGAATTACAAACGAGACGAGAAGATCATCAAGCCGCAGTATGTCATCGAAAAATTGTGGGAAGTCACCCAAGGCGATGCGTTCGTGACCTCCGACGTGGGGCAGCACCAGATGTGGGCTGCGCAATACTACAAGTTCGACAAGCCGCGCCGCTGGATCAATTCTGGCGGTCTGGGCACCATGGGGGTCGGGTTGCCTTACGCCATGGGGGTACAGCTGGCGTACCCCAAGGCTCAGGTGGCTTGTGTGACGGGCGAAGGCAGCATCCAGATGAACATCCAGGAGTTGTCCACCTGCAAACAGTACCATCTGCCGATCAAGGTGATCCTGCTCAACAACCGCTATCTGGGCATGGTGCGTCAGTGGCAGGAATTCTTTTATGGTAACCGCTACTCTGAATCCTACATGGATAGTTTGCCGGATTTCGTTAAGCTGGCGGAAGCCTATGGCCATGTGGGGATGCGTATCGAACGGTCTTCCGATGTGGAGGGCGCGCTCAAAGAGGCTTTTGCCATGAAGGATCGCCTGGTGTTCATGGACTTCGTCACCGACCAGACGGAAAACGTGTTCCCCATGGTACCAGGAGGCAAGGGCTTGTCGGAAATGATTTTGGCGGAGGATTTATGAGACATATCATCTCCCTCCTCATGGAAAACGAATCCGGCGCGCTGTCGCGGGTGGCTGGCCTGTTTTCGGCACGCGGTTACAATATCGAATCACTCACCGTCGCTCCGACCGAGGACAAGACGTTGTCGCGCATGACCATCGTGACTTCCGGTTCGGATGAAGTGATCGAACAAATCATCAAGCAGCTCAACAAGCTGATAGACGTGGTCAAGGTGCTCGATCTCAACGATGGTCGCTACTTGGAACGTGAGTTGATGCTGGTCAAGGTAAAGGCAACCGGGGCCTGGCGTGAGGAGATGAAACGCATGTCGGACATCTTCCGTGGTCGCATCATCGACGTTGCCGATGATACCTACACCATCGAGCTGACCGGCTCCGGTTCCAAACTGGACGCTTTTCTCGAAGCGCTGGATAAAGCGGCACTACTGGAAACGGTGCGTACCGGTGCTTCTGGTATTGGGCGCGGGGACCGTATCCTCAAGGTTTGACTGGATTCGTTTGAAATTTGACATAAGGAAACACCATGAAGGTTTATTACGACAAAGACGCCGATCTTTCCATCATTCAAAAACTCAAAGTCACCATCGTCGGCTACGGCTCGCAGGGACATGCCCATGCCCTAAACCTCAAGGACTCAGGTGTCAAAGTGACGGTTGGTCTACGCAAGGATGGCTCTTCCTGGAAGAAGGCAGAGGCCGCCGGACACAAAGTCGAGGAGATCGGCAAGGCGGTGAAGGGGGCGGACGTGGTGATGATTCTGTTGCCAGACGAAATCATGGCCGGCATCTACAATGCGGAAATCGCCCCCCACCTGAAAAAAGGGGTGGCTTTGGCGTTTGCACATGGCTTCAACATCCACTACAACCAGATCGTGCCCCCCGGGGACGTGGACGTCATCATGATCGCACCCAAGGGGCCCGGCCATACCGTGCGTTCCGAATACCTGAAGGGGGGTGGCGTGCCTACGCTGATCGCCGTTCATCAGGATGCCAGCGGTCGTGCCAAGGACATCGCCCTCTCTTATGCTGCGGCCAATGGCGGTACCAAGGGCGGCGTGATCGAGACGACGTTCAGGGAAGAAACAGAGACCGACCTGTTCGGCGAGCAGGCGGTGCTGTGCGGCGGCTGCGTCGAGCTCATCAAGGCCGGCTTCGAAACCTTGGTGGAAGCGGGTTATGCGCCGGAAATGGCTTATTTCGAGTGTCTGCACGAAATGAAGCTGATCGTAGACCTGTTGTACGAGGGTGGGATTGCCAACATGAATTACTCCATCTCCAACAATGCAGAGTACGGCGAATATGTCACCGGTCCCAAGGTGATCAATCAGGCTTCACGCCAGGCCATGAAAGAGGCGCTGGCCAACATCCAAAATGGCGAGTATGCCAAGCGTTTCATTCTGGAAGGCCGTACGGGCTATCCTGAAATGACCGCGCATCGACGCCTCAATGCAGCGCACCCGATCGAGCAGATCGGCAGCCAATTACGTGCCATGATGCCGTGGATCGCCAAGAACAAACTGGTCGATCAATCCAAGAACTAGCCACCCGCATAGAGGGAGGACGCTTCCTCCCTCCAATCTTCCCATGCAGAGCTACCCGCATCCCATCATCGCCCGCGAGGGCTGGCCGTTCCTGGCAGCATCCCTGGTCCTTGCGCTGATAGCCAGTTACTGGTGCCCGACGTGGTCCATCCCGCTGTGGGGGGCGACCTTGTTCATCCTTCAATTCTTCCGTGATCCGCCGCGCGTGGTTCCGGCGCAGGCCAACGCCGTGGTGTCGGCCGCCGATGGCCGGGTGATCGTGCTAGAAAAGGCCTACGACGCGTACCTCGAACGCGAGGCACTCAAGATCAGCGTATTCATGAACGTGTTCAATGTGCACTCCAACCGCGCACCCGTGGATGGGGTGGTGCAAAAATGCTGGTACTTCCCCGGCAAGTATTTCAATGCCGCACTGGACAAGGCCTCGTTCGAGAACGAGCGCAATGCGTTGTGGATCCGGACGCCGGATGGTCAGGACGTCACCTGCGTGCAGATCGCCGGGCTGATCGCGCGCCGTATTTTGTGTTACGTAGAAGAAGGAGAGCGGCTGGACAGAGGCCAGCGCTATGGTTTCATACGCTTCGGTTCACGGGTCGACCTCTATCTGCCCCTCACCGCGCGCCCCAAAGTCAGCCTGGGGGACAAGGTGAGTGCAGGCAGTACGGTGCTCGCCGAGCTTTGATGTTCTTTGTCAGACAGCGGTGTGGAGGTCTCGGTCTGCCAACAGGTGGGGCTCCAATTCCCGAAGTGCACGTCTGTAGACCTCGCGCTTGAACTCGATCACGGCATCCATGGGCACCCAGTATTCGCTCCAGCGCCAGGCATCGAACTCGGGGTGAGTGCTGGCACGCAAGGAGACATCGGTATCCCGTCCAATCAGGCGCAGCAAATACCAGATCTGTTTCTGGCCGCGATAAGAGCCGCGCCATTCGCGTTTGATCCAGTGCGTCGGTACGTCATAACGCAGCCAGTCGCGCGTGCGTCCCAGGATGCGTACGTGTTCTGGTTTCAGGCCGATCTCTTCTGCCAGCTCGCGGTACATGGCTTGCTCGGGACTTTCCCCCGGCTTGATCCCGCCTTGTGGGAACTGCCAGGAATGCTCGCCAATGCGCTTCCCCCAGAACACTTCGTTGCGGCGGTTGCACAGAATGATCCCGACATTCGGCCGGTAACCGTCTCGGTCTATCATGATGCGAGAAAAATCCTTAACAATCCAAGGCAATTTTTTCACATTTCCGTTCCAATTGAAAGCCAGTCACACCATGCATGCTTTCTCATCTTGGGTGGTCGCTTCTTTGCTCAACCTCTTGTGATGTCTCGGTCGTTGCGCTGCGTGCGCGTCGCCATCATGACCGCTCGTGATGGTTTTCAGGGTTTTCCCAATGCAGGACAAGGATGAAGCGGCTTTCTGCTAAAATCCAAGACTCGCAGATTTGGCTGGCGTTCGACTTTTTATGCTCCATATTCGTGGTAGTACCGCACTTTCCCCGTTCCGCCTAGACAAGATCCTGGCAGCACTGAAGAATTCCGTGCCACGCATCACCCGTGTTTACGCGGAGTTCTGGCATTTCGTCTCGTTAAGACGTGATTTGGCCGCAACTGAACGGGAAATTTTGGACAAAATCCTGACTTATGGGCCGAGCCTGACGGCAGGGGCTGCGCATGGTGAGCTTTTTTTGGTCATCCCACGCCCCGGGACCATCTCTCCCTGGTCCTCACGCGCTACCGACATCGCCTGGCATTGTGGGTTGGACGCAGTAGATCGGTTGGAGCGCGGTGTGGCCTATTATGTCGATACTTTGGACGGCAGGCCGCTCGATGAGGACGAGTGTCGTGCGTTGCTGCCATTGATTCATGACCGCATGACGGAAGCGGTGTTTCCCCGCTTGGAGGATGCAGAGCGCTTGTTTCAGACAGCCAGCCCCGCACCACTGCAACACGTGGATGTCATGGGGAGGGGCAAGTCTGCGCTGGAAGCCGCCAACGTCGAAATGGGGTTGGCTTTGTCGCCGGATGAGGTAGAGTATCTGGTGGACAATTTCAACCGCATGGGGCGCAACCCCACCGATGTGGAGCTGATGATGTTCGCCCAGGCCAATTCCGAACACTGCCGCCATAAGATTTTCAACGCCGAGTGGATCATCGATGGTGAGAAACAGGACCACTCATTGTTCGCGATGATACGCCAGACTCACCAGCTCAACCCGGGCAAGACGGTAGTGGCTTATGCCGACAACGCATCCATCGTGGAGGGCGGCAGTATTGCGCGTTTCTACCCCAGGCAGGGCAAATACGGATATGTCGAAGAGGATGTGCACTTTCTGATGAAAGTGGAGACACACAATCACCCGACCGCGATTTCTCCTTTCCCAGGTGCAGCCACGGGCGCTGGCGGTGAAATCCGGGATGAAGGGTCGACAGGCCGTGGTTCCAAGCCCAAGGCCGGATTGACTGGCTTTTCGGTATCCAATCTCGATATTCCCGGCTTCCGGCAGCCATGGGAAGGTGAATATGGCAAGCCGGAACGTATCGCCTCCGCGCTGCAGATCATGATCGATGGCCCACTGGGCAGTGCCGCCTACAACAACGAATTCGGCCGTCCCAACATCGCCGGTTATTTCCGTACGCTGGAACTCGAAGTCGCCGGCGAGATGCGCGGCTACCACAAGCCCATCATGCTGGCAGGAGGTATTGGCAACATTGCGGCCAAGCACTCGAAAAAGCTCCGTTTTGGGGCAGGGACCTATCTCGTTCAACTGGGGGGACCCGCATTGCCGATCGGATTAGGGGGGGGAGCGGCTTCCAGCATGGATGCCGGCGCGAATGCCGCAAACCTGGACTTTGACTCGGTCCAGCGAGGCAATCCGGAGCTTGAGCGGCGCGCGCAGGAGGTGATCGACCGCTGCTGGCAACTGGGTGAGGCCAACCCGATTCTGGCGATTCATGACGTCGGTGCGGGTGGGTTGTCCAATGCGTTTCCAGAACTGGTCAACGATGCTGGTGTAGGTGCGGTATTTCAGCTGCGGAACATCCCGAGCGAGGCGCCGGGCATGTCGCCTAGGGAACTTTGGTGTAACGAAGCCCAGGAACGTTACGTGTTGGCGATCGCTCCAGAATCGCTGGCAGAATTCGAGGCCATTTGCGAACGGGAACGCTGTCCCTATGCCATCATCGGACGCGCAGTGGCGGAACGCCATCTGACGGTGGAAGACAGTCATTTTTCCAATCGTCCCGTGGACATGGATTTGTCCGTTCTGTTGGGCAACCCCCCCAAGATGATGCGTAATGTGGCCCGCATCTTCCGTCGGCTGGAGAATTTTGATGGCAGAGGCGTGGACCTGCGCGACGCCGTAGAGCGTGTCCTGCGTTTACCGGGCGTGGCGGACAAGACTTTCCTCATTACCATCGGCGACCGCAGCGTAACTGGTTTGGTGGCACGTGACCAGATGGTCGGTCCGTGGCAGGTGCCAGTGGCGGATGTGGCGGTGACCTTGGCCGGCCATCGCACTTATGCCGGGGAAGCCTTCGCCCTCGGAGAAAAAGCACCGCTGGCACTGATCGATGCGCCAGCTTCTGGTCGCATGGCCATCGGTGAAGCCATCACCAATATCGTTGCAGCGCCGATTGCCGAGATTGGCGAACTCAAGCTCTCCGCCAACTGGATGGCGGCTGCTGGCCATCCCGGTGAGGACGCCGCGCTGTATGACACGGTGCGTGCGGTGGCCATGGAGCTATGTCCACAACTCGGCATCAGCATCCCGGTGGGCAAAGATTCCATGTCGATGAAGACGGTATGGGAGGACAAGGGAAACAAGAAATCGGTGACGGCACCGATTTCGCTGGTGGTCACTGCTTTTGCGCCGGTAACCGATGCACGCAGGGTACTCACCCCGCAGTTGCGGACCGATCTCGGCCCGACCCGCCTGCTGCTGGTCGACCTGGGCAAGGGTAAGAACCGGCTGGGTGGTTCCGCGCTGGCGCAGGTATATGGGGCGGTTGGCAACGTTGCGCCGGACGTGGACGATCCGCAGTTGCTGAAAGGCTTTTTCGCCGCGGTCCAGGCGCTCAATGCCGAAGGAAAGATCCTGGCCTATCACGACCGATCCGATGGCGGCCTGTTCGTCACCTTGTGTGAAATGGCCTTTGCCGGGCACTGTGGTCTGGAAGTCAGCCTGGATGCCATTTCCGGTGGCAATGTGGCGACAGCGCTGTTCAGCGAAGAGCTGGGTGCGGTGCTGCAGGTCCGTGCCGCCGACGTGGTCGATGTGTTGCAGCGTTTTACCGATGCTGGCCTGGCCGGGTGCGTGCATGACTTGGGTACGGTAGCCGACGACGACCACGTGCGCTTCGATTGCGGCGGGCGTGAGGTCTATGGCGAACGCCGGGCTATTCTACAGCGAATGTGGTCGGAAACCACTTGGCACATGCAAAGCTTGCGCGACAACCCGGTTTGTGCGCGCCAGGAGTACGACCGACTGCTGGATGTGGGGGACCCTGGTTTGCACGTGCAGCTCACCTACGCGATCGAGGAAGACGTCGCAGCCCCTTATGTCGCGACGGGCAAGCGGCCGAAAATGGCGATATTGCGCGAACAGGGCGTCAACGGCCAGGTGGAGATGGCTGCCGCCTTCGACCGGGCAGGGTTCGAGGCGCATGATGTCCACATGAGCGACATCATTGCCGGACGGGTCACGTTGAAAGATTTCATCGGACTGGTCGCCTGCGGTGGCTTTTCCTACGGTGACGTGTTGGGCGCAGGTGAAGGGTGGGCCAAGTCCATTCTGTTCAACCAGCGCGCCCGAGACGAATTCAGTGCATTTTTCCAGCGCGGAGATTCATTCGCCTTGGGTGTTTGCAATGGCTGCCAGATGATGAGCAACCTGCACGAGATCATTCCAGGTGCCGCCCACTGGCCACATTTCGTGCGCAACAAGTCCGAGCAGTTCGAGGCGCGTTTCGTCATGGTGGAGGTGCTGGATTCGCCCTCCATCTTTTTCTCCGGCATGGCCGGGAGCCGCATGCCGATCGCCGTGGCGCACGGCGAGGGATATGCGGAATTTTCTTCGCCTGCCGTGGTCGAAACCGTGTTGCAGCAGCGGCTGGTCAGCGTGCGGTATGTCGATCATTACGGCTTGCCGACAGAGGCCTACCCGTTCAATCCGAATGGCTCGCCACGCGGGATCACCGGTCTGACCACGCCGGACGGGCGCTTCACCATCATGATGCCACACCCGGAGCGGGTGTTCCGCGCCGTGCAGCATTCGTGGCGGCCTGACGGATGGAGCGAGGACGGGCCGTGGATGCGTATGTTCCGCAACGCCCGTAGATGGGTTGCTTGATTTCAACATTGAATTGATCGATAGGAGACCACAATTGACAGTCAGAACATGGATGTTGATCGCGGCTCTGGCTTTGCCGGGCGCTGCCTGGGCCTACACCGATGACGAACAGATGGAATTTTCCTCGGCCATCGTCGAGGGCAAACCGGCCGTCGTCAAGAAGTATCTGGATGCCGGCACGTTCAAGGTGGATGAGGTGATCTTCGGCTGGACCCCTTTGCTGTCGGCGGCGAGCAAGGGTCAGCTCGAAGTCGTGAAGCTGTTGGTCGAACGTGGTGCCAATCTCAATTACCGACATCCCGTCACCAAAATGACGGCAGTCGCGCATGCCACTTACGAAAACAATTTGCCGCTGCTGGAATTTTTACTGCAAAAGGGTGCGGATCCCAACATCAAGATGAAAGGGGGGGTTTCCGTGCTGCGTATGGCCAAAGACATGGGGTGGACCCAGGCGGCCGAGCTGCTGGTCAAGTATGGTGCCAAGGATGACGGCTGCCAGGAAGAGAAATGCTTCTGATCTTCCGAACGAAGATTTTGGGCTTGGTATGTCGCGACGATTGGCGATAGGGTTGTGTGTGGCCTGTTGCGCATTACCGACGGGCGTTTCGGGCGATGACCACGTGCGGGTATTGGCCGCCTCCTGCGCGGCGTGTCACGGTACTGCCGGCAACAGTGTGGGCGGGACCCCCAAGCTCGCCGGGCTGGACCGCAGCCACTTCATCCTGCAGATGCAGTCTTTTCGGGATGGGTCACGTCCGTCCAGTGTCATGCACCATCATGCCAAGGGTCTGACGCTACAGGAAATCGAGCAGCTGGCCGACCATTTCGCGACCCAGCCACGCCTCGCCGGGCAAGCCCCGCGGCCGCTGGGCGGGATGTAGCATGCAACGCCGCACGTTTCTCAAATTGCTCGGCACGGGGGTGGTGCTGGGTGCTTTTCCCAAGGCATCATGGTCGGGTGTGCCAGTACAGGGGCGCGTGATCGTCGTGGGAGGAGGCTATGCCGGTGCGACGGCCGCCAAATACTTGCGGTTGTGGGGCGGCAGCCGGCTCGAAATCGTCCTGATCGAAAAGGGAACCACCTTTGTTTCCTGCCCCTTGAGCAACCTGGTACTGGGGGGCAGCCGGCGGATCGGCGAGTTGACGTTCAACTATGCCGGCCTCGACCGCTATGACATCAAGCGCCTGCACGATGAAATCCAGGCGGTGGATGCCGACAAACGCCAGCTGGTTCTGAGCGACGGGGATAGGCTGGGTTACGACCGGCTGATCCTGGCTCCCGGCATCGATTTCGTGTACGACGGCTTGCCCATGCTGGCAAGCGCTGAGGCGCAGGCGATTGTGCCGCATGCCTGGAAGGCCGGCCCGCAGACCGTGGCCCTGCGCCAGCAGCTCGAAGCCATGCCGGATGGCGGCACCTTCGTCATCAGCATCCCCAAGGCGCCTTACCGGTGTCCCCCGGGTCCCTACGAGCGGGTGAGCCAGGTTGCTTTTTACCTGAAGGGTGCCAAACCGAAATCCAAAATCATCGTGCTCGACGCCAACCCGGAAATCGTTTCCAAGAAGGGGTTGTTTACTCGGGCGTGGGCTGAACTTTATCCTGGCATGGTGGAATATCGGCCCAACAGCCAGGCGATGGAAGTCGATGTCGCCCGAAAGATCGTCAAAACCGAATTCGAGCGCGTGCGGGCGGACGTGCTCAATGTCATCCCGCCGCAGCGTGCCGGCCGTATCGCCCAGACGGCCGGACTGGCCAATATCGACAAGCGCTGGTGCGAGGTGGATTTCCTGAGTTACGAGTCCAGGGTGGTGTCGGGGATCCACGTGATCGGCGACGCGGTTTCCTCTGCCCTGCCGAAATCGGCGCACATGGCGACCTCACAGGCCAAGGTGTGCGCGGCTGCCGTCGTAGCCCTCCTGGCAGGGAATGCTCCTGATCCACAGCCGGTGTTTGCCAATACCTGCTACAGCTTCGTGACCGACAGACTGGCGATGCACATCGCCCACGTCTATCGTTATGATACGGCGAAAAAAATCATGCTGCCGGCCGAGGGGGGCGGGGTTTCGGAGCGGCCAACGGAACAGGAAGGCCAATATGCCTACTGGTGGGCGCAAAACATCTGGTCTGATACCCTGACCTGAACCCCATGCGTGCGACGATTTGGCAGACCCTTTTCGCGTTCCTGGGCTTGGTTTCGGCTGCATGGGCCGACGTGGCGCCGGTCATCCCGGTCCCCGCCCATCCGGAAGCCGCGCTGCGCCTGCCCTCAGGCTTCCGCCTCCAAGTCTTCGCGCGGCTAGAACCGGCCGGCAATGCCTATTTCCGCGGGCCGCGCTTCATGACCTTCGGCCCGGAGGGAGACCTTTATCTTTCACTGGGGTTTGACAACAAGGTCGTCAGGCTGCCGGACCGTGATCGCGATGGTCGCGCCGATCAAATCGTCACCGTGGCTGACCGGCTCAATGCGCCCCAAGGCTTGGCTTTCGTGGAAGGCAGACTGCTGGTGGCCAACCAGGATGGTGTGGTGCGCCTGGACAATGGCCGTGTGATTCCCTTAATCACTGGCCTGCCGGCAGGTGGTCATACCTTGAAGACCCTCAGGCTGGGGCCGGACGGCCACCTGTATCTGAACGTCGGCTCCAGCTGCAACGTGTGTCGGGAAACCGATCCCAGGCGGGCAACCCTGTTGCGCTACACGGTGGAAGGTAAGCCCGCTGGCGGGTTGGGTGATGGCAGCCCGATCTGGGCCATTGGTTTGCGCAACAGCCAGGGCTTTGCCTGGCATCCGCGCACCGGCGCCATGTTCGCCACCAACAATGGCGCCGACATGCGTTCGGCCCGCAAAGGAGGTCAGCCGGATGACGACCTGCCGCCGGAACATCTGAATCTCATCGAGCCCGGCAAGCATTACGGCTGGCCCGACTGCTGGGGCGATCGCGTGCCTGATCCCAACGTCCCTGGCGACAAAGCGGTCTGTGCCAGCATGCAGCCGCCCGCCATCACGTTTCCGGCGCACTCCACCCCGATCGGCATCACTTTCCTGGACAAGTCCGGTTTCCCGGCAGCGTATCGCGAAGATGCGCTGGTCGCGCTGCATGGCTCGTGGAATCGCGAACGGCCTTCGGGGTATAAAGTCGTGCGGGTGCGTTTCGAGCAGGGCAGGCCCGTCGAGGTAAGTGATTTCGTCACCGGCTGGCTGCAAGACACGGGAGCCTGGGGACGGCCGGTGGACGTGACCGTGGGGCCGGATGGCGCGGTCTATGTGTCGGATGACCGTGCTGGTATGATTTACCGTATCACCTATACAGGGGGTTCCAGATGAGGCGCTGGTTGACCGTTTTGCTGATGACGCTGGGATTCGTCGGCGGAGTGCAGGCGGATGCGTTCAAGCCGGATCTGCTCATGTACATCCATCCCGACGAGTATGCCCACGAAGTCAGGCTGGGCATCGTCCCGATCTACATCATCTGGGCGCGTAACGGCCCGGCGCTGGAAGCCGCCGCCCGTGCCGCGCTGCAACCCCATTTCAATTCGGTCGGCATGTGCGAAGGCGGCAATGGTGCGGACGTCGTGGTCTGGTTGCGGCCCCAGCTGACTTATAACCCGAACCTCGAAACGTTCTATGCAAAGGTCTCTGCCCGTTTCTTCCGCGCCGACGGCAAGCCGATCGGCAGGCTCAAGGCAACCGGGACGGCGCATGGGTTCAGGGGCAGCCGCACGATAGACGCGCAGGTGCAGCAGGCCTATGACGACGCCATGCGGCAGATCGCGGCACAGTTCGCCGTGGATGCTGCACTGCGGCAGGCGATCGAACCGGGCATTGCCCGCACCCCCTGTGCGATGGTGGCACTCATTCCCAATCCGTAGAGAAAGCGAGTTGCGATGTCGAAGAAATTTGTCCCTTTCATCACTCTTTGTCTGCTGTGGGCCGGCCCGGTGTGGGCGGAGCGCGTGGTCACCGGACTGAAGAATCCGGAGTCGGTGCTGGTGACCGCGGGCGGGCGCATCTACGTTTCCGAAATCGGCGAATTCGGCAAGGATGGCGACGGACGCATCAGCCTCATCGAAGGCGGACGCGCCAAGCCGTTTGCGACCGGCATGGACGACCCCAAGGGGTTGGCCATGATCGGGGATGCGCTGTATGTGGCCGACAAGACGCGCATCCTTAAGGTGGAACGCAATGGCAAATGGCGTGTGTTCGTGCCTGCGGATGCCTTCCCGGCCAAGCCCCAGTTCCTCAACGACCTGGCTGCGGACAAATCCGGCAATCTCTACGTGTCCGACAGCGGTGACCTCAATGGCAAGGGAGGGGCGGTCTACCGCATCTCTCCGCAAGGCAAGGTCAGCGTGGTGGTATCGGACGAGGACAAGCGTGTGCTGGCCCCCAACGGTCTGTTGCCGGAGGGCGAAGAGAAGATGCTGATGGTGGATTTCTTTTCCGGTGTGCTCTATCGCATCACGCTCAAGACCGGAGGCATGGTGCAGGTGGCCGAAGGTTTCGGCGGCGGGGATGGGCTTGCGCGTGACCGCAGGGGGGTGCTGTGGATCAGCGACTGGAAGAATGGCCGGGTATTCAGCCTGAAAAAGGATGGCACGCTCAAACTGGTCAAGGCCGGTTATCAGTCCGCAGCGGACATCGCTCTGTCACCGGATGGGAAATTCATCCTGGTGCCCGACATGAAGGCCGGTGAGCTGCACTGGCTGCCTGCCGGCGACTAGAAATAGACTTCGACCACGCCTTCGCTCCGTGCGATCCCCTTGATCGTCTGGCCGGAGCGGGTCTTGACGGAAACCACCTGGCCGCTGGTGGCATTGCCCAGGGCCGTGCCTTCCGAGCTCACCCTGAATCCTGCCCCTTGAGCGACGAGGGTGACCTGCTGTCCCTGCCGCACGACGAGCGCGGCGCGTAGCAATTCCGGTCGCAGCAGATCACCGGCTCGGATCATGGTGGCGGCGGTCTTGCCGACCGCTTGATCCGGATGGTTCAGCACCCCGCCAGGATAGGGCGTCAGATCGCGAGTTTGGGTCTGGATGTCTTCTCTTTCCACCACTTGCCCTTTGGCAATCGGGCGCGTTGCGACCAAGGCTGGACCCGCCACCTTGACCATGACGGGCACATAGATCGACCATGACACAGGGCTGCGGCAGCGTACCCCGACGCTGGTACGCCCCCATGGTTTGTTGCCGCTGGGCAGCCAGGCTTCCAGACTGTCGCAGCGAGGAAGACGCAGGCGGCTATCGGGCTGGGTGACGTTGACGGTGATTTCGTTGCCGCTATTGCGTGTGCTTTGTCGGATGAACTGTTCTACGGTTTGGACGATCTCGTTGAGTTGCTGCCGTTCACCGGCCTGCAAAGGAGTGCAGACCAGTATCAAGAGGAAGCTGGCTAAGGTCTTGCGTCCGGACATGGCTTGACTGAAAATCCTTCGACATTCGCACATTCGGCATGTGACGGATTAGACATCGAGGGAATGTATTCATTCTAACCTAGAACGGCAAGAACCGCGTTGATCATGGAAAAAAGTCTGTCTCCCACCGATATTGCCCGCCAGACGCTGAGAAACCTGGCACAAAGCAAGATTCCTCCCACGCCTGACAATTTTCGTCGGGTGTATGACGAAATCGCCGGCGTCCGATCCCAGGACGTGATGCAAGTATTGTCCAAGCTGCTCAAAGAGGCTGGGCAGGGCCGCCCCAAATTCGCCAAGCTGGCATCACAAATCGAACAGGATGTCGCCCGATCCGACTGGGCGGCGGTCGAAAAACATTTGCGTCAGCTCATGCCGACCGTACCGGAGACGGGTGTGCCGCGTCTGGGGGACGTAGTGCGGGAATTGGTGCGCGAAATGGAAATCAGCCGCCCTGGGCTGACCATCAGCAAGAAAAAAGAAGGGTTGGAGCGGGTATTGGTCAATTTCGGGAGCGATGCCGATGTGTTGGCCAGTAAACTGCAAGGGCTGATCGCGGCCTGGAAAGCCGGCGGTGAGCCCATGCCGGAGTTGAACGAAGAACCTCTCCCTTCCTCGACGCCAACGCAGGAGGTCTCGGCCGCTTCGACTGGCGTCACGATCAAAGTATCGGCGACTGCGGCCTTGTGGCGTGACATTCTGATTCGGGCGCTGGAATATGGCCTGATGTCTCAGCTCAAACTGTATCCGGCCCTCGTCAAGACTGCGGAAAGTCTGCTGGCACAGGCCAAAGCGGCCAATACGGAAGAAGAAGTCGGCCAGCTGGGCACGGCGCTGAAAGCGTTCTGGTTCAAGCTGGAAATGGAAAGCGATGCCCAGTACAAAGTCCAGCAGGAATTACTACAGTTGCTCCGCCTGTTGGTGGACAACATCAGCGAGCTGGTGGTGGACGACAGTTGGCTGTCGGGGCAGACCGCCATCATTCGCGACATCATCTCCCGGCCGCTCGACATCGAGGTACTGTACGATGCCGAAAGCAGCCTCAAAGAACTGATCTATAAACAGGGGCAGCTTAAGCACAGCATACTCGAAGCGCGGGAAACCCTCAAACACCTCGCAGCGGAATTCGTCGAGCGCCTGGCGGAAATGAGCGAGCATGCCGGAGAGTTCCACCAGAAAATGGAAAACTACCAGCAGCAGATCACCCGTACCGACGACATGACCGAGTTGAGCAAGATCCTCGACAATCTGATGCAAGATACCAAGGCCATGCAGCTGGATGCGCTACGCGCTTACGACGAGCTCAAGGAAGCGCAGGCCAAAGTGGCGCAGGCCGAGGCCCGCATCGAGCAGTTGACCCAGGAGATCGAGCAACTCAGCCTGAATGCCCAGCAGGATTATCTGACCGGCACGCTCAACCGACGCGGCATGGACGATGCCTTCGCGCGCGAGCTAGGGCGCGCCGACCGTTCTGGGCTGCCACTCAGTGTGGCGTTGCTGGACATCGATCATTTCAAGAAGCTCAACGATACCCTGGGCCATGAGGCGGGTGACGCGGCCCTGGCACACTTGGCCAAAGTGGTCAAGGCAATTTTGCGGCCCACCGACATCGTGGCACGCTATGGGGGCGAGGAATTCGTCATTTTGCTGCCGGAAACCGACCAGGCGGAAGGGATCAAGGTGATGATGCGGGTACAGCGTGAGTTGACCAAGAATTTCTTTTTGCATAACAATCAGCGCGTCCTGATCACCTTCAGTGCCGGGGTGGCCCAGCGCATGCCTGGAGAAGACCAGGCCGCCGTTCTCAAGCGCGCTGATGAAGCCCTTTATCGCGCCAAGCATGCCGGACGCAACCGGGTGTTTGGTGCGGATTCACCATCCGTTTGATTGCCGCTCGCGGCAAAACATTGCCGCGTCAGACCGTCTGATCTCCGCGTGCCATAGCGCTCCAAGCCCCATCCGTAGCCATTTATGAAGCAATGGCATGGTTTCTGCTTGAGATGGGGTACTCAAAGTGAAGAAAGCGGGTTTTGCCATGAACAGTATCGATCGCGCATTTGCTTTCCAGGAAAAAGTCCTGGCATTGCGCGGTTATCGCCAGCAGTTGCTGGCGTCCAACATCGTCAACGCCGACACGCCCAACTACAAAGCGGTGGATATCGATTTCGCCAAAGCGTTGCAAATGGCGCGCACCGGTAGAGAGGCCGTCACGTTGCACAAGACCTCCCCGCGACATCTGGATGCGGCGGGCGGCGCCGGCATTGCCGGCATCAAGCCGATGTACCGTACCGCAATACAGCCCAGCATAGACGGCAACACCGTCGATGCCCATTTCGAGCAGGCGCAGTTCACCGAGAATGCTTTGCAATACATGGCGACACTGCAATTCATCAACGGCAAGATCAAAGACACCATGGCGGTATTACAAGGGACTAAATAATGGCACTGTTCAATGTGTTCGACATCGCGGGTTCCGCCATGACGGCGCAGTCCATGCGGCTCAATGTGGTGGCCAGCAATTTGGCGAATGCCGACAGCATCACCAGTTCCAATGGCCAGCCCTACCGCGCCAAGCAGGTGGTATTCCGGGCACAGCCCCTGAATGCATCCATGCCGAAAGGGGTAGCGGGCGTGGTGGTGGAGCAAGTGGTGGAGGATCCATCGCCGATGAAGCGGGTATATGACCCTGCCAGCCCTTATGCCGACGCTCAGGGCTACGTTACCATGCCCAATGTGGACGTGGTAGAAGAGATGGTCAACATGATTTCGGCATCTCGTTCCTATCAGGTGAACGTGGAAATGATGAATACCGTCAAGTCCATGATCCAGCGGACTTTGATGCTTGGACAATAAGGAGTTCTCCCATGGTTGCAGCCGTCGGTAGTGTCATTTCATCCGCTTCCTCGGTGACGGGGATGGCCTCCAGTGAGCAGTCGGACCGCTTCCTCAAGCTGCTGGTGGCCCAGATGAAAAACCAGGATCCGCTCAATCCGCTCGACAATGCCCAGGTGACCACGCAGATGGCCCAGATCAGCACGGTGGCCGGCATCGAAAAGCTCAACCAGACATTGCAGGCATTCACACAGGTACAGGCATTCCAGGCGGTCGGCATGGTGGGACATTCCGTGCTGGTGCCAGGCAACGTGCTCACCTTGGTGGGCGGTCAGACGGCTGCGGGGCTGGATTTGCCCACCAACGTGGACGATATCGAAATCAGTATTTTCGATGCCAACGGCAATCCGGTACGCAGTTTCAAACTGGGCCCACATGAGGCCGGTGTCGTCACTTTTGGTTGGGATGGCAGGGATGCCAGTGGCAATCCCTTGCCAGATGGAGAATACAGCTATCGGGTGCGTGCCGTGGCGGGGGGCGCCAACGTTGCCGTCACCAGCCTGGCGTTTGGCACGGTCAATAGCATCTTGATGGATCGGAGCGGTCCGTCATTGAGTGTGGACGGAATCGGCCTGGTGGAATTGGGCCAGGTTCGCGAGATCATCTAAAGGAGGACAAGACATGGGTTTCCAGCAAGGTTTGAGCGGCCTCAACGTGGCGGCCAAGAATCTGGACGTGATCGGCAACAACGTGGCGAACGCCGGCACGGTCGGCTTCAAGAGCGGTCAGGCGCAGTTCGCCGACGTGTTCGCCGCTTCGCTGCAGGGGGCGGGCTCGCTGCCCGTCGGCCTGGGCGCCAAGATCGCCACCATCGTGCAGCAGTTCACCCAGGGCAACATCACCAGCACCAACAACCCACTGGATCTCGCGATCAATGGCGGCGGCTTCTTCCGCATGAGCGATGCGGCGGGAACGGTAAGCTATACGCGCAACGGACAGTTCCAGTTCGACAAGAACGATTACATCGTCAATGCCGACGGGCTGCGCCTGATGGGTTATTCCGCGATTAACGGCGTGATCCAGACCGGCAACCCGGTGGCGCTGCAGCTCGACCGCTCCGACCTGACGCCGCAGGCGACGGGCACGTCCACCACGGGGGTGCCGGGAGTGCAGGCCATGCTCAATCTGGATTCCGGAGCAAACGTCATCACGGTACCGTTCGTCTATACCGACCCGACGACGTTCAACCATTCGACATCGATATCGGTGTATGACAGCCTGGGTAACGCACATACCTACACCCTGTATTTCATCAAGACCGCGCCCAACACCTGGGATGTGCAAGCCACGCTGACCAATCCCCTGGGAACTACTACTCCCCAAGGATTGGTGGGGACGCTCAATTTCAACACGTCGGGGATTTTGACGACCGCGATGCCACTGACCGAGTCTATTCCCGCGGCTTCATTGGGCACTGGCGCGGCGGCTTTAACGTTCGATGTGGACTTCACCAGCACCACCCAGTTCGGGGGCGCGTTCTCCGTCAACACCCTGCGCCAGGATGGCTATCCCTTGGGTAAGCTCTCTGGCTTCACGGTAGGGGCAGACGGCATTCTGGTGGGACGCTACACCAATGGACAGTCGCGCAACCTGGGTCAGGTGATTTTGGCTTCGTTCGCCAACCCGCAAGGGCTACAGGCGGTGGGTAACAACCAGTGGATCCAGACTTCCGCCTCGGGACCGGAACTGATAGGCACGCCCGGCTCGGATGGGCAGCACGGAGTGATCCAGTCTTCCGCGGTGGAAGATTCCAATGTGGACCTCACTGCGGAATTGGTCAACATGATCACCGCCCAGCGTTATTACCAGGCCAACGCCCAGACCATCAAGACGCAGGACACCATCATGCAGACTTTGGTCAATTTGAGGTAAGCGCGAGGTAATCGAGGATGGATCGCCTGCTCTACATTGCCATGAATGGCGCCAAGCACAGCCTGTACCGGCTGGCGGTGACGGCGCACAATCTGGCGAATGTCTCCACCAATGGTTACAAGGCCCAGAATACGGCTTTTCGTGCCCTGCCGGTATTCGGGCCGGGGATGCCGACACGCGCCTTCGTGGTCGATACTACCCCCACGGCCGATCTTTCTGGGGGCGTGATCCGTACCACTGGTCGCCCACTCGACGTGGCAGTGCACGGCCGTGGCTGGATCGCCGTACAGGATGCCAATGGGGGCGAGGCCTACACCCGCAACGGTAGCCTGCAGGTCGGCGCGGATGGACTGTTGATGACCAGCAATGGCCTGCCGGTGGTGGGCGATGGCGGCCCCATCACCATTCCCGCCGATTCCGAAGTCACCATCGGCAAGGACGGTTCCGTCACGGTAGTGACCAACAACCAGTACAACGCCATGACCACCATCGGTCGCATCAAGCTGGTCAACCCGCCTGACAGTGAGATGGTGCGTGGCGACGATGGCTTGTTCCGGCTCAAAAGCGGCCAGCCGGCCCCGGCCGATGCCACCGTCAACCTGGCCAGTGGCGCGCTGGAAGCCAGTAACGTCAGTGCCGTGGATGCATTGATTAGCATCATCGAACAATCGCGCTTCTTCGACCTGCAAGTGAAACTGATGCAAAAAGCGGATGAAAATGCCAATCGTACCGCTCAGGTGATGAGCCTGACGGCTTGAATGAGGAAAAGTAAATGTTAAGGTCACTGTGGATCGCCAAGACGGGGATGGAATCCCAACAAACCAACATCGACGTCATCTCGCACAACCTGGCCAATGTGAGCACCAACGGTTTTAAGCGTTCGCGCCCGGTGTTCGAGGACCTCATCTATCAAACCATGCGCCAACCGGGGGCGCAGGCCACCCAGCAAAGCCAGATTCCGTCCGGCTTGCAGCTGGGCACCGGTGCCCGGCCGGTGGCGACCGAGCGCATCTTCATCCAGGGAAGTCTGCAAAAGACCGACAATGCGTTCGACCTCGCCATCAACGGTAACGGCTTCTTTCAAATCCAGTTGTCGGATGGCACGCTGGCTTATACCCGCTCTGGTTCCTTTCAGGTCAACAGCGAAGGAACGTTGGTGACGGCCAACGGCGACGTGTTGCAGCCGCAAATCACCATTCCAGCGGACGCCATTTCCGTCACCATTGCCAAAGATGGGACGGTTTCCATCGTGCAACCCGGCAATGTGGTGACGACCCAGGGGCCGATCCAGCTGACCAGTTTCATCAACCCGGCCGGGCTGCAAAGCGTGGGAGACAACCTTTATCTGGAGACGGTGTCTTCCGGTACGCCCAATACCTCGAATCCTGGGGTCAATGGCTTGGGCACGCTGCTGCAGGGATTCGTCGAGACTTCCAACGTCAACGTGGTGGAAGAACTGATCAACATGATCACGGCGCAGCGCGCCTACGAAATCAATTCCAAGGCGATCCAGGCTTCAGACCAAATGTTGCAGCGCCTGACACAGCTGTAAGGAGAGCATGATGCGTAATTCGACTAGGCTGATGTTGATGCTACTGGCCATGGGGGGGCTGAGCGGCTGTAACACCGATCCCTCCACCCGTGTTAGTCAACCCATGACCATCCGGCCCAACCCGGTGCCGCAAATCACGCAAGCCGATGGTGCCATCTACCATGCGGCCACCAGCCGGCCTCTGTTCGAAGATCGCCGGGCTCGTTTCGTCGGCGATACATTGACCGTCAATCTGGTGGAAAAGAATTCCGCCAACCGCAAATCCAATGGCTCTTCCAGTCGGAGTGGCTCGGCTAACGTGGCTGTCGGGACTCCGACCATCCTCGGCTATACCCCACGGCGGCTACCCCAGATCAGCCTGCCTGGTGCCAACAACGACTTGAACAACGCCGCGACGCAAACCAACATCGACACCAGCTTTGTCGCCAGTTCCTCGATGAAGAACGAAAGCAAGGAAGACAACAGCAACAGCAACAGTTTCAGTGGTTCGATCACCGTCACTGTGATCGAGGTACTGCCCAATGGCAATCTGGCGGTAAGTGGCGAGAAACAGGTGTCGATCAATGAAACCACGGAATTCATCCGTCTATCCGGCATCGTCAACCCGATTCACATCACGGCCGCCAATACCGTGAATTCGACACAGATCGCCGATGCCCGTATCGAAACCAAAGGCAAACAGAGCGTGGATACGGCGCAGGTGATCAGTATGCTGTCACGTTTCTTCATCGCGTTGCTGCCGTTTTGAGGAGTTGGCCATGGCTATCGTGAAACGGATCATCGTAGTGTTGCTGGGGCTGATGGTGTTCGGTCAGGTTCATGCCGAGCGCATCAAGGACATCGCCACCCTGCAGGGGGTGCGCAACAACCAGCTGGTCGGCTATGGCATCGTGGTCGGGCTGGATGGTACCGGCGACCAGACCACCCAAACACCTTTCACCGTGCAGAGCATCATCAGCATGCTGGGCCAGATGGGCATCAACCTGCCCCCCGGTACCAGTTTGCAACTCAAGAATGTCGCGGCGGTGATGGTGACCGCTACCCTGCCGCCTTTCGCCAAACCGGGACAGACCATAGACGTCACCGTGTCTTCCATCGGCAACGCCAAGAGTTTGCGCGGTGGGACTTTGGTGATGACGCCGCTCAAGGGCGCGGATGGGCAAGTCTATGCCATCGCACAAGGTAACCTGCTGGTGGCGGGTGCGGGCGCTGCGGCGGGCGGCTCCAGCGTGCAGGTCAACCAGCTGAGCGTGGGGCGCATCCCGGCTGGCGCCACGGTGGAGCGCGCGGTACCCACCAGCGTGGGACAAGGGGAGTATCTGCATTTCGAGCTCAATACGGCGGATTTCACCACGGCGGCACGCATGGTGGATACCATCAACCGGACTTTTGGGCCAGGTACGGCGGTTGCCCTGGATGGGCGGCTGGTGCGGGTGGCCGCGCCGCAGGACAGCAACCAGCGCATCGCCTTTCTGGCCCGCCTGGAAAACCTTTCCGTTGCGCCCGGCGAGGATGTCGCCCGCGTCATCCTCAACGCCCGTACCGGCTCCATCGTGATGAACAAGGAAGTGATGCTGGATACCGTCGCCGTCGCCCATGGCGGCCTTTCGGTCGTGATCAGCAGCGAGCCGCTGGTCAGTCAGCCCAATGCCCTGTCCCAGGGCCAGACGGTGACGGCCGAGCAAGCGCAGATCGAGGTCAAGGAAAAGAAGGGCGAACTGGTCATGCTACGTGCCGGAGCCTCC
>JANZZG010000010.1 GCA_026419515.1 Methylophilaceae bacterium
CGTAGCGCAGCAGCATGAGCGCGGGCGCGAGCACCGGCCGGCCCTCCAGCCAATCCCCCTGCGGATCGTGCGCCGCAGGCGTGGCATCCGAGGTGGCCACGGCCAGTTCCACCCATTCGTAATGCGCCAGGCTCATCAAAATAGGCGGTAAGTCGCGCGCCACGGCAGGTGCCGTTTCCAGCCAGCGCAGCCATTCTTCCGGAATCTGGTGGAAGAAGGGGGGGGTGCAACGATGCTGCGCCAGAAACGCTCGCACCAGCTTTTTCCAGCGCCGCACGCCGAGCACCTTCCTGCAGACCGGGAAACAGGCGGAGAGCGTGTCATCCATGTGGTTGAACACGATTTCGGCATAGACCGTCATGCCGCGTCTGGCGGTGCCATTCGGCCGCGGATGGGACTTGGGGTCGCGAATGTAGGCGACGAACTCGGCTTGATAGCGCTGGAAGGCACTCATGCGTGGCGGCAGCGCGGCGTGGCCGAGGCACATTGGCGCTGCAGGGTGGCGATGCGCTCGATCTCCGGCACCAGTTCGGCCAGCGGCGGGATGTTGAGGTCGCGCTCCAGGGTGGTGGGAGCCACCCCGAACAGCCGGTAGGCTTCTTCCAGCAACGCCCACACCGGGTCGATCACGGCATCGCCATGGGTGTCCACGATCAGATCGGGCGCCAGCGCCAGATGCCCGGCAATATGGATGTAAACGACACGCTCGCCCGGCAGGCTGCGCAGGAATTCGAACGGGTCGAAGCCGAAATTGACGCTGTTGACATAGAGGTTGTTGACGTCGAGATGCAGGTCGCAATCCGCCTCTTCCAGCACGGCACGGATGAAATCGGCCTCGGCCATGTCAGACACGGGTGTGGCGACATAGCAGGAGGCGTTTTCCAGCGCGATGCGGCGCTCCAGGATCTCCTGGGTGCGACGGACGCGTGCGGCGACGTGGTGCACCGCCTCTTCCGTGGCCGGGATCGGCAACAGCTCATAGAGATGGCCGCCGGCGCTGCAATAGGCCAGATGCTCGGTGTACAAGGGAATCTGGTACTGGTCGAGGAAGCCCTTGATGCGTTGCAGCAGGATTTCGTCGAGCGGGTCGGGGCCGCCCAGAGACAACGACAATCCGTGCGCCACGATGGGGTAACGCTCGGCGAACCAGGCGAACTGCCGGGCGCTGGCACCCCCCATGCCGATCCAGTTTTCCGGCGCGACCTCGAAGAAATCGATGGCAGCCGCAGGCGTGGCCTGCAGCTGCGGCATGAGCTCCCGCTTCAGGCCGAGGCCGGCGCCGCACCAGGGTTTAGAGGACATCGCCTAGTTGCTGGAGCCACACTTGCCTTCGTGCGACTTCTTCTCGCTACCGCAATTGCCTTCCTTGGCTTTTTCCGCGCCATCCGCCTTGGCCTTGGCCTTTTTCTTCTTCATGCTGGAACCGCATTTGCCAGCGGCGCACATGCCATCCTTCATTTTGTCTTCTTCCGATCCCTTGCTGTCGGCCGGCACATCGGACACCTTGGCATCGGCCTCGGCCACCTGGTAGCCTGAAGACAGCACGGTTGCGGCGAACGGGTTCTCCGCGGCACCCGCCACGGACGCTGCAGCCAGCGAGACGGCAACGGCACCGCCCATCACGACGACGAGGGGCTTCTTTTGAACATTCATGGCAAATCTCCTTGAGGTTGAAAATCATCCATCCTGATGACAGGCTTTCCGGGTCTGACCACAGGCGCATCGCATCGTTCTTTGCAAGCCGCCCTCCCTCATGCCATGCCGGCCTGCCGACGCAGGCATTCCAGATAGGCGGCACCATCGGGCGGCACTTGCGTGCGCTGGGCACGCCAGAGCGTTTCGGCCAGGCACTCCATCACCGCATGCTGGGCATCATGCTCCCCTTTCCGCAAGGCCAGGCTGTGGTAGGCTGCCACGATGCCGGGAGGCTGGTCAATAGCCAGTTGTTCGAGGATGGCAAGATGCAGGCTCATGTGCAGAAAGGGGTTGGTCTCGCCCAATTCGGGAAAATATTCCCGTTCCAGGTACCGTTCCGGTGCATCCAGCACGACGTGGTATTCCGGGTGCATCTGCACCACTTGCAGCGCCGGATTCTCCAAGCCACTCAAAGGCTCGGCCGCCCGGTACTTGCGCCAGGTTTCGAAAAAGAAGCGACGGACTTCGTCGCGGCTAGGGTTGAACATGGAACAGCCCCAGTACGGCGGAATATTGCAGCAGCTCGTTCATCCCGTTGATTGGCGCGATCTCGCCGTTGCCATAGAAGCCGATCAGCGGCATGCCGGGATGGCGCCGCTGCAATAGTTCCAGATCGCGGTCGATACCGCTGTAGAAATACGGCCCGCGCCCCAAGCAGGAAAACAGCAGGCCGAAATCCGGCGCACCAGGCAGTTGCCCCTCCAGGGCCGCAACGGTGGCGTCCAGATCCGCCTGTGCCGCCTCTGGTTCACGCACGGCCCAGAATACCCGCTGGCCCGGCTCCACGTGATGCGCCAGGGTCACCGAACGCTCGGCTTCGCTGGCGCCGACCAAGGCGACCAGCCGATACTGGCCGTGCATGAGGTGTGAGGACTCGTCGGCAATCCCCGCCATCAGCCGGTGCAGCGGCAGCGGCTCCGCGCCGCAGGCCTGCTGCAAAGTGTCCAACACTGGCTTGCCACCGAGGAACAGGATGTCGTGTCCCTGCCCGGCAGTGACCGGTTTGGGGTCGGTCAGGATGCGCACACCGTGCGCCGCACCCACCACGCCCGTCACCCCATGCAGCGCCAGCTCGCAATGGCCGGCGGTCGCTGCCTTGCCGCCTTGCCAGACCGAAAAAGGGCCCTGCCCGGTGGCATCACCCGACACTCCGCCGAAGCGCCGCCCTGGCGCTGCCAGCCAGGTAATGTTGAGGGCATTGGGCGCCGCCAGCGCCAGCAGCAAATCCGCGGGGCGAGGTGCAGGGTCAGCCGACAGATATATGGGGCCACCGAACACCATGACGGCAGCGGCAGGGGCGTCGATCACCCAGTCCTGGTCGGTAAAGATACCGGGGGCGGAACAGCCGACCACCTGCACGCAATTCGCTGCCCGGCTTGCAGCCTTGATCGCCGGCAAGGGATCACGGGCGAATTCGGAGGTCAGGAACAACAACACACTGTTGGCGACCTCCAGGCCGCACCGCTGCATGGCCTCGAGGACCGCGCGCTGCGCCAGTTCCGGCTTGGGGGTACTGCCGATGGCCAAGCCGGTGGCGACGCTCATGCCAATTCCTTTCCTGCATATTCGCACAGGTCGTTGATGCAGCATGCGCCACACGCGGGCTTGCGGGCCTTGCAGACATAACGGCCGTGCAGAATCAGCAGGTGGTGGGCATCGCGCAGGTATGCTTTGGGCACGATCTTAAGCAGTTTCCGTTCGACTTCCAGCGGCGTCTTGCCCGGTGCCAGGCCGGTGCGGTTGCCGAGGCGGAAAATGTGGGTATCGACGGCGATGGTCGGTTGGCCGAAGGCGGTGTTGAGAATGACGTTGGCCGTCTTGCGCCCCACGCCGGGCAGGCGTTCCAGCGCCTCCCGCGTATCCGGCACCTGTCCGCCGTGGCGCTCGACCAGGATACGGCAGGTTTCGATGATGTTCTTCGCCTTGCTGCGATAGAGTCCGATGGTCTTGATATAGGATTCCAGGCCCTCGATTCCGAGCGCGAGCATGGCCTGTGGCGTGTTGGCCACCGGGAACAGTCTGGCGGTGGCGCGATTGACCCCCTTGTCGGTGGCCTGGGCGGAAAGGATCACCGCCACCAGCAGTTCGAAGGTGCTGCTATGGTGCAACTCGGTGGTCGGATTGGGGATGGCGATGGCCAGGCGACGGAAGATTTCACGGCGCGTGGCAGCGTTCATCGCCGGCGAGACTCAATGATCCTGTACCACCGCTGCCGCAGGGGATGTAGCCGGCGAACCGGCCCGGCGGCTGTCCAGCCAGTTTTTGGCGGCGATCAGCAGCGCCAGGCCGATGAAAGCACCCGGTGGCAGCACGGCCAGCAAAAAGCCATGGTAGTCCGGCAATACGGTGATGACGTACTGTTTGGCAGCCGGCCCCAAGGCCAGATCGATGCCGGAGAGCAAGGTGCCCTTGCCCACCAGTTCGCGCAACCCACCCAGCAGCGCCAGCACGATGGCCAGCCCCAACCCCATCATCAGGCCGTCCAGCGCGGAAGGCGCAGTCGCGTTCTTGGCGGCGAAGGCCTCGACGCGCGCCAGTACGATACAGTTGGTCACGATCAGGGGGATGAATATGCCCAGGGTGGCGTGCAACGCATGGAACCACGCATGCATGCCAAGATCGATCACCGTCACCAGTGCGGCGATGATGAGGATGAATACCGCGATGCGGATCTCCGCCGGTACGAATTTCCGGACGGGAGCCACGGCCGCATTGCTGGCCGCCATCACCAGCGCGGTCGCCAGCCCCAGTGAAACCCCATTCACCACGGTGCTGGTCACCGCCAGGGTGGGGCACAGACCGAGCAGCTGCACCACGCCGGGGTTCTGCTTCCACAGACCGTTTTCGATGATTTCCCGATAACTCTGGCTCATACTCACTCCTTCGCCGCCGGGGCGGCCAACAGCTCCTGGCGATGGGCATCGAAATATTTGAGCGTCTTGTGGACCGCCTTGACCACCGCGCGCGGGGTGATGGTGGCGCCCGCCATATAGTCGAACTGGCCGCCGTCTTTTTTCACTTTCCAGGCATCGTCAGGTGTTTTGGCAAGCGACTGGCCGTCGAAGTTCTGCCTGATCCAGTCGCTGTGCGCGATGTCGATGTAGTCGCCCAGCCCCGGCGTTTCCTTGTGCGCCAGCACACGCACGCCGGCCAGCGTGCCGTCGGCACGGATCGCCACCAAAAGCCGGATGTCTCCGCTATAGCCATCCGGCGCGGTGGCCTCCAGAATCACCGCGGAAACCGCGCCCTCGAGGCGGGCCCGATAGGCCAGCGTGTGGTCGCGGTTGCCAAGCTCGCCCCCAGGGGCGATCCGCACACTGTCCTGGAGCAGGTCGTTGTCATACAGGCTGTGCGGCAGCACCTGTTCCAGCAGCCTGAGTTTGGCTTCACGTTCGCTTTCGGCGATCGGGGCGCGCGTGGCGAAATGCATGGATACCAGCATGACGGTTGCCAGGAGGCTGAAACCCGTCATGATGGCGGCCGTGGCTAGCGCGTGCCGGGTGATGGATTCGCTGGCGTCCCGTTCCGTCATTTCTCGTGTCCGAACACGCGCGGCTGGGTATAGGCGTCGATCAGCGGCACACAGATGTTCATCAGCAGCACGGCGAATGCCACGCCGTCCGGGTAGCCGCCCCAGGTCCGGATCACCCAGGTCAGGATGCCGATACCCGCACCAAAGATCAGTTTACCCTTGGGGGTGGTCGGACCGCTGACGGGGTCGGTGGCGATGAAGAAGGCGCACAGCATGGCAGCACCGCTGAACAGGTGGAACAGCGGCCCGGCATAACGGTCGGCATCGATCAGATGACACCCGCTTGCCAGCAATGCCAGCATGCCGAGAAAAGCGACCGGCACATGCCAGGTGATGATGCGCTGCCACAGCAAATACACCCCCCCCAGCAGGTAGGCGCCGGCAACGATTTCACCGCCTTTCGTTCCCAGCGTGCCAAACATGGGCGCCGCCATGATATCGGCCATGCCGTGGTGCAGTTTGAGCTGGGTCTTTAAGGTATCCAGAGGCGTCGCGCTGCTGATGGCATCGACCGTCAAGCCACTGGGCAGTACGCGTCCGAAGATGTAACGCAATTGATCGAGCAAAGACAGCTTGGCCTGCGCCAGCTCCAGCGGCGCCGGCCATTGTGTCATGGCGACCGGGAATGAGATCAGCAGCACTGCATAACCGACCATGGCCGGGTTGAACGGGTTGTAGCCCAGTCCCCCATAAAGCTGCTTGGCCACGACGATGGCGAACAAGGTTCCGACCACCACCAGCCACCACGGCGCGATCGGTGGCAAGGCCAGCGCCAGCAACCAGGCCGTCACCAGTGCGCTGCCATCCAGCAGGAAAGGCCGCAGCGGACGGCCGCGCAACTTGAGCATCACTGCCTCGGACACCAGCGCCGTGACGCTGGCCAGCAGCAGACTGACCAGGATGCCGCTGCCGTATACCCAGACATACGCCGCGATGCCAGGCACCAGGGCCAGCAACACCTTGCGCATGATCATGCTGACACTGGTCTGTTCGGACAGGTAGGGGGAAGCCATCGCCATCATTCTTTTTGTTGCTCCATGGCCTGCGAACGCCTTGCTTCGATGCGGGCGATTTCCGCCTGCGCCTCGGGCGGCAGATGGTCGGTATTCTGCGGGGTGACGGCCGCCTTCTGCGCTTTGGCACGCTCGATGGCAGCGGCAATGATAGCCTTTTTGGCCTCATCTGCGGCGGTATCGGTCTTGGCGCCCATGGCCTTTTGTGCATGTCTGGCTTGGCGCTCCTGCTTCTCGCGCTCGATGCGTGCCAAGCGCAATTGATTACGCTCTCGTGCCAAATTGGCGGCCTGCTTGGCACGATCCAGCGCAATGATCTCGCTCTTGGCATAGCGGTAGTACTGCACCAATGGGATGTGACTGGGGCAGACATAGCTGCAGCAACCACACTCGATACAATCGAACAGGTGGTAATCGCGTGCTTTCTCGAAATTCTGCGATTTGGCAAACCAATACAGTTCTTGCGGTTGCAGATTGGCCGGACAGACATCGGCACAACGCGCACAGCGGATGCAAGGCATGGGCAACGGCTGGGGGGGGAAAAGATCGGGCGAAGCGGCGATGATGCAGTTGGTCGCTTTTACCACGGGTACACGGGGCGATGGCAGCTTGAAGCCCATCATGGGCCCCCCCATGATGAAGCCGTCGATGTCAGGGGCAGCACCACCGGCAGCCTGTACCAACGTCTCTATCGCCATGCCGAGGGGAACCTCGAAATTACCGGGCCGCGCCACCTTGCCGGTAACCGTCACGATGCGGGAGATCACCGGCTCGCCATGGTCGATGAAGCGATGCACCGCATAAGCGGTAGCCACATTGAAGCACTGCACACCGATCTCGCTGGGCAGCTTGCCACTCGGCACTTCCCAACCCGTCAGCACTTTGATCAGCTGCTTGGCACCCCCGCCCGGATACAGGGTAGGGACCAGCACCACCTCGACCGGCACGGCACTTCGCGCGCAGGCCGTACGCATGGCTTGAGCCGCCTCTGGTTTGTTGTCCTCGATGCCGACCAGGCAGCATTCTGCATCCAGGAGATAGGCCATGATCTGCAGCCCACGGATGATTTCGTCGGCGCGCTCACGCATCAAGCGGTCATCGCACGTGATGAAAGGCTCGCATTCGGCGCCGTTGAGGATCAACGTTTTGACCGGATGACGTGGATCCGCGCGCAGCTTGACATGGGTCGGGAAGGTCGCGCCCCCCAGCCCGACCACACCGGCCTGGCGTAACGCCTCGATCACGGCGGTTTTTTCCATGTCCTCGTAGTCCAGTGGCTCACGCTCGATCCAGCGGTCCTCGCCATCGGCCTGCAATGTGATACAAAGATCGGGCAGTCCCGAGACATGGGGGATCAACTGCTCATCGATGGCGACCACGGTGCCCGAGGTCGGTGCATGCACCGCCGCGGAGATCATGCCCTCCGGCGCGGCCAGCTGCTGGCCTTTCAAGACATGATCTCCCACTGCCACCTTCACTTTGGCAACGTTCCCGATGTGCTGGCGAAGTGGCAGCACCAGGCGTGCCGGCATGGGCACCGGCCGGATCGGTGTGGCGGCCGATTCGGCCTTGTGTTCCGGTGGGTGCACCCCGCCATGAAACTTGAACAATTTTTCGATCATGAGACGGCCTTGATTTCGAACACCGGATAGCGCCATTTCCAATTGCTGACCGTCTCCGGGATCGGTACCATAGTGATGCAATCGACTGGGCACGGCGCAACACACAGCTCGCAGCCAGTACACTCCGAGGCGATCACGGTATGCATCTGCTTGGCCGCTCCCAGAATGGCATCCACCGGGCAGGCCTGGATGCATAGCGTGCAGCCGATACATAAATTTTCGTCGATCACTGCAACCGATTTCGGTTTGGGAACCCCGTGCGCGGTATTGAGCGGCTTGGGCTCCACCCCCAGCAGATCGGCCAAGGCGCGCACGCCGGCCTCACCACCCGGTGGGCACTGGTTGATGTCCGCCTCGCCTTTGGCGATCGCCGCCGCATAAGGACGGCAGCCGGGATAGCCGCATTGTCCACATTGTGTCTGGGGAAGAATGGCATCGATCTTGTCCACCAGCGGGTCGCCCTCGACTCTGAATTTGATCGAGGCATAGCCCAGCAAGGCACCTAGCACCAGTCCCAGGCCGACCATGACGAGCAACGCAGAAACCATCAGCGCACCAGGCCTGCAAACCCCATGAACGCCAGACTCATCAAACCAGCCGTGACAAAGCCGATGGCCGCTCCCCGGAATGGCCCAGGCACGTCCGCCCCCTCCAGTCGTTCACGGATGGAAGCGAACAAGACCAATACCAGCGAAAAACCCACTGCCCCCCCGAACCCGAACAACAGCGATTCGGCGAAACCATGCTTCGCCTGCACATTGAGTAGCGGAATACCGAGCACGGCACAGTTGGTGGTGATCAACGGCAAATAAATACCCAGCACCTGATGCAGCACGGGGCTGGTCTTTTCGATCACCATTTCGGTGAACTGTACCACGCCGGCAATGACCACGATGAACGACAACGTGCGTAGATAAAACAGCTCGCTACCGAGCAGATATTGATTGATCAAGTAACTGGTGCCAGAGCCTATGGTGAGCACGAAGGCGGTGGCCGCCCCCATGGCGAGGGACGCCTCCAGCTTCTTGGAAACCCCCATGAAAGGGCATAGACCGAGAATCTTGACCAGCACGATGTTGTTGACGAACACCGTGCCCAACAAAATCAGGAAATAATTTTCCAGCATGCTAGATATCGTGCAACGAATCGGCGATTATCGCTTTTTCCGTGTCCTGGACGCAACCATGCGCGCGGCGCGCGGAATTGCAACCAGCGCAATATACCAAGTATCCCGCGTCGGCCCAAAGAATCTTTCGTGATGCAGCATGTCGTAAAGTTATATGGACCCATCTCGGCATGTGTGCTCCCTTTACGCTTTCAGGTAAAATGCCCCGATTCGAAACAGTATGGGTTTGTCCATGTTAAAAGGGAGTCTCGTCGCCATCGTCACGCCCATGCATGAGGATGGTACACTGGATTTCTCCGCCTTATGCGCACTCATCGACTGGCATGTCGCGGAAGGAACCGATGGTATCGTCGTCGTGGGCACCACCGGCGAATCGCCCACGGTGGATGTCGAGGAACACTGTGAGCTCATCCGCGTTGCCGTTCAACATAGTGCCGGCCGCATTCCAGTGATCGCCGGAACCGGGGCCAACAGTACGCGTGAAGCCATCGAGTTGACGGCGCGTGCCAAGGAACTCGGTGCCAACGCCTGCCTATTGGTCGCTCCCTACTACAACAAGCCTACCCAAGAAGGACTATACCAGCACTTCAAAGCCGTCGCCGAGGCCGTCGACATTCCTCAAATTCTATACAATGTGCCAGGGCGCACCGGCTGTGACCTGACCAACGATACCGCCTTACGCTTGGCCGCAATTCCCAACATCGTCGGCATCAAGGATGCCACCGGGAGTCTGGAGCGCAATACCGATCTGGTTCGCCGTGCGCCAGCAAACTTTGCCATTTATAGCGGCGATGATGCCACGGCTCTGGGCTGCATGCTATTGGGCGGTCATGGTGTCATTTCGGTGACGGCCAACGTTGCGCCGCGGCAGATGCATGACATGTGCGCGGCCGCTTTTGCCGGGGAACTCTTGCGGGCACGAGAAATCAACCAGTCGTTGTTTCCGCTCCACCAAAAACTGTTCGTAGAGGCCAACCCCATTCCAGTCAAATGGGCGCTCCAACAAATGGGGCGCATCCGAGGGGGGATACGCCTGCCACTGACACCCCTCTCCGAAATCCATCATGAAACACTGCGTGCGGCGATGCGCACTGCCGGTATTCTGTAAGGACTGACATGGACTTCACTGCTTTCCGGACCACATGCGTCACGCTACTCGCCCTGTTGACGCTCACTGGTTGTGACACCATGCCATTCATCGATGACACGTCCGACTACAAAGGAGCGAGTCGTGGAAGACCACTGGAGGTTCCCCCTGATTTGACGTCGATTTCCACCAGCGATACTTACTCGATTCCGGGAACCGCAACCTACTCGGCTTACCTCCAGGATCAAGAAAAGCCGGGGGAACCCGAAAAAATTTTGCCCGAGGCCGAAAGCGTGCGATACGAACGTGCTGGCTCGCAACGCTGGCTGGTCGTCAAAGCGCCGCCGGAAAAAATCTGGCCGGTGGTGCGTGAATTCTGGACCGACCTCGGTTTTGCGGTGCGCGTGGAAAATCCGCAAACCGGTGTCATGGAAACCGAATGGGTAGATGCCACCACCCTGACGACCAAGGACGAGAAGGGCAATTACCTGGATAAATTTCAGGGCTGGTTGGACAAACTATCCTCACTCAAGAATCGCCAGAAATTCCGTACCCGTATCGACCGCGGAATCGAAGAAGGCACGACGGAAATCTACTTGAGCCACCGCTCCATCAGTGATGTCACCGACGATGGCAAGGAACGCATCCGTACCACCGTCGGCACCGTCGAGACCGGGTACCGCTTCGAAGGCAAGGAACGCACCAAAACCCAGGACGAACGGGCCATCGCGGAAGACATCGACGCCGAGCTGTTGCGCCGCCTCATGGTCAAGCTCGGCATCGCGGAAAAGCAGTCGCACGCCATCATTGCGAACCCGGTGCAGGAAAAGCGCGCCACCCTGAACAAGGCGGCCGATGGAACGGCCACCCTGGAACTCAAGGACCCCTTCGATCGCGCCTGGCGGCGCGTCGGCCTGGCGCTGGACCGCATCGGCTTTTTGGTCGAAGACCGCAACCGTTCCCAGGGCCTGTTCTTCGTACGTTATTCCGACATCGAGGAAGAATCGTCCGGCAACGAGAAGGGGCTGCTCGACAGATTGAAGTTCTGGGGCGATGACGACAAGAAAGAGTCCGCCAAGCCAGAAGCCAAAGACAAAGGCGTGATGAGCCGGCTGAAATTTTGGGAAAGCGACAAGGAAAAGGCAGCGGCCATCCAGTATCGGATCAAGCTGGAACGCACTGGGGAAGGTACCCATATCCTGGTGGTGGACAAAGACAACAAGCGTGACCGCTCACCCACCGCCAACCGTATCCTGGCCATGCTCTACGAGCAGCTCAAGTAGGACATTCACTTGCGTTTCGCGTTTCTCGGCAGCGGCAGTGCAGGCAACGCGCTGATCGTGGAGGCGGGAACCACGAAACTACTACTCGACTGCGGATTCGGCCAGCGCGAAACCATCACACGGCTGGCCCGCCTGGGTGTCGAAGTGTCCGAGCTGGCGGGCATCCTGCTCACTCATGAGCATGACGACCATGTCGGGAGCGCCATGAGTCTGGCCGCGCGATATCGTCTCCCCGTCGTGCTCACCCACGGCACCCAGCGTGCACTGGGGTCACCTCCTGAAAACGTGGAATTGCGCATCATCGACAGCCACACCCCTTTTTCCATCGGTGACATGGAAATCCATCCCTACCCCGTACCACACGATGCCCGTGAGCCCGTGCAATACGTGTTCGGGGATGGAGCCCGCCGCCTAGGCGTGCTCACCGACGCCGGCTCGAGCACGCCACACATCGAAGCGATGCTGACACGTTGCGAGGCCCTCGTCCTAGAATGCAACCACGACGTCGATTTACTGACTCGGGGCGATTATCCATGGCCGCTGAAAAGACGCATACTGAGCCGCCACGGCCATCTCGACAACGCCAGTGCCGCAAACATTCTCTCACGATTGGACAACCGCAAGCTCCAACACCTCGTCGCAGCCCACCTCAGCCGAAAAAACAACCACCCTTCGCTAGCCCGCAGTGCCCTGGCGAGCATCTTGGGCTGTAGTGAGGATTGGATCGGGATCGCCGACCAGGAAAAAGGCCTCGGCTGGCGTGAAATCACTTGATGCAGGCAACAAAAAAGCCGGCAGAGCCGGCTTTTTTGTTGGTCGAAGTAGTTTGGATTACTTCTTTTCTTCCGCAGGCGCAGCAGCCGCATCAGCAGCGGGGGCGGCAGCCGGAGCAGCCGCATCAGCAGCCGGAGCAGCCGCATCAGCAGGCTTGGCCGCATCGGCAGCCGGAGCAGCCGCTTCGGGAGCAGCAGCTGGAGCAGCAGCCTCTTCTTTCTTTTCGCCACAGGCAGTCAACGCCAGGGCCATCAAAACAGCAATCAGAGCAGAACGGGTCATTTTCTTTCCTTAACAAGTATCACGAAAATAGTCTACCGCTGGCGTTGAGCCACACCAGCGTTCAAAGCGCGCAAATTTTATATGCTCAATAAAAAAAATTCCAGTACTTTTTATTTTAAAAGGGTTTTTGTCAAGCGAACGCATGCTTCTGGCTACAACCCGAGCGTCGTTGCAAAAACTGCGGGCGAGGACGACTCGACCAGCTGACCGAACCGCTCGTCCAACTGCCGAGCGCCGACATGATCATGAAGCGCATACAAGGCACGCGTCCCATCGACATGGAAGCGATGCACATAATGGGCTTCGTCGGCAATCACCATCGGATCGCTGGCCACGCGCCCATGTTCATGGGTCTTAAAAATGGAAATCGCATGGCTGTAAAGCCTCAGTAAATTCATGAGACGGGGACAGTGACGAACCAGATATTCGGTTTCATGCAACACAATCACAACCCGATTTGCACGATTGCGCGCTAAAAACACTCGTAACGCGTCGGCGCGACGCAACGTATCATAACCCCCAGTGGTGAAATCGGGGTCGAAAATATGCAGAGTCTTTTGAGCATGATCAATCACTTCGTCAATCCCTGCTGCGTACGCTCTTTCACCATCCAACATGCGGTGTTGGGGTGATGTGCGAAGTTCTTCCGCCATGTTCAATCCTCATCGAAACTTCAAATAGCCTGCGTTATACCATTGGCGCAATAGCTCGGCCACCGCCACGGAACAACGCGCCTTCATCCAGCGCCGATCAGCCAAATCACGCAGACAGGGCAAGGCATCAGGACTCACCTCGACTGCTTCCCCATTGATGAATACCGTAGTGCCAGAAATCAGCATCCGAGATTTCAGGTCAAGCGCAACCCCTGATTTTTCCAGGCGCGAGCGAAACCGTTCCAAGCCCAAAGGACGCGGTTTTTCGAAGACGACATGCGGTTTGGGCTCCGTCAGATAAATCCCTAAAAAACGTGCCACATCCAATTTGTTCCAACGGATGTCCCGCAACAGCCTGGCGACACGGTCGATCATTTGCGGAGAAATTTCGGAGGGATGGGACTGCAGCTTAAGATCAGGGTCGGCATACATCCCTTCCAGGCAAATGCGTTCCTGAAGATAAGCCAGGAACTGGGTGCCCAATTCCTGTGCCGACGGTGCACGAAACCCTATCGACCAAGTCATGCATGGTCCTACGGCGATACCCCAGTGCGCCAGACGCGGCGGCAAATACAGCAGATCACCGGGCTCGACCAACCACTCTTGGGAAGTCTCGAAGTGCCGCAAGATGCGGAGCGGCGCACCTTCCACCAACGCCATGTCGGTCTGCTCGCTCACACGCCATAGTCGCTTGCCATATCCCTGTAACAGGAACACGTCGTAGGAATCGAAATGCGGCCCCACCCCGCCGCCATCCGGCGCGAAACTGACCATGAGGTCATCCAACCGCGCGGTCGGGATGAAATCGAACCGTTGCAGCAAATCAGCGCCCTCGGTCAGAAAATGGTTGACGCCCTGCACCAGCAAGCTCCACCCTTTTTTCGGTAACCGCGCAAAACGCTCCTCCGGAAACGGGCCATATTCCACACGCCACTTGCCGCGGCTTTCCAGCACCAGGCGTGACTGGGCGCCTTCCTCGCAGGCCAATCCGGCCAGCTCGTTTGGCGTCAGGGCATCACCAAAACCGGGGAATGCCTGCCGCACCAGCAGAGGCTTTTTCTGCCAGTACTCGCGTAGGAACTGCCGTGCGGTCAGCCCTCCAAGATGAGGAAGTTTCATTAAGACCCCTTGCACCGTCATCAATCCCCTTCGGGATATGTAGGCTTCCTTCGTTCGCCCCAGCATGGAGCTTCATCATAACCGCTTGCTATGCCCAGCGCAAAATGGGTTAGAATGGACTAGACGCGTTTTTCCCGAGGAATCATGCTGCAACCAGGTTCGTTTGCGCCCGATTTCACCCTTCCGGATGCCGACATGGAGCTGGTCAAGCTCTCCAAGTTCAAAGGCAAAAAAAATGTCGTCCTTTATTTTTATCCCAAGGATGACACGCCGGGGTGTACGGTAGAAGCCATCGAATTCAGTGACTTGTTGGAAGAATTCGCCGCACGGGACACCATCGTTCTTGGTATCTCGCGCGACGATTGCATCAGTCATGCGGACTTTCGCGACAAGCATGGGCTCGTCGTACGACTGTTGGCCGATGTGGATGGCAAAGTTTGCGAACGCTATGGCGTGTGGCAAGAGAAAGAAAAAGATGGCATCCGCAAAATGGGGATCGTGCGTTCTACTTTCATCATCAACAAAGAAGGCGAAATCGTCCATGCACTCTATGGCGTGCAAGCCAAAGGACATGCAGCGGAAGTGCTTGCCTTGATCAAGGAAATGACATGAAAATCACCATGAACACCGCTGTTTCGATCACCTATGAAGTGTTCGATAGTGCTGGCAACCTGCTAGAAGCATCCGCTGAGCCCGTCACTTACCTACACGGAGGCTACGATGGCATTTTCCCCCGTGTAGAGGAAGCACTGCATGACAAAAGCGTGGGAGACACCCTGGAAATCACGCTGGAGCCTCAAGATGCCTTCGGCGATTACGATGAAGAACTGGTCCAGATCGAGCCAGTCAGTGCTTTCCCCACGGATCGCGTGGAAGTCGGCATGCAGTTCGAAGGAGTGGACGCCAGCGGTGACGTAGTACTCTACACCGTTACCGATGTGGCGGACGGCAAGGTCGTGGTCGATGGCAACCATCCCTGGGCGGGTGAGCGCATCCTGTTCCGTTGCAAGGTCACCGATGTGCGCCCTGCCACCATAGAAGAGATCAATCATGGTCACATCCATGGTCCTGGGGATCATCACCACCATTAGCAACATGTAAAGGCACGAGACACCCTTTGTGACGTGGCGACCCCGGCCTTTGCTGACCTGCTGAAATTCAGGCTGCATAAGAATCTCACCCGCTGGCTGGTCAGCGGTCCACCTTTCCTTTTTCTGCTGCTATTTTTCCTGGCACCTAGCCTGATCATGGTGCTGGCTTCGTTTCGGTATCCCGGCGAATTCGGTGGGCTCGCCCCGCTGCGCGATGCCAACCCTGCCGTGCTGCAGGGGCTGACGCTGGAAACCTACCGCTTCTTTTTCAGCGATGTCATTTACGCCGAGATCTTTTTCAAATCCTTCGGCATGGCACTCGCCACCACGCTAGCCTGCCTGGTCATGGCTTATCCACTGGCATTGCTGATCGCGCGCAGCCCCAGGAAACACCGTGACCTGATGGTGCTGCTGGTAATCCTGCCGTTCGCCAGCAACTTCCTGGTGCGGGTCTATGCCTGGATGATCATTCTCGGGCCGCAATCGGCATTCGCCCACGCCATCGGCAGCGCGCTCGAACTGTTCGGTATCACGCCGGTGCCGTTGCTGTTTTCACCAGTGGCGGTACTGATCGGGATGATCTACGTACACCTACCGTTCATGATCCTGCCGCTCTATACCAATCTGGAGAAACACGACCCGGTATTGCTCGATGCCGCGCAGGATCTCGGCGCCAACGCCTGGCGCCGTTTCTGGGATGTGACTTTTCCCTTGTCCTTGCCCGGCATCTTTGCCGGCAGCGCACTGGTGTTCATCCCGGTGCTGGGCATGTTTGCCATCCCCGACATCCTGGGTGGAACCCGCGACATGCTGATCGGCAACCTGATCAAGGAGCAGTTCCTGGGCGTGCGCGACTGGCCGTTTGGCGCCACCCTGTCCATCATGTTGACCCTCATGGTGCTGGCCTGGGCAGGGTTCAGCATGTGGCTGGCCCGCAAATGGAGCCACAGTCATGCGTAGCAGCGTAGCGTTATGGGCGGCCTCCCTCCTGGTCTACCTGTTCCTGTACGTGCCGCTCGCCATCGTGGTGGCCTATTCCTTCAATGATTCACGCCTCAACGCCGAGTGGGTGGGGTTCACCTGGCATTGGTATCAAGTCCTGCTGCACGACGAGGACATGCTGCAGGCCGCCGCCAATTCGTTGCTGATCGCCTTCATCGCCAGCACCTGCGCCACCGTGCTCGGCACCATGGCAGGCCTTGCCATGCACCGCTACAAGCCGAAGCTGCTGCCGTTCATGGTGATTACGCCGGTGGCGATGCCGGAAATCCTGCTGGGTGTGTCGCTGCTGCTGTTCTTCATCCAGGTGCTCAACCTCACGCTCGGCATGCTCTCCGTGATCCTCGCCCACATCACCTTCTGCATCGGCTTCGTCGCCATCGTTGTAAAGGCACGTCTGGCCGGCATGGACGAAAGCATTTTCGAAGCAGCACGCGATCTCGGCGCCACACCATGGAAAACCTTCAAGCATGTCACTTTTCCACTCATCCTGCCTGCCGTGGTCGCCGGCTTTCTGATGAGCTTCACCTTGTCGCTGGATGATTTCGTGATTACTTTCTTTACCGCCGGCGTGGGGGTATCGACGCTACCGCTGCAGATCTATTCCATGATCAAGATCGCCGTAACACCCGAGGTCAACGCCGTTTCCACGGTGCTGATGCTGATCACGCTGACCATGATCGTGCTGGCCGCACGCTTCGCGCCGGAAACCCTGAAGGCCCGCTCGTGATGCGCTGGCTGGCCGCATTGCTGTGCCTGCTCGCACTCCCCGCCTGGGCGCGCGACGAGCTGCACCTGTACAACTGGAACAACTACATCTCGGACGAAACCGTACAGCGTTTCGAGCGGGAATGCCGCTGCAAGGTGGTGCAGGACTATTATTCCGACAACGAGGAAATGCTGGCCAAGCTGGCTGCCGGCGCCACCGGCTACGATCTCATCGTGCCCACCGGCAACGCGCTGGAAGCCCTGATCCGCTCAAACGCGCTGCGCCCCATCGACAAATCCCTGCTGCCCAATCTCAAGAACATCCGCCCGGAATACCTCAACACCCCGTTCGATCCCGGCAACCGTTACTCCGTCCCCTACGCCACCACGGTCACGCTGATCGGCTACAACCAGGAAAAAATGCGTGAATTGGGGCTGCCCACCGATACCTGGGCCGTGATCTTCGAGCCCCGATATCTGCAAAAGGTGAAAGGCCGGGTGACAGTACTGGATTCCCAGCGGGAACTACTGGCAGCGGCGCTCAAATACCTGGGCTACTCGGCCAACGACACGGACGAGGCGCACTGGAAGCAGGCGCGCGACCTCATCATCCGCGCCAAACCCTACTGGGCGGCGTTCAATGCGTCCAGTTACATCAAGGAACTCACCATCGGCAACATCTGGCTGGCACACGGTTATTCCAATGACATGTTTCAAGCCCAGCAAGATGCCCGGCGTGCCGGGCGGCGCTTCACCATCGGTTATGGAATCCCGCGCGAGGGCGGCGTGCTGTCGCTGGACTCCATGGTGCTACACAAGTCCGGCAAGCACCCCGATCTCGCTCACCGCTTCATCAATTTCATGCTGGAAGGCAAAAACGCGTCCGAACTGACCAACCTGATCGGTTCCGGTAACCCCAATGCGGCTGCCCTGCCCTACGTGATGCCGGAACTGGCCGCCAATCCCGCCGTGTTTCCCGATGCCGAGCACCTGAAAAAACTCGAGATGCTGCGCGATCTCGACCGCCACCAGCGCCGCGTGCTCAACCGCATCTGGACCGAGATCAAGGTGCGGTGATCTCGGCAGGCGCCTTCCCCCAAGCTATCGCTTCTGGCAGGCCGGGCAATAAAACGTCGAACGCTGTCCCTGCCGGGTCACTTGCACGGGGCTACCACATACCCGACAGGGCTCACCGGCACGGCCGTAAACGTAATACTGCTGCTGGAAATAGCCCGGGTTGCCATCTGCCCCGAAGAAATCACGCAAACTGCTCCCGCCTGCCTCGATCGCGTCATGGAGGGTGGCTTTGATCGCCGCCGCCAGCCTCTCGCAGCGCGGCCGGCTCAAATGGCACGCTGCCGCCTTTGGGCTGATGCGGGCGCGAAACAGCGATTCCGACGCATAGATATTACCGACACCGACTACCAGCCGGTGGTCCATGATGGCATTCTTGATGGAGCCGCGGCGGCTACGCGTCTGCCGGTACAAATAGGCGCCATCGAAAGCGGTTTCCAGTGGTTCCGGCCCCAAATGAGACAGCAAGGGATGCCGCGAGGGTTCCCCCACTATCCACAACACTGCACCGAAGCGCCGCGGATCACGCAGCCGCAGTACGGCACCAGTGTCGAATACGATATCCACATGGTCATGCCGACCAGCCGGCTCGGCACGTTCCAGCAGGCACAAGCGGCCTGACATACCGAGGTGCAGCAGCAAGGTCCCATGCTCGCAACGGACGAGGAGGTATTTGCCGCGACGGGATAGCTCAAGGAAATGCTGGCCTGGTAGAGTTGCCCCAAGCTGGGGCGGCACCGGCCAGCGTAGCGTCGGGTTGCGCACCACAACACTTGAGACACGCTGCCCAGTCAAAGCCAGCAACCCGCGACGGGTGGTCTCGACCTCGGGCAGTTCAGGCATGTCGCCCCACGCTTAATCCTGCCTGAATCCGACCGGAGGATTGAGGATTTCGAAGCCGGTATCCTGCGGAAAGCGATATTGCATCTGCTGGTCTTCACGCACCAGCAGCAGTTCCGGTGATTCCTGCATCTTGATCAGGCGCACCGTTTTGCCGCTCTTGAGCTTGACGATCAGATAAGGATGGGGAGCACGATCCGGCACGAACGGTGCGACGGCGGTCGCACGCAAAGTACGCCAGCCGGCATCGAACCATTCGTTGAGTGCGTTCTGGTCGGGCTTGGCTTTTTCCGGGGTGACTTTCCATTTGCCATCCGGTTGTCTTTCCACCTGAAGACGCAACTTCTCCCATTGCTCCAGACCAGAAAAATCGAAACCGACGATTTGCTCATCGGGATCGAACGGGCGTTTATCGAGCAATTCCAGAGGCTGAGCCGTAGCCTCCTCGGAAAAGTGAGGTGCTATGGCGTAAACCGACCCTTTATAGGCGACGAATTGCTCACCGCTGACGGGTTGATACATGCCGAAACTGAATTCCTCGTCATCCAGCCGCAATTTGAGGGCGGGACTATCCAAGCCAAAACGCGCCAAGTCTTCGGCAGGCAATTTGATGGGGCTCGTGGCATTGAGCAACGCAACGATACGCTCCATCGACGTTTCATCGGCGCGTGCTTGATAGGGCTCCACCATGCGCCAGCGACCTTGCTGCTTTTCCAGGCGGACTGGTCGTTTGGCAGGTACTTCGACCGTGATCCTGGAGATACGTCCGGCATCCAGCGTAGACAAGGTATAGGCCTTGGGCCCCTTTTCCACCGGCTTGGGGCGCAGGTAGAGGAATATGGCGATGGCTCCCACCGCCAACAGCAAGACCAGATTGAGCAGCCAGCGTGACTTCATTTCTTGCGTCGCCTGATCCAGATGACGATGCCAGTGATCAGCAGCAAGAGCGGCAGACCCAGACGGAACCCAAAGAACACCAGCATCGCAGTCAGTTTGCCAGAAGTCGTGGCCGGGATGACCACATTGGCATCCTTCAGTGGTCGGGGCTGGATGGTGATGAGGGTATCGTCACCGGCCAACCAGTTGACCATGTTGATGCCGAAATCGAGATTGCCACCGTTGGTGATGAAGGTATTGGACAAAAACCCACCACTGCCCACCACCACTACGCGCTGCGTCTTGTTTTCCAGCTTGCGTTCCATGGCGATGGCAATGTTGATGGGACCCGGTACATCGGACTGGGCATCGAATTGATACTTGCCATCCAGCGGGCCGGTCTCCAGCCAACCGGTCGCCGCCACATCGACCAGGCGGGAAATGGTCCAGCCCTGGTCCTGGGCCGTGGAATCGATCTGACGTGCCAGCGGAAAAATGGTGCGCAGATTGAAGCCCTTGGTGATGGCATGCTCGCCGTACTGGACCGCGAAAGCCAATTTGTAATCACCACCGAATTGCGCCGCCATGGGATCGACAACGATACCGGAATTGAGTTGCAGGCCCAGAAACTCGGCAATCGGGCCCAGGCCATGCAATGGTTCCTGATCGATCAACCACAACAGATTGCCGCCCTCCGCCAGATATTTTTTGATCTTGGCGACCTCCAGTTCCGGGATGTCCACCTGCGGACTGGCAATCACCAGCATGGCGCCATTGGAGGGCACGTCGATGGACTGCGTGAGATCAGGATTGGAAAGCTTGAATCCTTTCTTTTCCAGTTGACGGCCAAACTCGCCCAGATCGTGATTCTTCGTGCCTATCAGGCTACGCTCGCCGTGACCATCGAGAAACATCACGTTGCGCGATTTCTCACGTGACAAGCGCATCAAGGCATTGGTCATGTCTTGTTCGATGATGGGCGGCAGCAAATGCTCGCTTTTCCCTTTGTATTCAATGACGAATTCGCCTTCGGCGCGGATGCCGGCTTCCTGGGCTTCCTTGGGGTTCTCCGCAGGGTTGACGAACTTGAAGCGGATGTCCGGTTTGGCGCGCTGGTAACGCGAGATGAAATCGACGATGGTCTTGCGGTAGCTATCGTCTGCCGACACGTACACTGTGATGTGTACGGGTGCCTGCATCTGCTTGAGCACATTGATGCTGCCTTCGGTCAAGGTATTGCGTGCGCTTTGCGTGATGTCGCGCGAGACGTGGAACTCATAGGTCAGGTAGCCCAGCAACCCGACCAGACTGAGAAACAAAACGACGAAAATACTGTTCTGCATGAACAGCTGGATACGCAGCTTGCGATTCATTTTCATGATGGATTACCCGCGCAGACGGTCCGCATCGAGGCGGCGTACCGTGAACACGATGAAAGTCAGGATGAACAACACAAAATAGGCCAAGTCACGCGTGTCGAGTAACCCACGCGAAAACGGTTCGAAATGACGCAGTAGTGATAAATAGTTGAAAATACTGTTGGGATCGCTCGCGAAAAAATAGTCGAGGATCAACAAGGCGAACAATGCCACGAAAGTGATGATGGCCGCGATGATGGGCTGCTGGGTCAGACTGGACATGAAAATGCCCAAAGAACAGAAGCTCGCCACCAACAGCCAAAGGCCGATCAGGTTGGCGATCAGATAACCGAAATCGATGTCTGCCCACAGGTTGAGGCAAGACATCATGACGCCGATGATGGCGATCATCACCGTCAGGAAGCCGACCAGGCCGATGAACTTGCCCAGCACGATCTCGGTCAACGACAGTGGAGCGCTGAACAAGAACGGCAACGTTTGATTCTTGCGCTCCTCGCTGATCAGGCGCATGGACAGCAACGGTACTGCGAACAGCATGATGAAAGACGCCATGGTGAACACGTTGTTGCCGACGAACTCGGTCACGCCCACCCGCTGCTCGGGCCGCATGGCACCAGACATGGTTTGGAAATACTGATCCACACCAATCAGGAAAAACGTACCGAAGATGAATTGCAACAAAGCCAGAATCACCCATCCCATGGGCGAAGAAAACATGCTTTTGAGTTCTTTGGCTGCGATGGTGAGAATCATGAGAGGACTTCCTGGTTGGTCAGTTGTACGAATACTTCCTCCAACGTGGTCTGGTCTGGTGTGATCTGATACAAGCCCCAGCCATTGGCCACTGCCGCCTGCACGATGGCTTCCGCGGGCGCAACCCCCTCGGCGTGGCGCACCACCCAGCGACCATCGGCACGCTTTTCCACCTCCTCCACTCCCTCGATTTTGAGCAGTTCTTCCACGGAAGGCGCATTGCGCAGCCCCACCAACAAACGATTGCCGTGACGCTGCTGCTTCAACACTTCGATCGAACCATTGAATACCAGCTGGCCCTTGTGGATGATCTGTACCCGGTCACACACCATCTCCACTTCCGGCAGGATATGGGTGGAGAGGATCACGCTATGCTCCCCTCCCAATTCCTTGATGAGTGCACGGATCTCACGAATCTGGATCGGGTCCAGGCCGACGGTGGGCTCATCCAGGATGACGACCATGGGATTGTGAATGATGGCCTGCGCGATGCCAACGCGTTGCTGGTAACCTTTCGACAGGTTTTCGATGAGACGGCCACTCATCTCCGTGAGACCACAACGCTCTTTCGCGACTTGCACCGCCTTTTTGATGTTGATCCGTGTCACACCATGCAGGCGCGCCGACAACGTCAGCATTTCATCCACCGTGAGCTCCTTGTACAAAGGAGGCATTTCCGGCAGATATCCGATCAGTGCCTTGGCTTCCTTGGGGCGATCGATGATATCGATCCCGCAAATCTTGATGCTGCCCGAAGTGGGCGCCAGGTTGCCCGTCAGCATCTTCATGGTGGTGGATTTACCCGCCCCATTGGGCCCCAAAAAGCCGAGCACCTCGCCCTTGTGCAGGGTGAAACTGACATCCCGCACCACGGTATTGACACCATATTTGCGGTTGAGCGCACTGGCCTCGACGGTTACGTTATCCATATCAGTACGGAATCAAGTACGGAATCAAAAAGGGGAGCTACGTTAAAAAAACGCCTACGCATTGTCAAGCACGCAGACCAATGAGTGCTGCCGCAGGCAGCCGAAGGTTTGCTTGCGACAGCTGAAGCGGGTTGCATATACTATACGAAACCCTCGCCCTGCGCCACGGTCAAATTCACTGCTTCGGACTCCGGAAATCCATTCCATGCAACATATCTTCAAGGTTTTGATGCTCTCCCTGGGACTGGCGATCGCCACGCCTGCGGTTTGGGCTGCGGGTGCTTCCAAGCCGGGCCAGACAGAGCTGACGGCGGACTTCATCTACAAATACCTGGTCGGGGAAATCGCGGGACAGCGCGGCGATCTCGCGCTGGCGGGGGCAGCCTTACTGGATCTTGCCACCACCAGTCGCGATGCGCGCCTCGCCGAGCGAGCCACCAAGGCAGCAATTCATGGCAACCAACCTCAGATGGCGCTACGTGCCGGCGCGCTTTGGGTCGAACTCGATCCAGCGTCGACGGAAGCCCGCCAGGCCATGGTTCAAATGTTGTTGGCAGTCGGAAAAATTTCTGAGCTACGGCCGCATCTGCAAAAGCTCCTTGCCGTCGAAGAAAACCGCGCGGGGGCTTTCATGTCGCTGGTCGGTCTGTTGTCGCGCAGCAAGGACAAGGCCGCAGTACTCAAGCTGATGCAGGAGCTGGCCAAGCTACATGCGGATCTGCCCGAGGCTCGTTTCGCCGTGGCACATGCCGCCTGGAACAATGGCCAGGATCGGCTGGCACTCAGTGAATTGCGTGCAGCGGACCAGCTGAATCCCGGCTGGGAACCCGCCGCCATGTTGTATGCCCAGATTCTGCAACGCAATTCCGTCGCCGAAGCATTGCAGTTCTATCACGAGTTTTTGGAAAGATACCCAGATAGCAACGAAACCCGGCTCGCGTACGCGCGACTGCTCGTCAACGAGAAGCGGTTCGAATCCGCCAAACAGCAATTCGACAAACTCGTGCAGGCCGCGCCCGACAATCCAGACATCCATGTGATCGTCGGTCTGCTTGCCATCCAGATGGAGGATCTGGACTCTGCCAAGCAGCATTTGCTCAAGGCGCTGGATTTGGGCTACAAAGACCCTGACCAGATCACCCTGTATCTTGGCCAGATCGCCGAACAGCAGCAGGATGACACGCAAGCCAAGGCGTGGTATGCGCAAATCGGCCCCGACAGCGCCCAATATCTAGGGGCCCAGCTACGGCTTGCCAGTATTCTGGCCAGACAAGGCAAGCTGGATGACGCACTGGCCTTGGTGCGTGCAATTCCCGACCTCAGCAATGAGCAACTGGTGCTCGCCAGACAAACCGAGGCCAGTCTCCTGATGCAAGCCAAACGACCACAAGATGCGTTCGAGTTACTCCGTCAAACGGTCGAGACCTTGCCCAATACCCCGGAATTACTCTATGACTATGCCATGGCAGCCGAACGGGTGGGCCAATATGACGTTATGGAAAAACAGCTGCGCATACTGATCCAGCTCAAGCCGGACATGGGACATGCTTACAATGCTCTCGGCTATTCACTGGCCGACCGCAATGAACGGCTAGACGAGGCGCTCGCATTGATCGAAAAAGCGCTCTCCCTCAATCCGAACGATTATTTCATCCTGGATAGCATGGGCTGGGTGCAATACCGCCGTGGTCACTACAAAGAAGCATTGGAATATCTGCGACGTGCGTATGCCATTCAAGCCGATCCCGAAATCGCCGCCCACCTGGGTGAAGTGCTATGGGTCATGGGTCAGCGTGAAGAGGCCCTCAAGACGTGGGAAGAAGCCCTACGCCAACATCCGGACAACGAATTGCTACGCAACACTTCGAAAAAATACCAATAGTGAGGCTCGCACTTATTCCTTTCCTGCTGCTCGCTGGTTGTGCCATCCTGCCTTCACCGCCCCCCACCCAGCCTCCTCCTGCCTATGCACAGCATCTGCAACGGATCGAACAGATCCGCCATTTCGCCCTCGTGGGCCGCATCGCCATTCTCACCGAGACCAAAGGGTTCTCCGGCTCCATACGCTGGCATCATCACTCGGAAGGCGACGCCATCGCATTCTACTCCCCCCTCGGCACGCAGGTCGGCCAGCTCAATTCAGATGCCGACGGTGTCACCCTGACGACTGCCAGCCAGCAAACCTACCAAGCGGACGATGCGGAAACACTGACCCAACAGACACTCGGCTGGAGCCTGCCATTGCACGGATTGCCTGACTGGGTGCTGGGCCGGCCTGCCGGCCAGGATGCGGAAATCCTGGCATGGGACGAAGCGGGGCGTATCGCACGCATGAAGCAAAGTGGCTGGGAAATCGAATATCCGTCCTATCACACGACGTCAGGAACGAGTCTGCCCAGCAAAGTGTTGCTGAAAAGTCGCAAGTTGGACCTCAAACTCGTGATCGATGACTGGCAGACCGACGCCAATTGATGCAAAGCTATCCTGCTCCAGCCAAACTCAACCTATTCCTGCATGTGGTAGGACGACGTGCCGACGGTTACCACCTGCTGCAAAGCGTGTTTCGTCTGATCGATTACGGCGATACCGTCCACATCGCACCACGGCGGGATGGCATCATCCGTCGCATCCATGAAGTACCCGTAATCCCGGAGGACAAAGATCTGGCCATCCGCGCCGCACGCCTGCTGCAACAAGCCACCGGATGCAAACTGGGAGCGGACATTGCGGTGGACAAGCGTATCCCCCTGGGTGGCGGGCTGGGGGGCGGCAGCTCCGACGCCGCGACGGTACTGCTGGCCCTCAACCGCCTGTGGGATCTCAATCTGTCGCGCCGGCAGCTGATCGAGCTGGGTCTGCGGCTCGGTGCCGACGTACCGTTTTTCGTGTTTGGACGCAACGCCTGGGTCGAAGGTATCGGCGAAATTCTGCAGACCATCGCGTTAAAACCGGCTTACTACGCAGTATTGACCCCCCCGGTGCAGGTGGCGACCCCGACGGTGTTCGCTCACCCAGATTTGACAAGAAACACGATACCCTGGAAAATATCGGACTTTCTCGAGGGCGGTGGTCGCAATGATTTGCAGCCCGTGGTATGCCGCATGCACCCGCAAGTGGCCGAGTGCCTGGATTGGCTCAGCCAATTTGGCGAAGCCAGGATGAGCGGATCCGGGGCCAGCGTATTCGTCGAGTTCGACGACATGGAAACCGCCGAATACGTCGTCACGCAGCGTCCAGCGGGTGTAGTTGGCTTTGCGGCACGTGGACTCGACGTACACCCGCTCCGTGATTATGCGAATGAACCACTGGGGAGTCGCCAAGCTGGTTAAGGCACCGGATTTTGATTCCGGCATTCGAGGGTTCGAATCCTTCCTCCCCAGCCAAATTCAGAATGAGCGTGTAGACGGATTCCTACACGCTTTTTGTTTTTGAGCACGCAACCCAAACGCGAGAGGGAAACTGTACTGTGGCTTACGGCGACATGATGGTGTTTACCGGCAATGCCAACCCTGAACTTGCCAGGGAAGTGGTCGGGCATCTTGGCATCGAGCTTGGCAAAGCCATAGTCGGGCGGTTCAGCGATGGCGAAGTCATGCTCGAGCTGCTCGAGAACGTGCGTGGCAAAGACGTTTTCGTGCTGCAATCCACCTGTGCGCCGACCAACGACAATCTCATGGAAGTGCTGATCATGGTGGATGCGCTGCGTCGTTCCTCGGCTGCCCGCATCACCGCCGCCATTCCCTATTTCGGCTATTCGCGCCAGGATCGGCGTCCGCGTTCGGCGCGTGTTGCCATCACGGCCAAGGTTATAGCCAACATGCTGACCGGTGTTGGCGTCGACCGCTTGCTGACTATGGATCTGCACTCCGATCAGATCCAAGGTTTTTTCGATATCCCGGTGGACAATATCTACGCTTCGCCCATCCTGTTGGGGGATCTACGCAAACACGACTATCCGGACCTGGTCGTGGTCTCCCCGGACGTCGGTGGGGTGGTGCGCGCACGCGCCTTGGCCAAACAGCTCAATGCCGATCTCGCCATCATCGACAAACGCCGACCCAAACCCAATGTTGCCAAGGTGATGCACATCATCGGCGAAGTAGAGAACCGTACCTGCGTCATCATGGATGACATCGTGGACACGGCCAACACGCTGTGTGAAGCCGCCAATGCGCTCAAAGAGCATGGCGCCCGCAAAGTGGTGGCCTATTGCACCCATCCGGTGTTGTCAGGTACGGCGGTGGAACGCATCAATGCTTCGCAACTGGATGAATTGGTGGTGACCAACACCATCCCACTCCGAGCCGACGCATTGGCCAGCCCACGCATTCGCCAGCTCTCCGCAGCGACGCTGCTCGCCGAAACCATCCGCCGCATCAGCAAGGAGGACTCGGTCAGTTCGTTGTTCATGGAGTAGCGGTCAAGATTTCGGTTTCCGGCCGTCCGTGAACACGGCGGGAAACGAATGAACGCCACCTGGTCGCGGGGGGCATTTTTCAACATCAGGAGCACATCATGCAAATCGAAATCATCGCCAACAAACGGGACGCCAAAGGGTCCGGAGCGAGCCGCCGCCTGCGTCGTGCCGGCAAAGTGCCGGGCATCGTCTATGGTGCCGGCAAGGATGCCATCTGCATCGAATTGGACCACAAAGCCCTGTTCATGCAATTCCGACACGAAGCTTTCCACTCCTCCATTCTCACCCTCAATCTGGATGGCAAGAAGGAGCAAGTACTGTTGCGTGACTATCAGATGCATCCCGTACGTTCCGAAATCCTTCACGTCGACTTCCAGCGCGTCAGCGCCAATCAGAAGATTCACGTCAAAGTGCCGCTGCACTTTGTGAATGCCGACATCGCCCCAGGGGTGAAATTGGCCCATGGCATCGTCACCCACATCATGACCGAAGCCGAGGTGAGCTGCCTGCCCAAGGATCTGCCGGAATTCATCGAAGTCGACCTGTCCAATCTGCAAGCCGGCCATTCCATCCACCTGTCCGAAATCAAGCTACCTAAGGGCGTAGAATTCGTGCAGTTGGCGCATGGCGATGACGCCGCGGTCGTGTCCATCCCGATGCCACGCGGTGGTGTCGCCGGAGAAGAGGCTGGCGAAGCGTCGATAACCTCTACCACCGAGTAAGCAGCAGCGCTCATGTCACCGAAATGACGCGCACCCCGGCACGCCCGGCGCGCGTTTTTCGGTCCCCCTAGATGGATACAGGCATCCAGCTGATTGTCGGACTCGGCAACCCCGGACCGGAATACGAAAGCACGCGCCACAACGCCGGCTTCTGGTGGGTGGATGCAGTGTGCCGGGAATATGGGGCTGTACTCGCCGTCGAATCCAAATTCTTCGGGCGTGTCGGCCGGGTCAAAGTCGCTGGTCGCGAAAGCTGGCTGTTGCAACCTTCGACCTTCATGAACGCCAGCGGACGTGCGGTGGCAGCCATGGCCCGCTTCTACCGCATCGTCCCGTACCACATCCTGGTGGTGCACGATGATCTGGACCTGCCGCCAGGCACCGTCAAGCTGAAGCGCGGCGGCGGCCACGGCGGGCACAACGGCATCAAAGACATCAGCGCCCAGCTCGGTACGGCCGACTATTGGCGGCTGCGGCTGGGCATAGGCCACCCTGGCGAGAAAAGCGCCGTGATCGATTTCGTACTCAACCCCCCCCTGAAAGAAGAAGCTGCACGGATCGAGGATGCCGTGCATCGGAGCGTAAAATTGCTCCCCTTACTGCTGGAAGGCGGCTTCGAGGCGGCCATGTTGAAACTGCATACCCAACCAAAGGCTTAACACTATGAAATGTGGGATCGTAGGGTTGCCCAATGTCGGCAAATCCACCCTGTTCAACGCCATCACCCGCGCTGGCATCGCCGCGGAGAATTATCCCTTCTGCCCCATCGAGCCCAACGTCGGCATTGTCGAAGTGCCCGATCCTCGCCTGCAGTCCCTGGCTGACATCGTGCACCCGCAGAAGGTGCAACCCGCCATCGTGGAATTCGTGGATATCGCCGGGCTGGTGGCGGGCGCCTCCAAGGGTGAAGGGCTGGGCAACAAGTTCCTCGCTAACATTCGCGAAACCGATGCCATCGTCCACGTGGTGCGCTGCTTCGAGGATGGCAACGTGGTGCATGTCGCCGGCAGAGTCGATCCGTTGTCCGACATCGAGGTCATCAATACCGAGCTGGCGCTCGCCGACATGGAAACCGTGGAAAAAGCCCTCGCCCGTGAGAGCAAGAAAGCCAAATCCGGCGACAAGGAGGCGATCGCCCTGTGTGCCGTGCTGGAAAAGGTGCAGCAACATCTCGACCAAGGGTTGCCGGTGCGCACGCTGGGACTGGACAAGGACCAGCTGCACCTGCTCAAGCCACTATGCCTGCTCACCGTCAAGCCCGTCATGTATCTGGCCAACGTCCATGAAGGCGGCTTCACCGACAACCCCCTGCTGGCACGCGTGGAAGAACTCGGCCGTCAGGAAAAGGCCCCGGTGGTGGCCATCTGCGCCAAGATCGAAGCCGAGATCGCCGACCTCGACGACGAAGACAAGAAATTGTTTCTGGAAGAAATGGGCCTGGACGAACCTGGCCTCCACCGCGTCATCCGCGCCGCCTACGACCTGCTAGGGTTGCAGACCTACTTCACCGCCGGAGTCAAGGAAGTGCGCGCCTGGACCATCCACAAAGGTGACACCGCACCGCAAGCGGCGGGCGTCATTCACTCCGACTTCGAAAAAGGATTCATCCGTGCGGAAGTCATCAGTTATGCCGACTTTATCGCCTACAAAGGCGAACAAGGTGCCAAAGAAGCAGGGAAAATGCGGTTGGAAGGAAAAGACTACGTGGTACAAGACGGCGACATCATGCACTTTCGTTTCAACGTCTAAGGAAGGCCGGAAAAACCATTGCGAGTGGCTTTGCGGCTACGCGCACAGAGCGCACACCGCGCAACACGCCCTCTGGCCGCGCAGCAGGCCATTTCGGAGGTTTACTCGTTTTTGACAAAAAATGGGCGAATCAATACAATTTTTGGTTTTTAATGGGTGATGTAGCTCAGCCGGTTAGAGCGACGGATTCATAATCCGTAGGTCGAGGGTTCAAGTCCCCCCATCACCACCAGCATTCAAACGGCTCCCAGCGATGGGGGCCGTTTTCGTTTTCGGCCCATGTCGGCTCATGTAGCACTTCCCATTAATGAAGAAGTGCAGTTCGTGTTCTCGCTTGCGACACCGTGCGCCGATGCGCAGCGATCCCTCCTCCGAAGTCCTGGGAACTGCCACGAGCTCGCCGATATCCTCCATCACCGGCATGAGGCCAGACAACCGCTTCTGCAGCCGCGCAAGCACCGCTTGCAGCTCACGGTCGTCGATGCAGATGTCGATCACCCTGGCCTAATTGCAGTATTTCTTCGCCGCGTCGACCCGCCACCGGTCCGGATCGTCCGGCGGCACGCCTTGGGCGATGGCGATCGCCTTTTCCTGGTCTTCGAATTCTGCATCCAGCCGCATGGCCTCTTCGAGAGTAGCGGCGCTTTGATAAATCTTTTCGCACTCAGCCCGCCGGCAGTCAGCCGCGTCGATGTCGTAGCCATAGCTCGCCCAGCGCTCGCAAAAGCCGGCATGTAATCCCAGCCCTCGTCGATGCCGGGCAAGCCGCAGCAGACCGCTTATGCGGAGCAACTCAACCACACGGTTCGCTATGAATGGCTGTCGCAGTATTTCTGGGAGTCACTGGATGAAGTGCAGGCATTCGCGAAACGCTGGATGTGGACGTACAATCATGAACGCTCAAACATGGCCTTGGGCGGGATGCCCCCCGAAACAGCGGCTGGCCATGGCCGCATGATTCTATTTCTGACCCCAGTTGAAAATGGGGGGATTACATTACCATTTCGAATTCGCTCATTGGCATTTCAGTGCATTGTGGGATAGTTGGAAAATTTTGCCACAAAGGTAGTGTGCTGACTTGTGTGCAAAAGCGCCTGGGGTAGTAATGGGGCGGGTGGTCATGGTAAGAGGTTGGAGATTGAGATTGAACCCATAAGGAGGGTAAACCATGACCACGAGGAAGCATAAGACGAAGTTGTCGGCGGTGGAAGCTGTTGTGGGTGACCGAGACCTGATGAAGGCGCTGATGAAGGAAGCGCTACAGGAAGTGCTGGAAGGCGGGATGACCGAATTTCTGGGGGCGGCCCCTGGAGAGCGGACGGAGTCCCGGAATGGCTACCGGGCGGGCTACTACAGTCGCAGCCTGGTTACCCGGCTTGGCAAGCTCGAGCTGCGGGTGCCGCGGGACCGGAATGGTGAGTTTTCCACTGTTCGAGCGCTACGCCGGGAGCGAGAAGGCGCTGGTGGCGGCCTTGGCGAAGATGTATGTGCAGGGTGTCTCGACGCGGAAGGTGAAA
>JANZZG010000069.1 GCA_026419515.1 Methylophilaceae bacterium
TCGATGGCAGAAACCGCTTCGGTAATCCCACTGACCGACTGCTCTTGGGCAGTGGCCAAAGTGGCGATGGTCTCCGACTGGCCGACGATCTTTTCCACCGACTGCAGGATGCCATGCAAGGCTTCTTCCGCCATCTTGGCATTACTGGAGGCAGACATCGCTTCATCCTGCTTTTCACGCACCGTCTTGGCCACGCTTTGCGACTTGTTCTGCAAGGTAGTGATGATTTGAGTGATTTCCTCGGTGGATTTGCCGGTACGCTGTGACAGATTGCGCACCTCATCGGCCACCACCGCGAAGCCACGCCCTGCTTCACCGGCCCGCGCCGCCTCGATGGCAGCATTGAGCGCCAGCAGGTTGGTCTGTTCGGAAATGTCGCGGATCACCTGCATCACCGAACTGATCTTGTTGATCTCGACCTGCAAGGAGGTGATGGACTCTGCGATTCCCTGCACGTCGGTGGAAATGGTTTCCAGCGAACGTATGGTCTGTCCAACCACCTGGCTGCCTTCCACAGCCGCCGAGTTGGCATCCTTGGCGGCAGCCGCTACGCCGTTGGCATGCGTCGCGACGTCCCGGATCTGGTCGGCCAGATGCAGGATACTCTCGCCGATCTGGCGGGTCTGTTCGCCTTGCCGGGTGATGGCATCCATGGAGCGCGAAGCCATGCTGCTCAGATCGCTCGAGGCCATGTTGATTTCGGTGGCGGTATCGCGCACGGTCTGGATCAACTGGGCCACGCCTTTGCGGGCGCGGTCCGATTCGTAGGCCATCCAAGCGAAATCGTCCTTGCCGTTGAGCCTGAATTTTTGCGAGAGATTGCCCGATGCTATGTTCTGCAAGGCGCCGACGATGGCTTCGGCACGACGTGCGCTGCGCATGCCGAACCACAGCGCGGTAACGACGTTCAACAGCAGCAGTCCGATCACCACTGGAAGCGAATTGGCTATATACGCGACCACGAAAGCGAATGCAACCAGCAAGGAAATGAGCAGGAACTGCTTGCGCAGGTTCAGCTTCTCGACGATTTTTTCGAGTAATGCGTTCATGTGAAAATTCTCCTCAGTGGGTCCTGTGTTCTATCGCACAGGCTCACGCGCATTCTATAACATCAATACCCAATCTACATCATCGATCGTAAGGGGGTGCCGGTAAGGAATCACTCCCCAGCAGGGGGCGGGTAAGCGCTCCTCTAATGCGGCGAGGTTTTCCTCGAACAATGCCATGTGGGGATCGATGCGGTTGGCCACCCAGCCTGCCAGCATGAGCCCGCGAGCCAGGATGGCCTCAGCCGTGAGCAAGGCATGGTTGAGGCAGCCTAGCCGCATGCCGACCACCAGCACTACCGGCAGCCCCAGCATGCCGACCAGATCGGCCGTATCCTGCCGTGCATTGAGTGGTACACGGAATCCGCCCACGCCTTCCACCACCACGACTTCGGCTCGAGCACACAAGGCCAAGTAAGCCGCATGAATGAGTTCCAAATCGATCGTCTGCCCGACCAGCGCGGCTGCAAGATGGGGAGCGACAGGCGGTTCGAAAGCGTAAGGATTGATTTGCGCCAGAGTCAGCGGCACGCTACTGGCGGCCTGTAACGCTTGGGCATCCTCGGAGACCAGCGCTTCGCCCTGCTTGAGGCAGCCGGACGCCACCGGTTTCATGCCAGCGGCACGTAGGCCACGCGCAGCGTAGGCACGCAGCAACATGCACGACACCAGGGTTTTGCCCACCCCGGTGTCGGTTCCCGTTACGAAACAAGACATCGGTTTCATCTGCGTCGGTGTAATTGGATGGGGCGAACCGTATCGGCTGCTGGTCTGGGGAGTCCTTTCCAAGCGAGCCCATAGACGACTTCGTAGGTGGCGGGCAGTCGCCCTTGACTGCGGAAACGCTCGTAACGGGCTGCTAGATCGGCAAGGAATGATTTGCCCTCGAGCCCCCGCCGGCGACCCTGGGTGGCATTGTGCGCTCCGATCGCCTTGAGATCGCGCATCAAGCCGCGTACGTCATCATAAGTCAGAACGAAGCGCTCCACGTCCATCACCGGCTCGGCAAACCCCACCCGCACCAATGCATCACCGATATCGTGCATGTCGAGAAAGCGATTCACCCGGGTGTAAGGCGCCTCGCCTTCCGCCGCCGCACGCAATTCCATCAATGTATCCGGGCCGAAAGTGCTGAACATGAGCAGGCCCTCCGGACGCAGGATACGGTGTAGTTCCCGAAACGTGCGTGGGATGTCATTACACCACTGCAAAGTGAGGTTGGACCATACCATGTCGACGCAAGCCGCAGCGAGCGGCAACGATTCGACGTCACCACAGACATAATCACGCCGGGGCCGCCACAGTTGGGACCACCAACCGCCGCGCAAAACGGCTTGCCGCAGCATCGGCAATGCGATATCCAACCCGATCAATCGTGCTGCCGGATAGCGAGCCGCCAGCCGCTCCATGCCGAGACCGGTGCCGCACCCGGCATCGAGGATAAGGCGCGGGGACAGTTTGATGAGCGCGAGACGGGACAACATGCGCTCCAACACTTCACGCTGCAACACGGCGGCAGCATCATAACTCGCCGCAGCCCGTCCGAAAGCCATGCGCAGGCGCCGTTTGTCGATACGGTACGGATCATCCACCGAGGAACTCCTTCACGCAACCCACGAACCAGCGAGGATGGGAAAGAAAGGGCGCATGCGAGGCCGTCTCGCAGATTTCGATGCGCGCATCCGGCAATGCTTCTGCCAACCAATGACCCGCAGCCGTCGGAACCAACCGGTCATGCCCCCCCTGCACCACCAAGGCGGGGGTTGCCAGTGCCGCCAGTTCCTTGCGCAGGTCGGTATGGAGCAGAAGCGCTAGTCCTGCCTGCAGCACCTTAGGCGAAGGCGGCGAATACCGGAACACGCACGCGCGTAGCTGCCGCAGCGTTTCCTTGGAGGCTTCACCGCCTTGCACCTGCAAGGCAAGGAAGCGGGACAGAGCGCACTGGTAGTCCGTAGCGACTTCACCGGCAAACTGGCGAAACACCCCGGGTTCGATCCCGTATTGCCAGTCTGCACCGCTGACGAAGCGCGGGGTGGTATCGACCAGCACTACACGCCGTACCTGCTCTGGCCGATCCAGCGCCCAGCGCATCGCCACTTGGCCACCCAGTGACCATCCGCATACTGCCACGTCCCCAGAAAATGCGCTTGCCAGCTTTTCCGCCAGTGCGGGCAACGTATAAGGCATCACGGTGGGACTTTTTCCCAGCCCGGGCAAATCCACGACATGCACGCGGAAAGACTGGGCCAACGCTTCCACCACTGGCTGCCACACCCCACCGTGCAGGCCCCAACCATGGATCAACACCAGATCCGCTCCCTGCCCCCGGGTTTCCACGTGCAATGTCATGCTGCCTCGACCGCATTGAGCGCATCCGCCAGCCGAATCACGTCTTCGGCGGTATGGCCTGCGGATAGCGAAATACGCAGACGTGCGGTACCTACCGGCACGGTGGGCGGACGTATTGCCGGCACCAGTATGCCGCGTTCCAGCAAATGCTCGCTGACACGTACCGCCTCTGCATTAGTACCGATGATCAAGGGTATGATGGGGGTGCAAGTATCCATCAGCTGCCAACGTTTCAGACATACCCTGTCACGCAGGAGCGCACCCAGCGCTTTTAGGTGTGCGCGCCGCCAGCCTTCCGTCTCGATCAACTGCAGGCTGGCCAGCACCGCGGCCGACAACAGGGGAGGCGCGGCCGTGGTGTAAACATAGGTGCGGGCGTTCTGCAGCAAGCTTTCGATCAGCCGCTCATCCCCGGCCACGAAAGCGCCCGCCACGCCGGCCGCCTTGCCCAGGGTCGCCATGTAGATGATGCGCGGACTGGCTATCCGGTAGTGTTCCAGGATACCCCGGCCACCTTCGCCCAGCACCCCGAATCCATGTGCATCATCCAGCATCAGCCAGGCCCCGTGCCGTTCGCACAGGGCCAGCAGGTCGGGGACCGGCGCCAGGTCGCCATCCATGCTAAACACGGCGTCGGCGACGACCAGCTTGCGTCTGGCGGAGGACGTGGCCAGTAGCCGGTCCAGCGCGTCCAGGTCGTTGTGCGGATAGCGCTTGAGCCGGGCGCGCGACAGCACTGCCGCATCATTGAGCGAGGCATGATTGAGGCGATCCGCAAACACGGCGTCTCCACGCCCCACCAGCGCACATATCACACCCAGATTGGCCATGTAGCCGGTGGAGAACAACAGCGCGCGCGGCAGGCCGACATGGCGTGCCAGCGCCTGTTCCAGCTCGTGATGCAGGCGATGGTGCCCGGCGATCAGGTGCGACGCCCCGCTACCAACACCGCACGACTGCACCGCCGCCTGCACGGCCCTAACCAAGGCCGGGTGGCTGGCCAGACCGAGATAATCGTTGCTGCAGAAGGACAGCACCTCGAGCCCATCCACCCGAACATGGGCTCCCTGCGCACTTTCCAACAGCCGGCGGCGACGCAGCATTCCTCTGGCCTCACGCTCGGCGAGTTCGGCTGCGAGTTCGGACAACAGCGTATGCATCACGGGGAAAGGCAACAGCAGATACCCGGGGAAACCTTCCCCGTGTTCCCGGATCAGGTCACCGGCTCGGGACGGATACCCAGCTTGTCGAACAGCTTGCGGTCACTGTCGGTATCCGGATTACCGGTGGTGAGCAGCTTCTCACCGTAGAAGATGGAATTGGCACCGGCCAGAAAACACAACGCCTGCATCGCCTCCGACATCTGGTTGCGTCCAGCAGATAGCCGTACGTGGGATTCCGGCATGGTGATACGGGCACAGGCGATCGTGCGCACGAACTCGATCTCGTCAAGTTCCGGCGTCCCGCATAGCGGCGTGCCCTCGACCTGGGTGAGCAAATTGATCGGCACGGATTCCGGGGGGGGCTCCATGTTCGCCAGCTGGGCAAGCAGCGCAGCGCGCTGCATGCGTGACTCACCCATGCCGATGATGCCGCCGCAGCACACACGCAGCCCTGCTTGACGCACCCGCTCCAGCGTATCGAGGCGATCTTGGTAAGTCCGCGTCGAAATGATCTCACCATAAAAATCCGGCGCAGTATCGAGATTGTGGTTGTAATAATCAAGCCCTGCTTCTTTCAGCTGTTCGGCCTGGCCTTCCTTGAGCATGCCCAGGGTGGCACAGGTCTCCATGCCCAGCGCCTTCACTTCCGCAATCATTTTGAGCACTGGCTCCAGGTCACGCTGCTTCGGCCCACGCCAGGCCGCCCCCATGCAGAAGCGCGTAGCACCTTGTGCCTTGGCCGCTTTGGCCGCAGCCACCACGTCTTCCAATGCCATCAGGGCCGAGTTTTCCACACCGGTGTGGTAGCGCGCCGACTGCGGGCAATAACCGCAATCCTCCGGACAGCCACCCGTCTTGATAGAAAGTAGCGTGCTGATCTGCACCGTGTTGGGGTCGAAATGCGCACGATGTAACGTTTGCGCGCGATGGATGAGATCGGCAAACGGCAGCTCGAACAGCGCGACAATCTCCGCCACTTTCCATTTTTTACGGGCAGAGACGGCTTCCGCCAGGTTATGCATGCGCCATCTCCACCGTCATGTCCTGCCATGGCTCTGCGCGCGCGCGCCGAATGTCACGTAGCCCAAGTGGCACGATCACGAGCAGGCTGAGTACCCATACCCACACCCAGAACATCGGCAAACGTAGCGGCCCCATATGCAATACGCCGGGAATCCAACTGGACATGATGTTACTGAAATTCAGAACCACCACCAGCACCCCCACCAACCCATAAAAACGATATCCCCCTGGATAAAGGTAATCCCGTACCCGCTGGTTGGGATGATGGGCGATCGAGGCATGCACGAAGATGGAAGCCGCCACCCACAACAATGTCGGGATGATGAGCGGCATCAAGCCGACTGCAATGCAGGAAAAAATGTTGAACAGCTGCGCATCTCGCCGCTGCTGGTCGGCGGTGATGGTTTTCACTGGCATAATGCAACCTCCCTGGCTGAAACGGGCCCATTATAGTTGTCAAAAAAATGACATGCAATTGATTGACATATACGCAAAATTTGTACAACGCGTGTTGCCCCAGCAGTGCGTGCTGTGCAGCCGCCTTTCCGGCAAACGGGCCTTGTGTGAGGGCTGTTTGCGCGAATTACCATATCACCCTGCACGCTGCTGCCCCGTTTGCGCCACGCCCATGCCACAAGCGGAGCTCTGTGGCGCCTGCCTGAAGCATCCGCCGCATTTCGATGCCGCAACGGCGGTCTTCAGCTACGCCCCTCCCGTCGATGCCTTGTTGCAAGCTTACAAATATGGCAACCACCTGGCCATCGCGGGGGCTCTCGGCGAATGCCTGGCATTACATGTGGCGGCACGCCCCAAACCGGATGTGATATTGGCCATGCCCCTGCATCCGCAGCGCCTTTATGAACGTGGCTTCAACCAAGCGATGGAAATCGCCCGCTCCGTGAGCCGTGCATCCGGCATCCCATTGGCCCTCGACACCGTGGTTCGTCTGCGTCCAACCGTGCCCCAGGCCAGCCTGCCCCTCACCCAGCGCAGGCGCAACGTACGCGGGGCTTTTGCATGCCTGAGAGATCTAGAAGGCAGGCATGTGGCCGTGGTGGATGATGTGATGACCAGCGGCGCCACGCTCAACGAGTTGGCGAAAGTCCTCAAACGCGCAGGGGCCGGCCGGGTCGATTGCTGGGTGATGGCACGGACATTGCGTGAGCCCGCTTCGTGATGCAGACAGAATGATCATGGCCCTTTGAGTGATTGCAAGCGTTGTTCGACGAATTCAGACAGCTCGGGAGGCAAGGCCCCCGTCTGCTTTGCCCGCTCATAGGCCTCGCGCGCATCCGTGCGTCGATTTTCTGCCTCCAAGGAGATACCGAGTCCCACCAGCCAGCTCACATTGGCTGGATCTCCATGTAACGCCGCCAGATAGCGAGGAATCGCCTCGGCATGGCGCTCTTCGCGTTGCAGCAATGCAGCATGGAGTCCTGCAAAATCGGCATCATCGGCGCCGGCGAATGCCGCCCCCTGTTCCATCGTCTGCAAAGCAGCTTTGTAATCGCCTGCATCAGCTTGCAATCGTGCAAGTGCCATGACCAAACCAGTCTGGTCGGGCGCCATCCTCACCCCTTCCTTGAGCAATGGCAAGGCGTCATCGAGCTGTTGGCTTTCCAGCAACAGACCCGCCAGCAGCTGCCGTGCATGGTGGTTGGCAGTGTTTTCCTCCAGTGATCGATACAGCAGCGTCCGCGCCTCCGCTACACATCCCTGGCCAAGAAGTGCAACAGCTTGCCGGTACAGGTTTTCGCTCCTTTGCTGGGGAGATTCGCGCTTGAGCGGCATGGTGGGAGATGCGGGCACAGGCTTGAGCAGGGGACGCTCGCTGGGTTTGTCCGCCAGCTTGAGCATGGGCGGCTCGGTTTGGGGAGGCGTGGCATCGGACACAGTGGCATTGTGCTCGGCAACGTCCCCAACAGAAACGGATCGCAACCGATGGTCCAGGCCAGTCATGGAACGGGTCGAGGTCATACTCGAGGCTTCTTCCGCCATAGGCTGTTCCAGCTTGGGCACAGACACAGTAGTCCCACCGAGTGCAACGGTCTGAGGAGCCGGCGTAGACGCAGCCGGTTGGGCGGGTGGAGATGCAGAGGGGGGCCGCAAAGATGCTGAAAGGGATGGCGGCACGCGTGGCGGAGTGGATGTGTACCACCACCCGCCGACCGCGGCTGCGGCCAATGCCAGTAGAAGTGCTCCCCACACCCAGGACTTGGAACTCCGCTCAGTCGGGCTCACGGCCCGTACTTCGCCGGCCAGGGGCTGCAACTCCTGCGCCGAGGCATGGCGCCGCTCTAGGTCTTTCAGCATTTGATTGATCAGACTCATCGCATCATCACCCAGAACCAAGCCCCCGCCACCGCCACCGAGAGCAACAGGGCCCATGTCCAGTGCTTCCACCGGGGCGCGCGGGTACTCCCGGTGTCTCGGGCGGCCGCCAGCACGTCACGCACCCCGACCATTTTTCTGCCTTTCCCGAAAGCGGAGAGCAACGCTTTGTGGGCCAGGATATTGACCAGTCGCGGCACGCCTTTGGTTTTACGCTGCAGCAACCACAGCGCCAGGGGGCTGAACATGCGGCCTCCCTGATAGCCGGCCACGATCAGCCGGTGGTTGAGATAGTAATGCAATTCGTCTCGTGTCAGCGCGCCCAAACGGTAATCGAACGTGATGCGTTGCTTGAGCTGACGGATGGATTCGTGGTCGAGCTTGGCATCCAATTCCGGCTGGCCGAAAATCACGACCTGCAGCAATTTGCGCTTTTCCGTTTCCAGATTGGTCAGCAGGCGTAATGCTTCCAGGGTCTCCAGTGGCATGGCCTGCGCTTCGTCCAGGCAGACTACCACACGTTTGCCGGCGCGCGCGAAATCCATCAGCGCAGTCGTCAATGATTTCTGCAGCAGGTGCGCATCGACCGTCCGAGTTCGAAAGCGGATTCCCAGCTCGTCTGCCAAGGCCCGCAGCAAGGACTGCGGGTCGAGGAAAGGATTGGGAATGTAAGCCACCTTGAACTGATCGTCCAGGCTGGCCATGAATTTACGGCACAGCATGGTTTTTCCCGTCCCCACCTCGCCGGTGATCTTGATGAACCCTTCTCCGGTACGGGTGGCAATCAACAAAGTATTCAATGCTTCCTGATACCCCCTGGAAGCAAAGAAAAAACTGGTATCGGGCGTCAGGTTGAATGGGAATTCACGTAGCCCGAAATATTCGAGATACATGGCCAACCTCAAGGGTTCGCCGGTTCCGCCGGGCGGTCCAGGCTCTCGATCCTTTGCTGGGAAGAAAGAATGTCCTCATTCCAGCTCGTCACATCCTTGACCACCGTTGGCTTGAGTAGAATCACCAGCTCGCTTTTGACCGTGGCCTGCCCATTCTGCCGGAAAGCCGCTCCCACCCCCTTGGCATCCCCCAGGCCGGGCACCTTGGAGCGTTCGCTGATGGTGCTTTGCTTCATCAGTCCACCGATTGCGATCACCTGTCCATCCTTGGCGCGCACGATGCTGTCGGTTTCACTCACTTTGCTGGACGCCAGCGGCAAGCTGATGGTCTGGCCAGTGCCGATGTTGATTTGCTTGGTGACGGTGGAAACCTCGCTGACCGAAGGATGAATGTGCAAAGTGATGTTGTCGTTTTCGTCGATCTGTGGTGTCACGTCGAGCGAGATGCCCGAAAAAAACGGATCCAAAGCCACTTCCGGTACTGTGGTGGTCGCGCCGGTGGACGCAATCGTACTGGTGGACACGCGTGTCACGAAAAATTCGTCGGTGCCGACCTTGAGCACCGCCTTCTGATTGTTGAGCGTAGCGATGCGCGGACTGGACAGCACATGCACGTCTCCTTGTGTATTCAGGAAAGAAATCAGACTGGCGAAATTGGTGGCCTGGACTGCGATCGCAAACAGTGGCCCACCGACACTCGCTATGGCAGTATTGGCCAGGACTTGGCCAGCCGAAACGCTCAATTTGCCGCTCGTCACATCTGCCTGCCCGCCTTTGCCCAGGGCGGTCTCGGCATTCACGTTGCCGATGGTGACGCGGTTCTTGCCACTGCCGGCGAACACCGACCAGTTGATGCCGGCCTGCGACTGGTCGTTGAGCTGCACCTCGATGATCTTGGCTTCCAGGATCACCTGGCGGGCGATGCTGACTTGCATCGCACGCAAGAATTTTTCCACACTGCGAAGTTCCGTCGGCATGGCGCGCACCAGCACGATGCCGGACTGTGGATTGACGATCACCCGCCGGCCTTCTTCGGTCCCTACCAAAGCATTGAGGGCTGCCGTGATCTCCGCCCAGAAATCACTACTGGACTGGGTCTGGATGCTACTGCTGACCGTCGTGGTACGGTTGCTGGAAGGCGCCCCCATCGTCGCAGTTCCCGTACCGGCAGGGGTCGGGCTTGCCGTCGAACCCGTGTTCAAAGCACCAGAAACCACGCGGGTATCCGACATCCCGTTGCGTTTGCTGTTGATGTAATTGACCTGGAACACCCGCGTTTGCAGCGACATCGGCTCGATATAAATGCGGCGCCCATCCAACTTGTATTCGTAACCATAGATCTCGCGGATCGCCTCCAGCGCTTCGAATACCGTCACATCCTTGAGATTGACCGAAATGTTACCCTTGACGTCAGGATGTACCAGCATACTGTAACGCGTGCCGGATACGATGCCCATGAACACCTGCGCTGCCGGCGCTTCGTTGACGACTAGATCGAATCTTTGTTCGAGTTCACGCCCGGTGGCCTTGGGCATGGGAATTTTCAAGGGGGGAAGCAAGGCATTCCGAACGGCATCTGGAATGGGCGGTTTTTGCTGGTTGTCCTCAACCGCCTGCCGAAGTTCGCTATTGATGCGCTCCAGCGTGGAACGGTCGCGCGGCGGGTTGGCATTGCAGGCTGCCAAGGCCAACAACACCCCCACGATGAAAAAACGTGCAGCTATCAAACTGGTTTCCCCCATCGCCTCATTTTTTGTCAGCCATTTTCTTGCGTTTGCCTGCCGCAGGCGTCAACACCTTTTTTTCGACGCGTGTATACATGGACAAGGTCTGCAGGGTGCCGTCTGGGTTGCGTAGCACGGCCTCACTGTCACTCAGCCGAATCAATTTGGCCTCACCATAGCGGCCCCCCAGCGGCACTTCCTGGCCACTGATGACTGCCACTTTGCGCGATTTGGACAACGTCACTGCCTGCAGCACCGGCCCCACCGCGCCTGGTTGTGGCGTGTCGATGCCCCCTAGCGTCTCCATCCCCGGCGGACGCGTCGGATCCTGCAGCTCCGCCGCTCCACACGGCAAGGCAAGCCCAAACAAGCTCACCCCCACCATGCATGCCCGCCACAACGGCCCATACCCAGCAGACGCGGCTGATAAAGGGTTGGCAAGCCGTCCCCGCCGACCGACATTATACGTCCCTGCCACCATTCGATGTGTCCAGCAACGCAAACGTAACCGTCCACTCGTCACGATCGACGTCATATACTCAACCATGCCGCATCCAGGCTCAAGGTATACAACGTCAATTTCAGCGTCGAGGAGGGATAGGAGCCTGCCTGCAGACTGACTTGACCCCACAACATCTGCCAAGGGGCGGCTTCCAATGCTTGCACGTAACGCAACAAATCCAGATAACGCCCTTCCAAGGTCAGCTCATACCCATGTTTGTAAATGCCAACCCTCATCACCCCGTCCGATTTGTCTTCCGCCGGCGCCCCCATCAGTTTCGACACTGGCAATGTAACCAGTCCGACCAATTTGACGTGGGGATTTTTTTGCAACAGGCTTTCCAGCACCCGGGGCATCTCTTCAGGTGCCACCAGCGCCTGCTGGGTTCGTTTCAGGTCGGCATCCAACTGCGCCAACCGGCGCTGTAGCTCGGCCAGTCTCGCCCGGTTGGCGGCATCCGGGTCGTAATGGGCTGCCTCGACCAGCTGGGCCTGTTGTGCCTTGAGCTGGCTTACCTGTGCTTGCAGGGAGACGATTCCTTCCCGGTCGTGCTTCAAACGGTTCTGTAACGGCGTAAATATCACCGTATCAGCCAGCATCCACACCAAGGCGAGCATTGCAGCCAGCACCAGTATGCGCTCACGCCGACTCAGCGCCAGCACTTTGTCAGAAAGTACCTTCCAGTATGCTTTCATGACTTCGTCCCAGGGGCTGCTGGCTGCTCTTGGGGCGGCTGGCCGGCAGACAAAGAAAATTCGACAAATGAAGGCTGAGTAATCTTTTGCTGTCCATCGCCAGCGACTGCCGCCTGTGTCAACGGTTGAGAAACCCGCAGACCGCTGAACGACCGTCCGCGCAATACTGCCTCTGTGGACAACTCCGCAATGTATTGAGGGATCAGTTCCGGTGACAAGGCGCGCCCCTGGATGTGCATTTCATCGCCTTTGCCGTTGGCGCCAAACCCCGTCAACCACACACCAGGCACTTGCACATGGGCAAAAGCGTGCATCAATCCAGAAAAGCCCTGGCTCGTACCTATCGCCCCACTTTTCAGGAAATCCAGCACTTGCTCGCGCTGCCGTAGCTGGCGCTCCGCCTCCGCAATTTCATTTTCCAGGGCTGGGTTAGGCTGTCGGGCCGGATTTTGCTGGATGGATTGCACCAGACTCGCCTGTACTTCCTGCAACTGCCGAGCCCATGCCGCTCGCTGTGCAGCCAAGGTGGAAGCCTGGAAAGACAAATACCCGCCGTAAGCACAAAGCAGCACCACCATTCCGGCCGTGATCCCGGCCATGTGTGAGGCAGTCAGCAGCTCACGCTTGGGACGTAACGCCGGGTTGACCAGATTGATCTGCTGGCTCATGTCGTCGCCTCCGCCACCGCCACAAAACCGCAAACCTCTCCACGTCGGCGACCGACGACATTCGCCAACGGCACCCGCCGCGACAGGGTATCGCGATGGCACCGGAGCAGAAGCGGCGGACGATCGGCGCTCCCCGCAAACGGCCAGCTGCGCTGGTAACGTGTCCGCGCCGATATCCCGGCCACGCCGTGAACCTGCTCCCTGCTCATGTCGTCGCCTCCGCCGGACGCAGGGCTGCGCCGAGTGCCAGAAAGCACTGGGACTGGGCAGCAGGAGCCTGGAGTTCTTCGATGGCCGCGATGTTCATGACTTCGGCAAGGTCCAGGCTGATTACCGTAACGCCAAGATTTTCACGCAAATATTCTTCCAAAACAGCCTGGCCGGGCATGGGGGCCAGTACCAGTTTGGAAATCGTGACATAACTGAATTGTCGCTCGAAATTGTCTAGCGAACGTTGGAGTTCCAACACCAGGCGCTCGAAGACGTATCTCCGTTGTTCGGCATCCATGCCCGACAGTTGGTGGGTGGAAATCTCGATGCTGCGGGCATGGTAGAGCTCACCACCGGCAGTGAAAGTCAGCAGGCCGCCATCCTCATTGAAGGAAAGCAATGCGATACCGCGCCCAGCCTCTTCCAACAGGGCGGCCATGTTGCGCTGGGCGAGCTCGGGAATGTCGATGACATCCAGCAAGGCTCCTGCCGACTCGAAGCTTTCCATATAACGTTGGATGATTTCGTTGCGTGCCGCCACGGCATACATCAACCCGCCTCTGCCAGGATAGCCCGCATCTTGTGGGATGGCGATCGCATCCACGGTGGCTTGATCCACCGGATAACCCAGCACGTCCTTTAGCTTCCAGACCACGGCCTGCTTGCGTTCGGATTCCGGGACATTGGGCGATTCGACCTGCAGCAGCTGATATTCTCCCGCGCTGAGTACCAGTATGACATGTTCGCGTTTGAGATGTAGTGCTTGGATCAACTCGCTCCATGCTCGCGGGCTCGATTCCGTCAGGTCATGTTGGGCATATGACACAACTCTAGGCTTGGGATTTTCGACCGTGACCGAAACGGCCAAGACAGTATTCCCGACGCGGGAAAGCGCGATGCGAGATGAAGCGCGCGTTTTGCGGAACGGGAATCGCATCCAAAACTTTCTAAGGTGGCTTGTTAAATTTTCTCACTAACTCTATACAAAATCAAGTTTTTTAAAGTAAAACCTCAATAATTTTCGCGCAGGTAAATGAGCTCATTGGCATTTTTGTAAAGCCCGAAAGTCGCGCGACTGGTGGGATTGCTATTGCCGGGATACTGCAACCAAGGCGCGTTGACCGTAGTCGCCGGTACCGCTGAGGCACCTTGAGCCATACATGCACTTCCACTGGCCGTCGCGCCGAGATTCAGTGTGACATCAGTCCAGCCGTCATTGCCGGCGCCTGGTGCAAAAAGCTTGGGCTGAAAACCGGGGGCGCTACCCGTGATCGCCATGGCCGTTTCACAGGCGGCGAGATGGTTGCTTGGAGCCGGCGGGAAAGCCAAGGCAAAACTGCTCGCGGTGATGCTGGTGCAGGTGTCGAGCAGGTTTTTCGTCCAGCTGCCAGCGTTGTAGTATTCCAGGGAAAACGGGATGGGCAACGGTAGGAGTTCCGAGCCATGCGCATTGCCCAGCTTGATGCGCCCATAGCGTATGCGCGTGGTGTTGCTGAGAGCACCACCACTCAATGCAACACCGTCTGGTTCGGACAGGATGTTCGCCTTGAGGGCGAAATTTTCATACGGCCCGTCCGGACTGCTGCCACGCGTGAATTTGGTATTCGTCACGTTGACGGTATAACTGCCGTTGTTCCAGACGAAAGGCGGCAATGCAGGGTCGAGGCGACTCAAGGAAACGGGCGTTCCCCCATTGTCACCGGTGATGCTGAACGTCCCGAGGTAAGGATACCCTGCCGTATAGCGAGTGGTCACCGCACCATTCGAGCTTCTTGCCGTCATTGCGAGATTGATCCCGAGGGCGGGCTGATCCATGTAGCTAAAGCCACTGCTGCAGGCCGGGGTGAGTGTCGCAGCAAAGGTGAAATGGTCGGGATAAAACCGCCCGAACGGGCCTGCCGCCGCCGAGCCGATGACGCACCCGTATTTGCCAGCGGAAAGTGTGTTGGACGTGCTGCCGCTCACGCAGTCGCTGGGCTGGTCCACGCTGGTGAATGTGGCATCCGTCACGGCGTCGGCCAGCAGCGAAAGCGTCCCCACGTCGTGATACTGGAAGGTGCCACTGGCCACCGCGCCCGTTCCCGCCGAAAAAGCCCCCGTGATACTGCCCGCCGGATTGTTGTTGTGGTCACGCAGCCTGCTCGTATCCAAGGCAGGTGTGCCGGTATATTGGGCACTCACATTGCTATTCGCCTCCAAGGTAAAGCCATGCCCGGCCTTCAACTGCTCCACCGGCTGCTCGCCGAGCTTGGCACTCACGGCAAAGCCCTGGGGCCGAATGGCGAAATTGTCGGTACTGCACCAGGTCATGCCGGAAGGCGGGCAATGCGTGGCATCACAGGTCACCTTGATGCGCACGTCCCGGTATGCCTGCGGGACGACCTGGTTGGTCAGGTTCAATCTGCCGCTGGTGAAACTGGTCGTGGCATTGTCCAAAAACAAGGTGTAATCCGGAGTAAAGCAGTTCTGCGCATCGACCGGGCCACCCGGACTCGCTCGCGCAATCACCGACACCTGCGCCTTGCCGGTGAAGGAGGTGGCCACGGTATCGGTATCCGTCAGGGCCACGACGTCGGTATCGAACCCCACGCCGGCCAGACGGGTATAAAGCCTGCCATTGGCCGCGGAACAATTGGAGCCGGTATAGTTGTGACAAGCGTTGAACTTGCTGAAGCAGGCATTCAATACCAGCGGGGGATCCTCCGTCGCGCTTTCTGCTATCTGACCGTCGGTGACGTTGATGTTGACCGTCCCCGCCGCCGGATGGTTGAGGGCGAACACCGCCTGGTATTCGCCATTCCACAAGTAAGTGGCGATGCCATCACCCGCCGTACCGTTACTGAACGTGCCCCAGCCACTCACCAAGGACCAGTCTCCCTGGCCGGTCGAAGTCGAAAGAACGATGGTGGTCGTGTTGTTCGGCATGATGATAGGATTGTGGCTGGCATCATGCGCCGTAATGGTGACATTTTGGCTCTGGCATGCCTGACCACTGCCGGCGTGCGCGATGGCGTAATGCGCCAGACAAGCAGTGATCTGGTTCATATCGCGCTGCACGAGCGCCAACCCCCCTTCGAAATTGTAGATGCGGAATTCATCGAGGCTGGCGTTGCCGCCACCGCCCGGATTGCCGGCCGAGCGCCCTACCGGGCTGATGCTGCTGCGATTGTCGCCTATGTAAAGCGTGCCGATCTGGGGGGAAACGGTATTGGTGGTGGTGAAAGCCGTAGTGGCTTGCAACACGCCATCGACCCAGATACGCAGCCGGTCCTGGTTGCTGCCCGCCAGATTGTTGAAGGTCCAGCTCACCACGATGTGTGACCAGCCATTGTTGGG